>SLCK01000004.1 GCA_007125845.1 Gemmatimonadota bacterium
GAGGACATCGACGACACCACCACCTTCCTCGACTACGGGGTCACGGGCACGTATCCGATCGGGATCGCCCGCCTCGGCGCCGGAGTCTCCGGTCGCTGGAACGTCTCCGAGAGCGAAGGGAGCTTCAGCGACAACAGCCTCCACCAGCTCGGCCTGAACGCCGACGCCATGGTTCGCGGATTCGTTCGTCCCGGGATCTCTCTCCGGGTGCCGCTGGACGAAGACTACCGGGAACTGGTGGGTTCCACGGTGGGCTTCTACGTGCAGGTCGCCCTCCCGTAGCTGAGGGTGTTCCGGGCCCAGAATGCCGGGCCCGAACCCTGTACACGGGGCGTGAAGCGCATCCGACCGCCGTCCGGGCTTCGACCCGGGCGGCGGTTCGCGCTTCTCGAGGTCACCCATCACCCCATCCCCCGTTGCGGGGTCCCGTCCCCTCTATTAACCTTCCGGCGGCAAAAAGCCGGGCCCTCCCGGTTGGCGACTCAGTTCCACCCAGAGAACCGGACTGTTCGAGATGCAGGCAGCTTTGCTAGCGGCCGCGATCGTTCTCATCGTACTGGCTGCCGTAGGCGTGACGTTGAGCGGCGAGTGGTGGTTGACTCCGCAGGCGGCGGATTGGGGCGGAATCGATTCCATGCTCCTGGCGACCACGATCATCACGGGGATCGCCTTCGTGATCATCAACCTCTTCATTGCCTACACGATCTTCCGGTTCTCGAGCGATCGGGGCCATCGGGCGTCCGACGCGCATCACAACCCTCGACTCGAGTGGAGCCTGATCGGGATGACGACCGTCCTGATCGTGATCCTGCTCGCGCCCGGGCTCTTCGTGTACGGCCAGGTGATCTCCCCTCCCGACGATCCGATCGTGATCGAGGTGGTGGGAGAGCAGTGGGCATGGAACTACCGGTACCCCGGTGAGGACGGCGTGTTGGGCGCGTCCCGAAACGACATGTTCGGTCCCGGAAACTCGATGGGCGTCGACCCCGAAGATCCCGCAGTCCTGGACGATCGCTGGGTGCCCGGCGGCCCGTTGGTCGTTCCCGTCGGAGAGCCGGTTCAGCTTCTGCTGCGCTCCCGCGACGTGATCCACATCTATTTCGTTCCCCAGTTCCGGGTCAAGCAGGCTGCGATGCCGGGGATGATGAACGACCTGTGGTTCACCCCTACCCGCATTGGCGACTACCAGGCGATCTGCACTGAGTTCTGCGGCATCGCGCACCACGGGATGGTGGGCGGCGTGCGGGTCGTGGATCGGTCCGAGTACGACGCATGGCTCGAAGAGCAGAATACGGTCGGCGAGCTGATGGGATTGGTCGACCAGGCGGAGGAGTAGGTCGAGGAGGCCCAGGACGAGGCCGGACGCCGGCAGGCACCGCAACAAACGGTGACCCGCTGGCAACCCGAACGGACCCGAACTGAAGAAACGGCTCAATCACGAGCCGACACCCGAAGAGGAGTCGAATCGCTCAGATGGCCACTTCCCACGATCACGACCACCACGAGCCGCAGAGCTTCTGGACCAAGTGGGTCTTCAGCCAGGATCACAAGATCATTGGGATCCAGTACTTCATGACCGCCGCCCTGATCGGGGTCTGGGGGATGGTGATGTCCTGGATGATGAGGCTCCAGTTGGCCTATCCAGGGGCGTTCGACTTCATCACGATCACGAACTACTACCAGTTCATGACCCAGCACGGCATGATCATGGTGGTATACCTCCTGACCGCGATCCTCCTGGGCGGGTTCGGGAACTATCTGATCCCGCTCATGATCGGTGCGCGGGACATGGCGTTCCCATTCCTGAACATGTTGAGCTACTGGACCTACGCCCTTTCGGTGGTGGTCCTGCTTTCGGGCTTCTTCGTGCCGGGCGGTCCGACGGGTGCGGGCTGGACCCTCTACCCGCCGCAGTCGATCCTCTCTCCGGGTACGCCCGGGGCGGACGCCGGAATCGTGATCATGCTCGTCTCCCTGGTGATCTTCATCGTCGCAGCCACGATGGGGGGACTCAACTACGTCACGACAGTCCTTCAGATGCGCGCCAAGGGAATGACCCTGATGCGCATGCCGCTCACGATCTGGGGGATCTTTCTCGCCTCCGTGATCGCCCTCTTCGCCTTCCCGGCCCTCTTCGTCGGTGGCGTCATGCTCGCGCTGGACAAGGTCGTCATGACCAGCTTCTTCATGCCGGCCCTGCCCGGGATCCCGGGTGACCTCCCCTACGACGGGGGGAGCCCGATCCTCTTTCAGCACCTCTTCTGGTACTTCGGCCATCCCGAGGTCTACATCGTGATCCTCCCGGTCTTCGGGATGATCTCCGACATCATGTCGGCCCACGCGCGCAAGCCGATCTTCGGGTACGACATGATGGTCTACGCCATGGCCTTCATTGGTGTGATCGGGTTCGCAGTCTGGGCCCACCATATGTTCGCGAGCGGGATGAACCCCTTCTTCGGGTTCTTCTTCGCGACGACCACCTTGATCATTGCCTTACCATCAGCGATCAAGATCTACAACTGGACGCTGACTCTCTGGAAGGGGAACATCCACCTGACGACACCGATGCTCTTCTGCATCGGCTTCCTCAGCACGTTCTTGATCGGCGGCCTGACCGGCCTCTTCCTGGGGAACGTGGTCGTGGATCTGCCGCTGCACGAGACGTACTTCGTCGTCGGCCACTTCCACATGGTCATGGGTGTCGCTGCGATCATGGGCATCTTTGCGGGCCTCTACCACTGGTGGCCCCTCGTCACCGGGAAGCTCATGAACCCGTTCCTCGGGAAGGTGCACTTCTGGCTGACCTTCATCGGAACGTACCTCGTCTTCTTCCCCATGCATCACCTCGGGATCCTGGGGCTTCCCCGCCGCTATTTCAACTTCGCGTCGCTGGGGTTCCTGCCGGACTCGGTCGACACGCTGAACGTCATCATCACCATCGGCGCGCTCGTTGCCGGGTTCGCCCAGTTGCTCGTGTTCATCAACATGGGTTGGAGCCTGGTGGCCGGGAAGACGGCCGAGAGGAACCCCTGGAAGGCTGCGAGCCTCGAATGGCAGACGCCCGACGTTCCGGCGAAGCACGGCAACTGGGGTCCGACGCTGCCCATCGTCCACCGCTGGGCGTTCACGTACTCGCCGGCTGGGCACGATGAGGACTTCATCCCGCAAACGGTACCGCTGGTGCCTGTGGGGGGAGATGGCAACGGCAGGCGTACCGGAGGGAACGGGGCCGATTCGGGGTCGAGCGGTTCGCACGGCGGAGTGAGCTGAGCCGGCCATGACGACAATCGAGGCCGTTACCGAACCCAGGGGAGGCGAGGCGACCGAGGCCCCACCAGGCGGGCGCCTCGGGACGGTGACGCCCGTCCCCCCCGACACGCTCGAGGGGCGGCCGCCCCCCGGCAATGGCGCGAACGGGAAGGGCGGGAACGGCGGATTCGGAGACGGAGACTTCGGAGGCCGGGAGGGGCTTCCCGTGCCGGCGGGGAAGATCGGCCTACTTCTGGCCCTGGGCTCGATGAGCATCATCTTCTCGGCTCTGGCGAGCGCGTACATCGTTCGCATGGGTCTGGGCGGCTGGGTGTCGATTCCCCTGATGGACATGCCGCTTCTCTGGGTGAACACGGGGATCCTCGGGGCGACCAGCGTGGCTCTGGTAGTGGCATGGAAGCGGTCCAAGTCCGGAGGCGAGCTCGCGGCCAGGGCTCCAGTTCTATTCGCGCTCGCCCTGGGCGTTGCATTTCTGGTGGGACAGTGGTTCGCCTGGGGAGAGCTCCAGCAGGCCGGGCTGTACGTGGCCACCACTCCGGCGAGCAGTTTCTTCTATCTGATCACGGCCTTTCATGGTCTGCACATTTTCGGAGGCTTGGTGGCTCTCGGTTGGGTCGTCCGGAGGCTGGGAACGTCGACGAGCCCCGGATCCGGAGTGCTGGCCGTGGAGTTGACGGGTTTGTACTGGCACTTCTTGTTGGTCGTCTGGTTGGGCCTCTTCGGGTTGATGCTCGTCACCTGACGAGCGAAACGGACACATAGGGAAGGCGGACGGTAAGGGAAGATGGAGTCCACTCAAATCGACAGTACCACATCGGAAACCGAGGCGCTGACGGGCTGGCGGAGCATGGTCGCCGACCTGAACGCCGACGTCCAGACGTTCAAGGTGAGCTGGGGCAAGGCGATGATGTGGTTCTTCATCGTCAGCGACGCTTTCATCTTCGGCGCCTTCATCGCCGGGTACGCCGCCGCCAGGATCGCGGCTCCGGGTGCGTGGCCGGACACTGGAGAGATCTTCGCCCTTCACCTCTTTGGCGCCGACATTCCCCTCCTGCTGATCGCGATCATGACGTTCATCCTGATCAGCAGCTCGGGAACGATGGCCATGGCGGTGAACTACGCCTACCAGGGCAACAAGAAGGTGGCCCACCGCCTGATCATGGCGACGGCGCTCCTGGGCGCGACCTTCCTCGGGATGCAGGTGTTCGAATGGTGGGAGCTCATCGGCTACGGGGTGCGACCCTGGGAGAATCCATTCGGCATCCCGCAGTTCGGCAGCGCATTCTTCATGCTGACCGGCTTCCACGGGCTCCACGTCACGTGCGGGGTGCTCTACCTCCTCTGGGTGGCCCGGAAGGTCCGAAAGGGTGGCTACGAACGGGAAGGAAATTACGAGGGGGTGGAGATCGTCGGTCTCTACTGGCACTTCGTGGACCTGGTGTGGGTGTTTATCTTCGCCTTCTTCTACCTGATTTAGGGGCCGGGAGACCATGGCACAGACGACGACGGCGGATTCGGCGGCACACGAGCATCAGGTTCACCCCCTCGATGTGTACTTCAAGGTCTGGGGTTGGCTCTTCGTTCTGAGCATCGCCTCATACGTGGTGGACATCATTCAGTTCGATCCAAGCTTGAACTGGATAAAGTGGAGCTTGATCACGCTCTTCGCGATCGTGAAGTCGACCCTGATCGTGACCTTCTTCATGCACCTGCGATGGGAGCGGGCGAGTCTCGTCTACGCGATCATCACCCCGCTGGTCTTCATTCTTCTCATGGCGGCCTTCTTCGCTGCGGAGAGCGGGCACATCGCGGACATGCGGCGGGCGGTTCTGGGAGGTTGACGATGAAGCGGCTCCGGCGCCTCGTCCGTGCCTCGGCGGGTGCCTTCACTGGCCTGCTTCTGCTCGTTGCGGACGTGCGTGGCGATCACATCGTATCCGCTCAGGAGGGTCTCGGTGCCGGCTGGTGGGGCCTCGTCCTCCTGGGTGGAGTCGCGATCGCATTTGTAGGAGGGATCGCCCTGACGGTCTTCCGCATCGCAAGGGAAGAAGAGCGCAGAGAGCTGAATCCGGGCCGCCCCGGCGCCTGAGCGCCGCAAGCTCCTTCGGAATTCCCGGCTCGCTGTCTCTTTCCTCGCCGGGAGCCTTCAGGAAGCAGGGCTTTGCCCCGGCAGGATTTTCGATGCCCACTTCCGCCATGGGCGCACCCGTCCGGCGAAGATCGCGGCGCCGAATTCGAGAGCCTCGGGTCGATCCAGGAAGAGGCGTTCGAAAGGATGGCGGCCCCATCGGTAGCAGCCCTGTGCGAGGAGCCGACGGAAGGCGAGGTCCTTGCCCAGGTCGGAGCTCGCCAGGCGCAGCCGCCAGTCCCGGAACGAAAGGCGACCGGTGCGAAGCCGTTCGGCGAGGTACCTGCCCGCGACCGATCCGTACTGCACGGCCTGCGCAATGCCTTCGCCCGTGATCGGATCGATGCCAGCGGCCTCACCCACCAGGAGAATCCGTGGCCGGGCCGTGGGGCGGTGGAGCTCGATTCCTCGCTCGGCCATCCGTTTCACGCGGTAGTCCTGGATGCACAGGCCCTGGGCCCGCAGTCTCTCGGCGAGCAGGTCCGTCACCTCGGGCACGGTGCTTCCATCGTAGCTCAGGACGTAGAGGCCCCGGGAGACCATCACCCGTCCCTTCAGTGGGGTGGGGAAGTCCCATGCGTATCCCCGGTACGTCCGGTCGGTGACGTCGAAGTGAAGGAGGTGGTCCGGAGGGTCCCCGGACACCCGCTCCGTGTCCACTTCCACGACCGAAGCCTTGAGTCGCCCGAACGGGAGTCCGAGCGCGCGCCGCACGGTGCTTCCCACGCCGTCGGCGCCGACGAGAGCCCTCCCGCGGAAGCGCTCCCGACCGGTGCTGACCTCCACGCCCCCCTTGTCGACCGTGAATGTCCGGACGCCGTGCCCCTCCAGGAGCTCAGCCCCGCGATCACGCGCGACAAGCGCGAGTGCGTGATCGAATTCCCGGCGCCGGATGACTCGCCCGATTCCGCCGGGGGTTCGTTCGACTCTCCCGTCCGGGAGACTGAGCATCAGGCCGTCGATCGCCACGGACGGGACCTCGATCCGAACCCCGATCTCCTCGAGAAGCCGGTCGGCTCGTCCCCCCAGGGCGCCGGCGCAGAACTTCTCCCGGGGAAAGCTCCGGCGCTCTAGGAGCAGGATTCTGCCCTGGAGATCCGGCCGGTGGTGGAGGAGGAATAGGGCGGTGGCGGACCCGGCGGGTCCGGCGCCCACGATGATGAGCTCGTATGGCCGCACCTGCATCCTCCTTGTCCCCCCTAGCTGATTGTTAGAGGTCCAACGCCTCGTTGCCGTCCGCGTTGTAGATCGGCCCAATCAGGAGGACGAGCTCTGCGAGCAGCTCCGGACGGCGGTCGAGGGCGAGGTCGCGCACCAAGTGGAGGGCGGGATGGACTTGAGCCGCCTGCTCCAGGAAGCTCACGACTTCGTCGTAGGAGGCCGTTTCCTCGAACCCGCTCTCCTCCGCGCTTAGCGCCCACCGGGGGTCCTCCGCTGCTCTCCCCCCCCCGACCGGATTTCGGTCTCGATGCACCCACCGAGGGCGGCGAGGATCATGAAGGTGAGGGCCGCAAACGGGTGTCGCATGAATGGCCTCCCTGCAGAGGTCGGCTGCGAGGCCCCTTGACCGAGCTGGATGGCCCCGGGGTGTCCAATGGCATCTTTGCGCGTGCTGAATCGGAGGTGCGCCGGTTCACGTATCTCGGTGCGTGTCCGACTCAACACACTAGGGGCCGAGTCACGGCCATGGCAATCCTGTCGCCGTCTTACTTGCTCAGGCGCTCGGGTCCTGACTCGGAGGGAAATCGCAGTTGGTAATAGTGGCTGGACGCTTGGTGCTCCACACGGATGTCAATCGATTCCACTCCTGCCTGGACGCCGAGGTCGAACTGCGAGACCTGTACGCCGTCGGAGGGCTGGAATTCCGTGTCCGCCAAGCTCTGCGGAAAGCGGTCGTTCTGGATGTGGAAGCGTTCGATCGCCACGGAGAGGTTTCGGAGGTCCGATAGAGCCGCTGCATCGTAGGCGCGCTCGGACGTCGCTCCGTACCGTGAGATTGCGACCGAGGCGAGGATCCCCAGCAGGAGGATGACCACGAGGAGCTCAATCAGTGTGAAGCCGCGTCGGCTCATGCGCATCGAGCTGCCTCGTCCGTCGACCCCGACCGCCCGCTCGTCTTCAGGAAGTCAGGCTTCGGGAATCTGAAGAAGGCGGGTCGGTCGTTGGGTCGGGTCGGATGTGGGAAGTGACCAGTGAGCACCGAATCTATGTGAACACCCGAGTTGTGCCCGCTTCTTACCGCAACCCTCGTGCCTGACTCTGACATGATTCTGTAAGATGTTGTATAGACATGCATTGGCTGGACAGGGCGCTGGTTCGTAGGCGATCTCCCTTGCCTCTCGATGCAGGGGAAGTGCAAGAGATCCGTCGATGTGCCGTGACGCTGACCCTCTGGAGCGCGATTCGACCGAGGGGAACGGGGACGGGGACGGACGGTAGTGATCGGGTGAGCGTGCCCCCGGGCGCCTTGTTCCCGCGAGCCCCCGACGGACGAGTCCGAGCGATCCCGGAGAGTCGAGCTATGCGTCGTACCTATCCTCTCTCGATGACGGTCCTTTCCCTCCTGCTCGCTGGAGCGCTGCCCGTGGGCGCAGTGCAGGCGGTCACCTGGCACCCCGAGTCGGTGCCTCAGGGAACGATCTTCACGATTACGGTGGCCCCCGACGGGGAAGGGGTGAGCCGCGTCACCGGCGTCTTCGCCGATGAGAGGTTGCACTTCGAGTCGAGCGCAGACGGTTCGCTCGTCGCCCTTGCCGCCGCCCCGATCGACGCACGGGGCGACCTCCAGCTCCGTCTGGAGCTCGTTGCCAGGGATGGAGGTGCGGAGAGTCTGACCCTTCCGGTTCCCGTCGTGGCCGGCGAGTACCGAATGCAGGAGCTCACTGTCGCGCCGGAGTTCGGGCGTCCCCAACCTCCGGAGATCCAGCAACGGATCAACGAGGAGTCGGCGCGGGCGATGGCGGTGGCGCGCAACTCTCACGGCACTCCTCGAATGTGGGAGCCTCCCTTCGTCGCCCCTCGCGAAAGTCGCATCACGAGCGGCTTCGGACACGGTCGGGTTTTCAACGATCAGGTGACCAGCCGCCACATGGGCACGGACTTCGCCGGCGCGGTAGGCGCCCGGATCCGGGCACCGGCCAGGGGCGTGGTGGCGCTGGTGGATGCCTTCTTTCTGGGAGGCAATGTCCTCTACATCGATCACGGTGGAGGGTTGGTGACGGGGTACCTTCACCTGAGCGAGCACGAAGTGGAGGAGGGGGACATCGTGGAACCGGGTCAGGTCATTGCACGCGTGGGCGCCACGGGGCGCGTCACCGGTCCCCACCTCCATTGGCTGGTCCGATACGGCACGATCACCGTGGACGGAATGAGCCTGCTGGCCCTGGAGTGAAGATCGAGGTCAGCCGCCCTCCCTCATCGACAATCCGATGCGCTTCCGGTCGCGGTCCACCGACACGACCGTCACCCGCACCCTCTGACCGACCCGCACCACTTCATGGGGGTCCTTCACGTATCGATCGGCGAGCTTCGAAACGTGGACGAGGCCGTCGTCGTGGACACCCACGTCGACGAACGCGCCAAAGGCCACGACGTTAGTCACGATACCTTCCAGCTTCATGCCCTCCTCGAGGTCGTCGAGGGTGTGGACGTCGTCCCTGAACGTGGGAGCTTCGAATTGGTCCCTCGGGTCGCGTCCGGGCTTTCTCAGCTCCTCGAGGATGTCCCGGAGAGTGGGCAAGCCGACGTTGTCGGTCACGTATCGGCCCGGATCCACCTCGGACAGGGCGGCATCATTCTCCAGGAGTCTTTCGAGCGAGGTTCGCATGTCCCGGGCGATGGTTTCCACCAGGACGTAGCGCTCGGGATGGACCGCGGTGCGGTCGAGGGGGTGCTTGGCGTCGCGGATCCGGAGAAATCCCGCCGATTGCTCGAACGCCTTCTTCCCCAGGCGGGGCACGTCCAAGAGTTCCTTTCTGGACCGGAATCCTCCGCGCTCTTCCCGGAGCTCCACGATCCGCCGCGCGAGGACGGGCCCGATCCCGGAGACGTGTGCCAGGAGCGACACGGAGGCCGTGTTCAGCTCGACGCCCACCCGATTCACACAGATCTGCACCACCTCGTCGAGGCGTTCCCTGAGGCGGCCCGGGTTCACGTCGTGCTGGTACTGGCCGACTCCGATCGACTTGGGGTCGATCTTCACGAGCTCGGCGAGCGGGTCCTGGAGCCGGCGGGCGATCGAGACCGCACCGCGGAGGCTCACGTCCAACTCCGGTAGCTCTTCCCGAGCGACCTCGGAGGCGGAATAGACGGATGCTCCGGACTCGCTCACCACTACGACGTCGGGCCGGGTGTTCCCGGGATGCTCCTTCAGCGCCCCTCGAACGGCGGCCTCGGTCTCTCGAGATGCGGTCCCGTTGCCCACGGCCACGAAGCGGGGAGCGTACCGGGCCAGCCACGTCCGGATTCCTCGAGCGAAATCGTCTGCCCGATGGAGGTACAAAGTGGTCGTATCCAGCACGGCTCCCGTCGCCGAGGTCACGGCCGCCTTGACCCCGGTCCGGAACCCGGGATCGAGCCCGATGACCACCTGTTGTCCCGCCGGAGGAGCGAGGAGAAGCTGCTCCAGGTTCTCCCCGAAGATATCGATCGCCTCCTCCTCGGCCCTGCTCCGGAGCTCGTCCTTCACTTCGCTCTCGATCGATGGGCCGAGAAGGCGGGTCCACGCATCCCGCGCGACTTCGGCCATCTCGCGATGGGCGATTCGGTCACTCCGGACATGGCGCTCGATCCCGGCGAGAATCTCCTCCTCGGGACCCTCGAGGGTCCAGCGCAGGAATCCCTCGGCTTCTCCTCTGCGAATCGCCAGGATCCTGTGGGACGGAATGCGGGTCGCAGGCTCCGAGTAGTCGTAGTAGTCCTGAAACTTGGAAGGAGTCTTCTTCTTTCCGCGCGCAGCGCTCGCCCGCACGTTCGCCCGAGCGCGAATCGTCTGCCGGATCCAACCGCGCAGACCCGGGTCCTCGGCGACGCGCTCGGCGAGAATGTGGCGTGCCCCCGCGAGCGCGGCATCGACATCGGGCACCTCCTTGTCCGGATCCACGAAGGTCCCGGCCATTCGTCGCGCCCCCGCATCGTCCACCTCCCCATTCCAGATCGCATCCGCGAGCGGCCCGAGCCCTCGGTCGGCGGCGAGGGTGGCCTTGGTCCTGCGCTTCGGTCGAAAAGGCAGGTAGAGATCTTCGAGCTCGGGACGGGTCTGGGCCGTTCGGATCGTCGTCTCCAACTCCGGATCGAGTCGTCCCTGATCGTCGATCGACGCGAGGATCACTCGCCTGCGCTCTTCCAGTTTGCGCAAGTACGCGGCGCGGTCTCGGAGCGTCCGGAGCTGGACCTCGTCGAGCCCTCCGGTGACCTCCTTTCGATAGCGGGCCACAAAGGGGAGAGTGTTTCCCTGATCGAAGAGCTCCAGGGTACGGCGCACCGGATCGATGGCCAGCCCGAGCTCCTCGGCCAGGGAAGGGATTAGAGTGGGGAGTGACATCGGGAGGGAAGGGGGCCGGAGGATGAGGGCGGAGCCGGATCTGCGCGGCGGGGGCACGGTACCGTCCTGGGTCCGCGGCCCGGGCGCGGGTGCAATCTTCGCGACCCGGGACCGTGGGGTCAACGCGCGAGGCGGGGGGGAAACGCGCGTCGGACTCTCGGAACCGCAGACCTTTTTTCGTGCGTCGGTGTTAATCCGAATGCACGTCTCGAATCGCAGAGCCTCCCGGGCGCCCCACGGATAGGGCGAGATGTGGAACGGGAGAAACGACCCCAGGACTGCCGGAGAACTCCCATGTCATCGCGTATGCTGCCGCTTCTCCTCTTCGCTTTCCTCCCCGCGCTTCCGCTCTCGGGGCAGATCACCGACAACCCCCTTCCCGATCCGATCGAAGCGGAGGAAGGCCTTGTCGTGGTGGGGATCGAGGAGTTCGCGGTCGTTCCCGACGCCGACGGCCAGCCGGCTCGCATGATGCTCCTCGTGGACGAGCCCGGGACCGGACGCATGTTCGTCAACGACATGGTAGGTCCCCTCTACAGCCTCTCGTACGAAGGGGGAACCGCTGTCCTGTACCTCGACCTGGACGACCCCGAATGGGAGGTCATGGTGGAGTCGGCAGGGCGCGAGCGCGGCTTCCAGAGCTTCGCCTTCCACCCCGAGTTTGGTGAGTCGGGCGCCCCGGGTTTCGGGAAGTTCTACACCTTTACGGACAGCTACCTCACCGATCGGCCGGTAGACTTCGACGCGGGTCCGGATGGTGGCGCCACACACCACACCGTCCTCCACGAGTGGACGGCCGAAGATCCGACAGCCGACATCTATGACGGGGGGGCGCCCCGCGAGGTGATGCGCTTCGAGCAACCTTTCCCGAACCACAACGCCGGACATCTCGCCTTCGATCCACTCGCCGAACCCGGGGATTCGGAGTACGGTCTCCTCTACATCGGCTCCGCAGATGGGGGGAGCGGCGGAGATCCGCTGAACCTCTCCCAGAACCTGTCCAACGCCTTTGGGAAGGTGCTCCGGATCGATCCGTTGGGTTCCGACAGCCCGAACGGGCAGTACGGGATCCCGGCCGACAATCACTTCGCGTCGGACGGTCAGGAAGACACGCTGGGTGAGATCTATGCCGTGGGAGTGCGCAATCCACAGCGGTTCTGGTGGGATCCGGCCAACGGGAACATGTTCCTGGCCGATATTGGGCAGAGCATCATCGAGAAGGTTTCCCTGGTGACGAATGGGGCCAACCTGGGGTGGAACGACTGGGAGGGGAGCTTTCGCTACCTGGATCGGACGGAGGTGCGGACCGACGATGTCCGCAGCGATCCGTCGATCACCTACCCGGTCGTGGAGTACGGCCACTACGAGCCCCTCGTGGGGGATCGCGTCGCGGTGACTGGAGGGCACGCCTATCGGGCGGACGAGATCCCGCAACTCCAGGGGCTCGTCCTCTTTTCGGATTTCCCGAGCGGGGAGATCTTCTACTTCGACGGGGACGACCTCCCGGACGGGGGTCAGGACGGACTTCGCCGCGTCCTGTTGCGGGACGGCTCGGGGGAATCGAGGACCTTCCTGGAGCTGGTCCAACAGAAGAACCTGGAGCAGGGTCGCGTCCTCGCCGAGCGGACCGATCTCCGCTTCGGGACGGGGCCCAACGACTGGGTCTTTCTCCTGAATAAGCACGACGGCACGATCCGGCGGCTCGTTCCCTAGGGGCCACCGCCCGAGAAATGTCAGCATCCACGGGCCGAGCTCGCCTCCTTCTTGCGACCGAGAGTCGGATCCTCGTCGCTGAGGCTCCAACGGGAACCGGGGCTCCCCCCGCAGAGGCGGAGAGTTCGGTCGGACTCGATGGAGCGCGGCCCACCTGTCTTGCGGTAGACCCGGGGCATTCCGGGCGTGCATGGTGCGGGACCCTCCGCAGTGGGGTCTTCCGGACGGAGGACGGGGGCCGAAGCTGGCGTCTTTCGGGCCTGCCCGGCGAGCATGTGACCGCCCTCGCCGCCGACCCTGCGACTCAGGGGGTGGTGCGAGCCGGCACCGAACCCAGCGCCCTCTGGTCGTCGTTCGACGGGGGCGGGAGTTGGGAGAAGGCCGAAGGTCTGGACGCGCTCCCGTCCTCGAGCGAGTGGGCCTTCCCTCCGAAGCCAGAGACCCATCACGTGCGCTGGATCGCCTGCGATCCCCGCCGGAGCGGCCGGATGTGGCTGGCCATCGAAGCGGGTGCGTTGGTCTCGACGCCGGACGGGGGCGCGAGCTGGCGGGACCGCACTCCCGGAGGCCCCTTCGACACCCACGAACTTGCGATCCACCCGGACCGTCCCGACTCCCTGCGGGTGGCGGCGGGAGACGGCTATTACGAGAGCGCTGACGGGGGCGAGAGCTGGTCGAGCCCGATGGAGGGGCTGGGCGTTCCCTATCTGCGCAGCGTGGCCGTGGACCCCGGCGACCCCGACGTCGTGGTGGTCTCCGGCGCTTCCAGGGCGCGCTCGACCTACGTGGCTGGCCACGCAGACGGCCGCCTCTTTCGCAGGGACGGTCGAAGGCCATGGGAGCGGGTCCTGACCGGATGGCCGGATCCGCCCGAGACCATCGCGCCAATGCTCACGGCAGGACTGCGTCCCGGGGAGCTCTGGGCCGCGGACGAGCGGGGGGTGCATCGCTCCGTGGATGGGGGGATGAGCTGGGAGCCGGCGGTCTCACTCCAGCAGGCGCCTTCGCATCTCCGTGGCCTGGCCGTGATCGAAGTCGGATCGTGACGGTCCGATCGCGGCCAATTTCGTTCGCTCTCGCGGCTGCGGTCGCCCTCACGTGCCTGGCGGCTACGGGCGGATCGGCGTTCGAGCCAGGCCTCCAGGCCGAGCCGACCGAACTCGAGGCTCTGCTCGTAGCGATCGAGGCGGCGCTCGAGGAGACCGGAGTGCCCGGGGTCGGCCTCGCGCTCGTAGGCGGGGATGGAGTCGACGGTGACAGGTTCGAGTGGACCGGGGGTGTGGGGGTGGAGGATCGTGCGACCGGGACGCCGGTCGGACCCGGAACCCTTTTTCGAATGGGCTCCGTCTCCAAGAGCTTCGTGTCTCTGGCCGTCCTGCAGCTCGTGGAGGAAGGGGCGATTGGGCTCGACGATCCCGTCCGCTCTCTGATTCCCGAGGTGGAGCTCGAGAACCCCTGGGAGGAATCGGAGCCGGTCCGGGTCGTCCACCTCCTGGAACACACCGCGGGCTTCGACGACATGCACCTGCCGGAGTACGCCCTCCGGGATCCGGAGATCACCCTTCGGGAGGGCCTGGCGTTCCATCCGGATTCGCGCGTGACGCGGTGGCCGCCCGGGCTTCATTTCTCCTATTCCAACTCCGGGCCGGCGGTCGCCGCATATCTCGTGGAGTCCCTCGCCGACAGGACCTTCGAGGAGCACGTGCGGGAGCGGATTTTTCTCCCCCTCGGGATGCAGACGGCAGGTTTTCGTCTCACACCCTCGGTCGAGGCGGGCCTGGCGACCGGATATGCCGCCGATGGCCTGACGGAGCGACCCTACGCCCACATCTCCCTGAGGCCTTCGGGGGCGCTCAACGCGAGCCCGCAGGACATGGCGGCCTTCGTGCGCATGCTCCTGGACCGCGGCCGGACGGGAGAGGGCGAGCTCGTCTCCCCGGAATCGATCGAGCGGATGGAGACACCGGGTTCCCCCCTCTCGGCGCGGCACGCGATCCGTGCGGGCTACGCCCTCGGGAACATGGCGACCCCGAGGCGCGGATTCCTGTGGAGAGGACATGCGGGCGGGATCGACGGGTTCATCGCCGAGTACGGATACCTCGTCGACGAGAACGTGGGGTACGCGATCGCGATGAATGCGGAGAACGGCGCCGCCTTCGCTCGGGTGAACGAGCTGGTGAAGGACCATCTCACGCGCGAGCTCACTCCACCGGAGCCGGAGCTGGCCGCTCCTTCGGCGGAAGGCGTCGCGAACCTCGAGCCCTACGCCGGATTCTATGTGTCGGTGGCCCCGCGGCTCGAGATCACGAGGTTCGTGGACCGGATTCTCGGAGTGGTGCGGGTGGAAGCGGGGGGCTCGACCCTGCGCACCACGCCTGTCCTGGGCGACCAGGGCGCATTGCTCCCCCTTGGCAATGGCCGGTTCCGTGCGGAGGAGGACCCGATCGCCACGGTCGCCTTCATGGATGTGGAAGGAGAGGGACGCATCCTGCAGGCTTACAGCAGCGTGCTCCAGGGAAGCTACGAACGAGTGTCTCCCCTTTCGGTGCGGGTCCGCTGGGCGCTCTCACTGGCCAGCCTCCTCCTGATGGCGAGCAGCCTGGCCTTCGCCGTCGTCTGGGTGCCCAGGCGCCTCCTTGGCGGGCTACGGGACCGAAATCTGGGCGTGCGCGCCTGGCCCGCGCTCGCCGTTCTCTGTCTCGCCGGAGCCGCGGTCCTCCTCACGTTGGGGGGCGCCGATCCCATGTACCTCGGCACGCCCACGATCTATTCGGTTGGATTCAGCGCCCTGACGCTCCTCTTCGCTGGGGCTGCTCTGGCCGGAGCGGTGAGCCTCGTTCGGACCCGGCGCGACGGGATGAAGCAGGGTGCGTGGTGGCATGCCCTGCTCGTCACCGGGGCCAACCTTCTGGTTGCCGTCTATCTGGGGAGCCACGGGATTCTCGGGCTCCGCTTCTGGAGCTACTGAGCTCCAAGGAGGTCGACGGAGGCGCTCCCGAGCGATATCGTGTGTGGACTGCGCTTTCGCTCGATGCCGGCGGGCCCGATCGGCGCCCCGCCGGAACCGATCGTACCCCGGTCCCGAGGCGGAAACCATGCATTCAGTCGTTCGCTCAGACCTTCCCCGTCCCACGCGGGCCGTCGCCGTGATGATCGGAGCCCTTCTCCTCCTCGGCTGGGCCGTTGCCGTCCCGCCGCTCGCGGCCTCGGTCGCCTTTCAGGATCGGGGAAGCGGGGAGGGAGGCGCGTACACGGCGGAGCAGGCGGAGGCGGGTCGCGAGGTCTACCTCGAGTCGTGCGCTTCCTGTCACCTTCCGAGCCTCCAGGGGGCCTTCGAGGCTCCCGAATTGGCTGGACCCAACTTCCGTACTGTCTGGGGAGATCGCGCGATCATCGAGCTCCTCGAGTACACCCGCACGACCATGCCGCCCGAAGCGCTCGGCTCCCTTTCGGACGAGGCCTACGCCGCGGTTACGGCCTACCTCCTGCAAGAGAACGGGGTCCCCCCGTCCGGGACCGAATTGACGTTCGCGTCCGAGGGGGCGGTCCTGGCTGAGGGGCCGGATGGCCGCGCCGTGGAGGTGGCCGGAGAGGAGCGCTTCGCGGAGCCGGGTCGAGCTGGAACCCGCCCGTCTCCCGGAGCACTGAGCACACCCCCGGAGGTGGGGGAGGTCCACGAGACGCCCACCGGGGTCACCCGCACCTTTCGCCCCGCGGACCGTTTCGAGCCGGTTGCGGACGAGGAGCTCGTCGCGTCGCCCGCCGAAGATTGGCTCCACTGGCGCCGGACGCCGGATGCATGGGGCTACAGTCCGCTGGAGTCGATCGACGTCTCCAATGTGGCCGAGCTGACCCTCGCCTGGGCCTGGGGAATGGAGGACGGGGTGAGCCAGCCCACTCCGCTCGTCCGCAGCGGGGTCCTCTTCCTTCCGAATGCTGACAACGTCGTCCAGGCCCTCGACGCCGCGGAGGGCACGCTGCTCTGGGAGTATCGGCGTCAGTTTCCGGAGGGCTTTGGGGGAGGGTGGAGTCACGTGCGGAGCTTGGCGATCCGGGGGGATCTCGTGTACCTGGCGACCCGCGACGCGGCGCTCGTGGCTCTGGATGCGCGAACGGGTCGAGTGAGATGGGAGACGGTCATCGCCGACTGGGAGCTGGGGTACACGAACGTGGCCGGACCGATCGTTGCGGACGGGAAGGTGATCAACGGCATCAACGGCTGCGGTCGGTTCTACGAGGAGAGTTGTTTCATCACGGCCCACGACGCCGACACGGGTGAGGAGCTCTGGCGAACCTTTACCGTCGCCAAGCCGGGCGAGCCGGGTGGGGACACCTGGGGCGACCTCCCCCTCGAGTTGCGGGGCGGGGTCGACGTCTGGAACTCGGGGAGCTGGGATCCCGATCTGGGACTCGTCTTCTTCAGCACCGCACAGTCCAAGCCCTGGGTACCGGCCAGCCGGGGACTCACCACCGAGGATGCCACCCTCTACGCCAACTCGACGCTCGCACTCGACGTGGAGGACGGCCGCATCGCCTGGTATTACCAGTACGTTCCCGGCGAAGCCCTCGACCTGGACGAGGCCTTCGAGCCCGTCCTGCTCGACCTCGATGGGAGACCCATCCTGCTGGCCAGCGGCAAGCACGGAATCCTGTGGAAGCTGGACCGGGAGACGGGGGAATTTCTGGGCCTGAGGGAAACCGTGTACCAGAACGTCTTCGAGAAGCTGGACCTGGAAACGGGCGAACTCCGGTATCGGGAAGACATCCGGAACGCCGGAGTGGACGATTGGATCTCGGTCTGCCCTTCGACCGCCGGCGGACGGAACTGGCAATCCGGCGCCTACCATCCGGAGGCGCGTGCCCTCATTCTCCCGCTAAGCCAGAGCTGTCTGGAGATCGCCGGTCGGGATATCGCGTTGGAGGTGGGCTCGGGGGGCACGGGGGCCGCCAGGGCATGGACGCCGATGCCGGGCGCCGAGGGGCGGGCCGGTAAGCTCGCTGCCTACGACGTGGACACTCTCGAGGAGCTCTGGAGCGTCGAGCAGTACGCCCCGTTTCTCACGGCGGCCCTCGCCACCGGAGGCGGCCTCGTCTTCGCGGGGGGGTTCGATCGTTGGATCAGGGCCTTCGACGTGGCAACGGGGAACGAGCTCTGGCGAACCCGGCTCGCCACCACGGCTCAGGGATTTCCGATCACCTACGAGGTGGACGGGGTTCAGTACCTCGCCGTGCCGGCCGGACGCGGCGGTGGCAGTCCCTGGGGTGTGGCGAATCTCCTGGCACCCGAGGAGCGGAGCCCGGCCGGACACAACGCGCTCTACGTCTTCAGGCTGGGCGGGAGTCGCTGAAGGATGGGAGAGGAAGGGAATCCGAAGGGGCCGGAGACCAAGTCGCTCGAGCAGCTGAGGGACCTCTACGCCGACATGGCCGCGACCATGGACCGCTGCGCGTGGCTCAACCGGCTCGCGACCGGCTCATATCGACGACGGCTCTTCGGTAGGGCTCGAGGACGGGTGCTCGACGTGGCGTGCGGGCTCGGAATGAACGTGCGCTACCTTCCGCCGGAGTGCGAGTACGTCGGAGTCGACCTGAGCCCGGACATGCTCGCTCGCGCCCGAAGGCGCCTCGGGCATCTGCACCCTCGGGTCGCCTTCCGCGAGATGGACGCCCAGCATCTCGACTTCGAGGACGCCTCCTTCGACACGGTGATCTCATCGCTTTCCACCTGCAGCTTCCCGGACCCGGCGAAAGCCCTGGCGGAGATGGAGCGGGTGTGTCGCCCGGAGGGGCGGATCCTCCTCGTGGAGCATGGCCGGAGCCGCGTGGGACTCATCGCGCGGTTCCAGGATTGGCGGGCCGACGCGCACTACGAGAAGCACGGGTGCCGGTGGAACCGCGATCCCGTGAAGGTCGTGGAAGGGGCCGGGCTCGTTGTTCGCGACTCCTGGCGAGGTCGGCTCGGGATCATGACCGCGATCGAGGCGGAGTCGCGGATCGAGAACTAGAAGGCCCCTCCCCGATTCGGGAAGGGGCCTTCGCAGAACGATCGCTCTTCCTCCGGAGTCAGCCTCCGAAGAGGACCCCCACCGATACGGAGAGAAAGCCCGCTCCGGTGGTGCTGTACTGCAGCTCGCCGAACGCTGGGATCTCCCCAAGATCGAAGAAGAGCCCACCCAGGAGGTTGAGGCCGGAGTTGCTCGAGCTGACGCTCACTCCCGCAACCTCGTCGGACCAGCGCCAGTGGTTGATCCCGGCTCCCGCGTAGGGGGTCACCGCTCCGTCGATGTCGAAGGGCACAGAGGCGTTCCCGTTGAAGAGGAGAACCGTCCCGTCCAGGTCGGAAAAGAGGTAGTTGCCGTTAATCGAGGCGAAGAGCCCGTCGAAGAATCCATCATCGATTCCAAAGGCGTCGGAGAGAGCGAAATCCACACGTGCGCCGACTCCGACATCCTCGAAGTCCCAGACCACGGCCTGGGGACCGAACTGGACCTGGGCCTCCGCCTGGGAAGGAATCGTGGCAATGAGAAATCCGAAAGCCGCCAGGAGCATCGTCCATCGCTTCATATGCATCTCCGTAAGTTCCGTTTGGACTGAAAGACTACTATCTATTCCAGCGAAATTGACACACAAGGTTACACATGCCCTGTGGGGGGCGCAACATCGGCACTTTCGGCCCCTGCCCTTCCGGTCCCGCGAAGTGGACCCGCACGGGGGCCCGGTTCACGAATGCCAGCGAATCTCTAGCTCCCCTCCCGGAGGAACCGACCGTGGACCCATCCCTGCAGGTCGGAGGGTCCATCGTTGCCGCTCAGGACATCCACCAGCCGCCACTCCGCGGCTTCCTCCACGACCTCGACGGCAACCCCAGGCGCCAGGGGGCTGCCCTCCAGCCGTTCGAATTCGGTTCCCGGTCCAGTACGGATGTTGAGGTGGGTCGTGGTCTCCAACGTCTTCGGCTCGCTCTCCTCCCTCCCGAGAAGCCGGCCCCGGAGCGAAGCCAGTGGGAAGGCCGGGCCGGGGTCGGCCTTCCGGCCCGGTGAGATGTCGTCGTGCCCCAGGACGTCGTCCAGCTCGTAGTGGTCCACGAGTAGCGCAGAAACTTCCAAGGTCGCCTCAATCTGCTCCGGGGTGAAGGTGTGCCAACCGGAGGGCTCCGCCTCGTGCTTGTGGGTCGCGACAGTCACTTCGTTCTCGGGGTAGCTCCGGCCGAACCACGAGGTCCACTCTCCCTCGCCCTGCTGCGTGAGCCGTCCCGCGTTGCTCAGCTCGATTCCGATGCTGTGGCGGTTCAGGCCCTGGATTCCATTCCAGCGGGAGATTCCGGCATGCCACGTCACTCTGTTGAAGGGGGCGAGCTGAACGATTCGCCCATCCCGTCCGATGCACAGGTGCGCAGAGGCTCGCGCCTCCCGGCGACAGAGCCACCGGACAGAGCTATCCAGGTTCGGCCCGGCGGTGTAGTGGATGACCAGAAACCTGGGATCGAGCTCTCCACCCCTGTTGGGCGTGCGTTCGATCGGCACGGGCTCTCCATCGTCCTGATGGAGCTTGTGTCTGAGAATCTTCACAGGTACCTCCTTGCGGGGTTTCGGGTGGACATCCTCACGGAAGCCAGGGCGCCCCCTGCGGCCGGTGCTTCCACGACCAGCCGGCGGGGGAATTGGCTCCCTGGACCTCGTCACGCTCGAGGCGCAGGGGGGGGGCGTCTCCGTGCGGAATGTTTCCCCCGTCGGCCTCGTGGATCAGGAAGCGCGTTCCCTTCTGAAACTGCTTGAAGTCCCGCACTCCGGTGAGCTCGCGGACCTCGTCGGGGACGACTTCATGGTAGCGATGGTTCGTCTGGTGCGCTTCGCGCTTCCAGGGGACCAGATTCTCGAGCCGATCCCCATCCGTTCTGCCGGAACCGGATCGGAGCCAGAGGGGGATGACATGATGAGCCTCGAAGTCGTTTCTCAGTCGTGCGATCTCGGGTGGAGACGCGTCGGACTGGTCCGGTCCCACCTCCTCCGTCGCGCCCTCCTCCTCCGGCGGAGCCGACACGCCACGGCGCCTCCAGATTCCCGCTCCGCGGCGTGCTCCCGGGAACCAGACCCATCCCCGCGTCCACATGGCGTCGAAGCCAGCCTCGGAGAGCGAGAGGAGGCGGGCGTCGTACGTCTGGGTGCGGGGCGCGTTCGCCCGATCGAAGAAGCCGTCGATCACGTCGGGCCCGTTCGATCCCTCGTACCGGGACCGTCGGTAGGCTTCCCAGCGGGCGCCCCGATCGTACGTGCCAGAGGGGCTCCGGGTAAAGGTGGCCGGGGAGGCGTCCATGTTTCGGATCTCCTCCTGGCGGTCCCGGTGATACATGATCTCCCTCAGGAGGCTCTGGGCCCCGTCGTTCTCCCTGCCGTCGTGCCGGATGAGGAAATCGCCGGTCCGGATCCCCGACGTGCCGAAGACGTTGCGGTGGGACAGGTGTCCCGGGCCGGGATACCGCATCGGCACGTGAGGCCGCGGGGAGAACCGGCCCTGGTCGTCGAGGAATTCACCGGCGGCCCGCTCGCGCACCGCATCGATGTCCAGGAGCTCCCGAACCCGGCGTCCCAGCTCCGAGCCCTCGGCGACGAGCTCGTCGCGGATCCGGGTCCAGGCCTCCGGCGTGAGGGCCACCCTGGGGCGCGAGCCACCAGCACTCGTACCGGTGTCCGATTGAGCCCTGCGCAGCCCCGGCTCGCCCCGACCGGAGCTCAGAGCGGGAGGCTCCGCACCAACGCGCACGGCCGCCGCCGCTTCCTCGGCTTCCTCTTCGAGCGGTGAGTCCGGAGGGAGGATCCCGTGGGTGTCACCGCGGGCGCTTCCCTGTACCACATGGGCCACTTCGTGGGCCAGCAACTCCGGATCGGCCGTTGAAGGGCCGTGCGGCTCGGCCAGGACGATGTCCTCGCCCACCGTGTACCCTTCTGCGCCCACGCGGCGGGCGGAGCGCCGGGCCTCCTCATCCGTGTGCACGCGGACTCCCGAGAGATCGGCCGCGAAGGCCGCTTCGAGCCTCGCTCGCAGCGAGGAGGGGAGGGGAGTGCCCGGACGGGCGTCGAGGTCGGGGAGGAGCGTCGGGGGCTCCCCTCCCGCTGCGGCGATCGCGCGCCGGGCCTCGCCTTCGTCGCGAGGGAACGGTGCCTCCCGGCGAGGCAGCAATGCCGACAGCTCCCGGTAGAGGTAGACCAGCCATGCCTCCTCGATGGCCCGCTCCTCAGGGGGCCTCCGAAGTGCGGGCGGAGTCTCGAGCCTGGGTGGCGGACCGGCGCTTCCGTCGTCGGCGGAGGCCGAGCCTCCGGCCCCCTCGGACGGCCCTCCGCCCGCAGCGCCTCCCTCTGCCGGTCCGGACGACCTCTCGCCCCCGCCGGGGGCTTCTGTGGAAGACTGGGGTGCGCCTTCACCCGCGGCATTGGGCCGGGGGGCTTCTCCTTCGGCGACCGGCGCTCCCGCCTCCCCTTCCGCAGGACGAAAGCTCGCTTGCGGGTCCGGTTCACGGTTGGCTGCGGGGACGGGCTGGCCCGATTGCGGAACCGCGCCCCGCACGATCGCGAGGGGGTCGACGTCGACTTCATCGAACTCGATCTCGGGGCGAAAGGGCTGTCCGAGCACGTAGTCCATCGAAGCGCGCAGCCCGAGGGCCCATCCCGTGTCGAAGCGCCATTCCGCGAGGCGCCAGTCCTCCCTCCACACCTCCCCGCGGAGCCAGCCTACGCCCGCCACGATGCGGGCATACGCGCTGATCTCGGCGCGGAGTTGCGCGGCCGCCTCCACCAGCGCCTCTCCCCGGAGGCGATATTCTCCGTCCCGGTAGGCGAAGGTCGGAGTGAGGGTCAGCGCTCCGTACACGCCCGCGATTCCCCGGAGGTCGATCCCGCCCGTGATGCTGGCAACGAGGGCGGCGAGCCCGATCCCGCCGCCCACCGTCAGCACCACTTCGGCTCCCGCCGGGATGTGAAAGTCGCCCGAGATGGAGAAGGCCGGTTCGACCTCCGGACGGGTGCTCAGCTCTCCTTCCGCAGTGATGTTTCGGAGGACTCCGGGTCCGAATCCCGCGCGAAACCCGGCCGAGGCGTTGATCTCTGCGATGATGCCGATGCTCCCCACCACGGGAATCGTGATGCCCCACAACGGAAACTCCTGCGAGAAGCGAAAGAAGCTTCGTTCCATCTCCCAGCGCGGAAACACCTCGACGGAGGAGGGAAAGACGAGGACGCCGCGGGCGTCCACGTTGAGCTCGGGGTCCACGGCGAGCCCCACCGTGCCCGTAAGCCAGTCGGCGAGGCGGACCGTGCCCTCTCCCTCGCCCGAGATCGCCCCCTCCGGGTCGACTCTGAGCAGGACCCAGCCCGAGAATCGCCCGAGCTCGTAGTCCAGACGCCCCTCCCCCCAGAACGCCCGATCCCGGTACCCGAGGAGGATCGAGCCCGCAAGCGGGCCCACGGCGACACCCGTCGAGGCCTCCCCCTCGACCTCGCTGCCGACCACCGCGAAGCGACCCCGGACCGGATCGAGCCGGGGAACCTCGATGAGGAGATCGGAGTGAACGGAAAGGACGCCGTCTTCCCAGCCCACCTCGACGTCGCCGCTTCCCATCCTGCCGATGGAAAGGGTTCCGGTTCCGGTGACGTCCACGCCCCCGTCTTCCCGGAGCGTGGCCCGGATTCGACCGCTCCTCAGGGCTGGAATGGAGAGGTTGCTGAACGCCACGCCCACGTTCCCGGAGAGCCGGCCGTCCCTCGACAGGCGGACCGTGCCTTCCGCTCCCTCGAGAAAGGGTGGAGTGAGGCGAAGCGTGCCCGTCGCGCCCGCGAGACCCCGTTGGCCGAATGCGATTCCCTCCAGCGAGAGCTCTCCCAGGCCGGCGTAAGCGGCCGCCAGCTCTGCGGTCCCGGAGATCCGTCCATCCCGGAGGGCCAGGGATCCCTCGAGCTGGCGGATGTCGAGAGCGGGAACCGGAGGACGAACCTCGGCGGCCACCAGGGTCAGATCCGCCGCCAGCGCTCCGTCCTGGACTTCCAGCGATCCGGAAGAGCCGGCCAGGAGCGGGAAGTCGAGGACGAAGTCGCCCGCGCCCTCGATCTGACCCGCTCCCTCTCCAGAGCCTTCCCCGGAGAAGCTCACCCGCACCCCTCCCGAACCGAGTGTGGGGTGGAGGAAGCGGCACTGGAGAGACCCGCTGAGCTGGGAGCCCCGAAAGGTGACGATGGCCCGCCCCTCCTCCACGCGGATCCCCGGGATCGGAAGCCGGTCGCTCAGCTCGCTCGCTTCCAGCTCCAGAGATCCCGAGAGCTCGCCTTCCTCGTAGCGGAAGGTGACCCGTGGATCGTCCAGGAGTCCGATCCGGGCGGTGAGCTCCGTTCCCCCGGTCACCGTGCCGGTTCCGTCCACCTGGAGCGAGACCGACCCGGACACGAAGGGGGCCTGTACGTCGCCGTGCAGGGTGCCGGAAGACGGAGCGTCCCGCGGTCCCGCAAGGTCGAGGCGGGTGAAGCGAACCCCGGGCACCGCCAGCCCGAGAGCGGTGAGGTTCACCCGGAGGGTGTTGCCCCGGCGCTCCACGTGCTCCCCTTCGAGCGCGACCTCTCTCGTGAAGCGACCGAGCCGAAGTGGAAGGGTGGGCACGTCCGCCTCCGGAGCCGGCGTGGCCCGGTCGCCGCCGGGAGCGCGTACGCGGCCCCGGGTGGTGGGCTCAGCCGTCGTCGGAGAGGCGGGGGCGGGACTCAAGGATCGTCCTCCGGCAGTGGACCCGACTTGGGGAGCAGGCGCCCCGCCTTGTCGAACTCCTCCCGGATCCCGTGCAGAAGGTGGTCGCGGGAAAGCGGGCTCCCCTCGGCCGCCGCGCGGTACGCGGCGTGAAAGACCGCATTCCGGATCTCACCGCCGCTCATGGGGAAGGGTTCCGAGAGGTCCTCAAGCTCGAGTCGCTCGTCCCGGGGGAGGTTGTCCGGCAGGGCGCCGGTCCAGATGTGCAACCGTTCGAGCGAGTCCGGGAGGGGAAAGCGGACGCGGATGTGAATTCTGCGCATGAAGGCGTCGTCGACGTTTCTCGCCAGATTCGTCGCCAGGAGGCTCACCCCTTCGAAGGCCTCCATCCGCTGGAGGAGGTAGGACACCTGCTGATTCGCGAAGCGGTCCCGAGAATCGGACACTTCGGTTCGCTTCCCGAAGAGCGCGTCCGCTTCGTCGAAGAAGAGGATCCAGTCCCGCCGCTCGGCCCGGTCGAAGAGAAGGGATAGGTTCTTCTCGGTCTCCCCGATGTATTTGCTCACTACGGCCGAGAGATCCACACGGAAGACGGGGAGTCCGGCCTCCTTGCCGAGCGCTGCGGCGGCGGTGGTCTTTCCCGTGCCCGGAGGACCTTCGAAGAGCGCGGTGATCCCTGCAGGGTGGTCGTGGTGGTGTTGGAATCCCCACTCTCCCAGCACCTTGGGCCGGTTTCGGATCCGATTGAGGAGGCCCTGCAGCTTTTCCTCCACATCCTGCGGAAGAGCCAGGTCCGCGAGCGAATGCACCGTGTGAAGGGCACGGGCCGGAAACGCGCTCGAGAACTCG
The DNA here is from genome assembly GCA_007125845.1 of Gemmatimonadota bacterium. Lineage (GTDB taxonomy): Bacteria > Gemmatimonadota > Gemmatimonadetes > Longimicrobiales > Gaopeijiaceae > SLCK01. The sequence goes on from SLCK01000004.1 coordinate 25,224, forward strand.
GGTTCCTCCCTCGGGTGTCCCAGGACCCACCTGGCCATATCGGGGTCGGGGAGGATGCGGAAATCGAGGGAGCGCGGCCCGAATGGCTCCGTGCGGATCATGCCCGCGGCTCTGAGGGGGGCGTCGGGGCGGAGGATGCGGGCCGCCCGAAGCCGACCCTCGACGCTTCCGGCGAGCAGATTCCGCAGGGACTCCCCGGTCAGGCCGTCCCGACCGCTTCCGTGGGCGAGGAGGCTGAACAGGGCGTGGAACCGCTCGTCCAGCTCGGGCGCGAGGGCGGCGAGCAATGCGTACTGCTCCTGCGTATCGAGCTCGTATTCCCCGACCAGTTGCCCGAATCGGCTGTCCAGGGCAAAGCGGGGCAAGGGGGGCAGGTCCACACGGCCGCTCGGTGGGAGGGGACGCGAGAGCCAGTCACGGGGCGTCGGAGGGGGTGCGTGCACCGGATCCGAGCCCAGACCGGCTTCCTCCAGTCGAAGCGCGACGAGCGTGCGGAGCGCCTCGAGTCCCTGCGCGAGCCCCTCCAGATCGACGTGGGCTTGCCTTCCTTCGTGGGCGCGTCGCTCAGGCATGCCTTCCTCCGAACAGCACCTGGATCGGCGGCGTCCATGGGAGCTTGAACAGGGTTACCGGATAGGGAAGGGCGTGCACGAGGGCGTCGAGCGGACCGGGATCCGGGCGCACGACGAGGGGCGCCATCTCCGTATCGGTGTTGTGTGTGCGGAGGGGATGGACGGTTCCGGTTCTATGCAGGATGTGGTCCCTGATCATGCTGTGCGAGAGCTGGGAACGTGTCCCCGGGAAGGCGGCCGCGAAGAGGTCCAATACGCCCTCTGCCCGGTCGAGAGCGAGGGGCAGAGCGGACTCACGCTCTTTCGGGGGAATCCATGGTTGGGCTGGATCGTCTCCCGCCAGGAAGCGGATCAGAGGATCGGACGCGAGGGCGCCCGGCTCACCCAGGAGGGAGGCGAGGAGGAGGCAGCGCCGCACTCCGACGCGTCCGGGTTCGAGGCTGCCCAGCTCGGCAACTCCCTCCTCCAGAAAGTGTCGGAGCCAGGGGTGCAGGAACACCAGGCCGGAGGCGAGGGTGAACCATCGAAGGCCGTTGTCCTTCGCCGCTCCGTCGCGCCTCCGTTCGTCCCGGCTCTCCTCCTCCCGACCCTCGGCCGGGTCTTCCCGTCCGGGCCCGGTGTCGGACTCGCGGCTGGGCGGTGCCTGGGGCTGCGTGTCCCCAGGCCCCGGCGCCCGTAGCGGCGTGCCGGTCGCCGGCTCGGCTCGCTGCCCCGGGCCGGCGACTGCGCCGGATGCGGGGGAGGGAGGCGAAGCGATGAAGGGGGACGCCCCCGGAGTCGTCATCGCCCGGTACCAGGCTTCGAAGGCGTAGGACGTCCACATAGAGGAGTCGCCGGACGCCGAGCCCCGTCCACTGGAGGCGGTGGTGGGCGGGGTCTGGTCGCCCTGGTCCCCTTCCGGGGGGGTGGCAGGGACTGCCGGCTCTCGACCCGATTCTGCAGAACGTTCAGGGGGGCCCTGGAGCCCGGATGGGGCGGGCTCCGATCTCTCGCCGACCGATCCGGAGTTCATCGCGGTCACCGCGAGGGCCCGCTCCACGCGCGACAGGGAGGCGAAGAGACGGCGAGCCAGTGCACGGTCCGCCTTCAGCACCGCGCGAAGTGGGTGGGATCCGATCTCCTCGGTGAGGTGCTCGATCACCCCGAGTGGAGTGGGTCGGGAGCGCGGGCCGATGGCTGCCCGGGCGAGCCATTCCTCTTCCGGCCCGGACAGGACGCTGTGCAGGATTCCTCTGGCGTATCCGTCTGCGGAGGTGAAGCGTCGGAAACGCGTTCGACCGTCGCGCACTGCCGAGCGAACGGCTTCGCCGATGAGGGCCGCCCAGCGCGCGGCGAGGGTCACGTCGTCGTGCTCCCGGACGGATGCGGGTCCCAGCTCGAGCCGAACCTCGACCTTTTCGACGACCCACCGTTCTTGGCCCCCGGGGGTGAGCGCGCGTTCGAGGGGCGCTGGGAGATGTGTGCGAGCGACGCGGGCAAGTCGTCTCCTGGCGTCGAGGGCGGATCCAAGGGCTTCGGCTTCCGGTTGGTGGCAGCGCACCCGGAAACGGTCCACTCGGATGGGAGCCGCGCTCATCGGATCCGGTCTCCGAAGCGGCCCCCCTCCAGCACGTTGCGGAAGGTGTTCAGGTTCTGGTCCATCTGCATCGCTTCGGGTGCGCTCGGATCGACGCCAGAGGCAATCACGGCGTCCTTTATCGAGTCCATGACCGCCACCATCGCCTGACCATGAGATTCGGCCAGCGGCCCCGCCGTGGCTCGTCCCTGCATGTGATCCAGCTCCCGCTCCACCATTTCGAGGTGTCCTTCGACCTCGGTCCTTCGCTCGGGATCGGTCCCGGCGAGAAGCGCCTCCTCCATCTGGCGCACGGTGGTGGCAAAGGCGTTCACCACCTGGTGGTCGCGCATCTCCCGGTCGAAGGACTCACGGATGAAGCTCTGCGCCTGGAGGTCGAAGCGCCGCTCGACCCGGAAGTCCACCTGGTCGAGGAGCTGGGAATGGAGCTGATCCCAACTTCCCACGAACTCCACGGCCCCGTGAAGTTGATCCAGAGGAGGCATCTCCTGGACCAGCTCCTGCAGGGAATCCACGCCCTCGTTCAGGAAGCCCACCTGCTCCTGGAGGTTGCCGAAGTTGCCTTCGAGGTCGCCAACGCTGCCCTGGAGTCCCTGGGCCAGCTCGAAGGCCTGTCCCACCTGGGCCCCCACTTCGTGCAGCTCGTCCCGGGTGCCCGCAATGTCGGCCTTCACCCCGGGGAAAGCCCCACCGACGGTCTGGAGGGTGTGCGAGGTCGAGACTCTTCCGGTGGAGACCACCCCTCCATGCTCGTTCACCCCCAACACGATCGCGTCCGAGGTGGCGGCGAGGAACGCGGGCTCGTACCCGTCCATCTCGGCCACCTCGGCCTGCGGCACGACATGGACCTGGGCCTCGATTCCTGCCCCCTGGATCGCGTCCTCGAGCAGGGTTCTGACCCCCGCCGCATCCCGCCCGACCCATTCTCCAACCTGCACAAGTCCGGCGCCGAGGGGGTCCGTCCGTTCCTGGTTCAGCCACCAGTCCCTCGGCTCGGGCCCGATGCGCCCTCCTCCGGGAAGGATTTCGGGTTCGAAGTCGGGTACACCTTTCCAGCCCCAGATCGGATCCCAGGGAAAGAACTCGGGCAGTTCGGCAATCTCGAGCTCCGGGATCCAGGGACAGGTGTACCCCCACTTGCCCGGGAAGCAGATCGAGACCTCGTCGTCTTCGTCGGGGGGAGGCGCCGGCTCCTCCGGGGGAGGTGGTGCCGGGGGATCGAAGTTTCTCACGACGATCCGGATGCGATCCAGGAAGCGGGCACAGTGGTCGCGGCAGTCCATCCCGTGGATCGCCCGGTAGAGGGCTGGAGCCAGCCGGAAGTGGTGTCGGTGGCGGCAGTTCCATCGCCAGCTTCCGCCCGCCCTCTCCAGGACTCCCAGGACGACGGCATCCCGCTCCTCCTCTCCCAGGCAAGGAGCGGCGATCTTCTCACGACAGCGCACCCATTCCCAGGCGGTGTAGAGCACCTCGTTCAGGACACCCGCCTTCATCAGGTCGACGCCGGGGGGACCCTCGAGCGCGAGCTCCCTGAGCCGCTCGATCGTTCCCGGATCGAGCTCTCCTTCCAGCTCACGGACGAGCGCGTCCCGGAGGGCCTCGAACCCGTCCAACGCGAACTCGTTTTCGCGCTTCGGACGGAGCGGGTCCAACTCCACGAGTGGGTCGCTTCGCCAACCGACCGGCCGGAGGCGACCCCGCGCCCACACGATCCGCGCCCCACGGATGCGGGTCTCTGCGTGTTGATCGCAGTCGCGATTCCCGCACGCGTCGCTCACGGGCTCGGAGCGATCGTCCGGGACTGCCACGGCGCTAAAGCCTGCGGGGTCCTCGTCCTCGAGAAAGGAGAACTCCCCGAGCTCGACGGTGCCACTGGTGATCGCTTCTACCGAGAACTCCCTCTCGGACGATTCGTCGAGGTGAAGCTCCCTGCCCATCGGGGTGAGGGCGAATCCCGGGGTGAACCGGATGCTTTCCTCGTCCGGGCCCGCGCTTTCCAGGCCGCACGCGACGCCCGACCCCAGGAGGGCCCGGTTCTGGAAGAGGTACCGGGTGTAGAGGAAATCGCGAAGGAGGTTCAGGTCGGCATGGCTGAGGATCTGTCCGTCCCTGAAGATCGGGTAGCGGGTGGCCGTCGGGCTCATCGGTCGTCCTCCAGAGAGGTTTCGGTACCTCCTCCCGGGAGGTGGCCCGAGTCCAGGAGATCCTGGATCCGGCCTCGCTCGGGGGGGGAGAGGAGGTGAATGCCGTCGTCGTGCGGCACGTAGGATCCGAGGGTACGGATGACCCCTCGCACCGCGTCTTCGTCGTCCAGGTCCAGGGCGAACCCCTCCGGCACCCAGCAGAGGCGCCCGACGAGGTGCGCGGGGAGGTGGCGGTCGAGGAAGCGCCGGGCCTCCCGCCGCCGGGCGTAAGCCTCGAAGGTGGAGGTGACGGGGACGAGGAGGGTCACGCGCAGCGCCCATTCGTCCACGTCCTCCGGACTCGCGCCGGTCGAGCTCTCCTCCGGCGGACGGTACTTGAAATGCTCGATCAGGATGGGGCGCTCGCGTCTGCGGTAGAGTCGGAAGTACAGGCAGAACCAGCTCGAGAATCCTCGGGGCGTGCCCCTTCGCCGCCAGACGCGTGCGGCGCGACTCAGAAATCCTTCGATACGATCCAGATTCCGCTCCCGGGAATCGGTTCGCCAGCTTCCGGGAATCTCCCACGCGGTCCACGCCGCCAATTCCCGGAAGAGCGCGTCGTGCTGCCGGTACATCGTGCCCGCGGCCTGGTCGGGGGGCACGCCGGGGGGGGGCACCGAGCGAGCGCCCGGGCTCAACCAGACGGGGAGGTCCTCGAGCTCCACGAGATAGGCCCGGAAAAGGTGGTCGGCGATCTCGAGGAAGTCCGACACCTCCGCCCACGATTCCGGATCCTCGTGGTAGAGGCCCGGGAGGTGGTCACGGAGGGCTTGATACAGGGAGGCTTCAGACATCGCAGCTGCCCTCTCGGTGGATACGCGTCTTCAGGCACTCCGGACGGTGCTGGTAGATCGGGACGGCGTAGGGACCGATCTCGATCCGGTCCTCTCTCCAGGGTGAGTCCTGTGGAGCGTGACTGGACCGGATCGCCAGCCCTTCGACGCCCACCACTCCCTCCAGGGTCGACAGCAGCGCCACGACCTCGGGGACTCCCACGGGGGTGCCCGGTGACCACCCGCCCGAATCGGCCGTTCCACGTGCGGGCACGCACCAGGCCTCGCTGCACCAGGGCCGGGGTCCGTCGAGCGGGTCCTCGGCTGCCTCACCGGCCGGCTCGTCACCCGCGGCGGTGGACTCCGGATCGGAGTCGATTTCGGGGAGCGTCCGTTCGGGAGACAGAAAGCGCGTCAAGCGTTGTCTGGCCTCCGCGAGGACGGCCGACTCCCGGGCCGAACTCTTCACGACGAGCACGCAACGCACGGTCACTCCCCATGTGGATAGAAGTGCCGCACCCACCTCGTCCCCGAGCATCCGGCGCGGCGTCTGGGGGCCCAGGCGTTCGGTCCAGGACTGATGCGGCCGGGCAAGCTCGGAACGTCCGCCTTCGCCACGCAGGGCCGACTCCAGGACCCCGCGCAGGTAGCGCCGCTGACGGGCCGTAAGGGTCGTCCACGGCTCCCTGGGAAGGAGCTCGACCCCTCCGGCCTCGTCGGTCGGGGCGACGAGGAAGGTCAAGGCTCCCTTCCTCCACGGGAGCTCCTCCTTGTGAGCCCGGCCGTCCCAGCCGATACCGCGCGCCACCCCTTTGAGCACCCACCCCCGGCGAACCTCCGGCACGGCCTGGAGGAGGCGCTCGTAGTCGGTTCCCGTACAGGGCTCGACCGTCCGGAGTTGAAGGGGATGTGGGGGCCAGACGCGACTGCGCCCGGTGTGCCCTTCGAAGGTCTCGGGGTTCGTGGGCGCCGCAGGGTCGACGTGGAGGAGCGTCCTGAATTCCTCCTCGCTGAGCTCTCCGCCCGGTTCGAGTGGATAACGAGCTCTCAGCTCGGACAAGGCCGCGGGAAGGGAAGAAGCCTCTTGCAGCACGTCCCGGACGCCCGCCTCCTCACGAGCAAGGAGTGCCGCAACCTTGCGGATCCGGGTGCGAAGCAGGAGGTCGTCGATCTCCTCGGGCCATAGCTCCAGCTCGGCGAGCAGCGCTCGGATGGTCGCCCTTCCTTCCGGCCCGTCTCCTTCGAGGGCGAGGATCTCCTTTACCGGACCCGAGAACTGGAGGATCGCCTCGTGCATCCTGGGTTCGCGGATGGCGCGGACGAGGGCTTCCGCCGAGTCGTCCTCACGGATCCCCTCGTCCTTGAACGCAGTGACGACGGCCTGCACGGCCCCCTCCCGGTTCGATGCGCCGTCGACCACCGCGCGGATCTCTTCCTTTCGGTCGCGAAGGAGCTCCGCGGTCCCGTCCCGGTCGCGGGAACCTTCCGCGAGCTCCAGGCCTCGCCACTCGGCGCGCCAGGCGGGCCAGCGGCGGAAGTCCTGGTTTTCGGTACGGTAGTGGAGGTCCGAGAGGGCCCAGAGCATCACCTCGAGGAGGGTCACGCCCGGATCGTGAACATTGTGGTCGGTCCAATCCGGAGCGAGCTCGCCCAGCCGCGCCATGGACTCCTGGCGGAGGCCTTCGAAGTCGGCGTCCGGAGGGTCGGGTCGCAGGTCCCGGAGGGCTCCGGGTAAGGGGCCGGTGGGACTCACGCCGGCACCTCCGGCCGAAGATCGTGGTTCGCGACCGAGGCGAGAAAGCCGCGACAGGGATCGTCGGGACGCAACTCCTCGAGCGGTGCCGCGTCCCCCAGGAACCGGAGGAGGGCGATGTCCGCAACGGCTGGGTGATCCCGGACCATGCGGAGCAGCTCGGAGCGGAAGACGCCTCCCGAGGGATCGGTCCCCCTTTCCTTGCGCGCGAGCGGGTGAAGAAAGTGTCTGAGTGAGCGGTTCAACTCTTCGCGAGCCTGGGCGGCGGTCAGCTCGGCCCGGGCCGTGAAGTCCACTCGGACGCCCACTTCGAGGAAGCGGGGACAGAGGACCTGGATCTCCATGTGCATCGGGACGCGCGAAGTGAGAAAGGACCGGATCCGGGCCGCCAGGTGCAGCCCGGGATGAGGGCGTCGCTCCCGGGCGGAGGGATCGCTCCGGTTCGCATCCGGAAGGACCACCAGCCCCACGTGGCCGGGCGCGCAGTCACTCTCCTCGGAGTGGTGCGGAAGGGCGCGCACGAGGCCGACCTCCGGGAAGCGGGTTCGGACCAGCTCCTCGAGGTCCCAGGCCGAGATGCCACGTCCCCGGTGACGGAGCTCGCCTCCGGCCCGGGTCAGGAAGGAGGGACGGCCCTCTGGCCCGCGTCCACCTCTGGATGGCGCGGGGTTCGACACCTCCTTGATTCCGGGGAGAGGCACGCGTAACCCCGTGACCTCCAACGCACCCAGGGGCTCGGAGGGGGTGTCATCCACCTCTTCTCGACCCGGGCTTGGGCGGTAGACGGCCTCGACCGCGTCCGGGATCAGCGCACGAACCGCTCCGATCCTCCGGGGTGCGGAGCTCTCGACCCGGATCCAGAACCCCCGGAGCTCCCCCCCTTCCGGTGCGCCTTCGGCCCAGTCGGAAGGGGCGACGAAGCGGACGAGTCCGGAGATTCTGAGCCCTTCGGTCCGGTCGTCGACCTCGAGTGGGGCCCAGCCGCCCTCCGACCGCCGGTATCTCCAATCTGGCGCCGTGCCCGCTCCGGCGCCCCCGCCCTCGCAGACGGTCGCCTCCTCCACAGCGAAGTAGAGGGACATTCGTTCGCCGGGATGGCTCCGGTCCAATCCCAGGTAGAACCGACCGGTGTCCTCCGAGAGCGAACGGCGGAAGGGAAAGCACTCTGAATCTTCGCCCCCGATCGCCCCCTCGTGATGGGGGAGGCCGAGCCCGTTCCGGGTGAGCACCCTGAGACCGAGCAGGGTACCCGAGCTGCTCGAGGATGCCGCAGCGGTGGCGTAGTCAACCCGAATCCGGCTCACGATCGGTGGGTCGGGCACCGGATTCTCCACGACCTGACTGTGCTCGCCGCGGGCGGCATGGTAGGCGTTCCTCTGAGCGGTGCGCTCATAGGCCTTCCATCCGAAGTCTCCCTCATCGAGGAGGACGCGGATGAAATGCCCCTCCCGTCGCCCCACGACGGTCGGACGGGATGCCGCCCGTCCGCCGGCACCTTCCGTGGAACCGGGAAGGGGGGTGGACGGAAGGCTGGAGAGCTTCCCCGACGAGGCGATGGTTTCCCATGAGCCTTGCGTCCTCCGCTGCCACCGGAGGGTTGGGGAGCTGGCCCCTTTGGGCGAGTACATGGCCAGGGCATGAACGGTCGGGGGCAGTGCCTCGGGGTCCTCCACGTGCATGAGCGTCATGAGGAGGCTGCTGTCGAAGGCGTATTCCAACTCGGCGGCCTGGACGAGCTCGTAATGCGCGGGCTTGAGCGTGATGCCCGCCCCTGGAGAGGGGGCGGCATGCACCTCGATATCGACGCTGAGGGAGTGCAGGGGCTTTCCGAGGGCCTCGTCGCAGGCGAGGTAGAAGGAGTCGCCTCGACGGGGCACGGGACCGAAGGGCTCGAACTCCTTCTCGAGGTCGAGCATGCCCCCGTTGTGGAACCCGGCCTCCGGGGAAAGCTTCCTTCCAAGCACGCGGAGGACCGCCTTCCGAAAGCGGAAGTCGAATGGGGAGGACGGGAGCGTGCTGCCCTCTTCGGGAAGGGGGGTGCGGACCCGCACCCACGGATCCTCGATCCCCGATGTGGGATCCGGCGCCACGGCACCCGGAGGGGTGATGCGCAGGACCACCCTCGATCCCGAAACGGTCTCCAGTCGAGCCCTCAGCTCCGGGCCGGAGATCTCTTCGACCCCGCAGGCGACCGGACCTTCGGAAGTGGACACCTCCCAGACCAGGCTCTCAAGGAGCGCCTTCGCCCCCGATGAGAGTCCCGCGAAGCCGAGTTCCACCTGGAGCCTGGCTTCGTCGCGGTCGTCGTGTCGGAGAAGCGGCGAGGCGAAGTACAGCTCGTGCGGAGCCGGCTCGTTTTCCTCACCGATTGCGAACGGGTGAAAGGGAAGGGGAAGGTCTCCTTCCTCGGCGACTCGCCGCCGGATCCGGTCCCTGGTGGCCTCGCCCAGAACCGAGTGTGCCCCGACCGGACGGGCCCCCAGGACGGCGAGCGGTTCCTCGGTCCAGTACTCCCGGTCTTCCCCGAAGCGGTTCTTCCCGGCCAGGACTCGCGCCCCAGGTGGTAGGGCGGAGGGCAGTCGATGAGGATCCCCTTCCGCGGCGAGGACGACTCGGTCGGGGACGGGGTCGAGGGGACGCAGACCCAGGCGGTCTTCCAGGTACCACTCGAGGAATCGTCCCGGAGTCTCGTCAAAGTGCTCGGCCAGCCCCGAATGGAGGTGCGCCAGCGTCCGCAGCAGGGCCTGCGACGGTTCCCGGGGATCGCGGACCCGGTCCCCGTCGAAGAGGAGGTCGGCCCAGGTATGGAGTCCTTCGTCGGGGTCGGCGAGGGTGGGGGGAAGGGCGAGCCTCCGAGCGATCCGCGCCAGCTGGGCTTCCACCTCCGCAGGGGACCGGAGGTCGGCGCGGTAGGGCGAACGATTCGTCGTCACCGCTGCCCTCCTTCCTCCAGGTAGAAGGGGAAGACGAGCGAGTCCGGACGCCGGTGCGGATCCACGCGGAAGTCGATTCGCACGTCGATGCGGGGCGCACCCTCCGAGGCGGGCGTGGCTTCGACCTGCTCCACGATGGCCCGCGGCTCCCACCGGACGATGGCCCGCTCCACGTCGGCGGCGATCCGGAAGCAGGTCTCCCGCGAAGCGGGTTGGAAGATGTGCCGATCCACTCCGACTCCCCAGTTGGGCCTCATTGCCCGTTCGCGCAGGTGCGTCTGCAGGAGAATGCGGATGGCCTCCTTCACGTCGTTCGCTCCGGAGACGAGATCGACTCCGGGCCTGCTCCCGCCACGTCCAGTTCGCCAGCGGACCGGAAAGGCCCAGCCGGTTCCGAGATGGGAATCTCCGCTCATCCGCCGATCACCACCGTGGGAGAGCCGATCGCGGCGCTCGCGCCGCACCCCGAGAGGTCCCCGACCCGGAGAGCCGGTCGGCCCCCGATCACGACCGTGGCGCTTCCCATCGGAAAGGGACTGCTGGGAATGTGTCCGGGAGGCGGGATTGGACACGCGTGCATGTCTCCGGCGACGGCGGCGGGCATCCCTCCCACCAGGACCGTCGCCACGCCCGGTCCCACGATCGTTCCTCCGTGCGTGGTCGTGTCGCCCATCCTCGCGGCCGGCGGCATCGCCCTCCTCCTCCCTACGAGTTGATCTTGACCAGCGAGCCCTGGATTCCCAGAACCGCCGAGGCTTCCAGGTCCAGGGTCGCTGACGACTGGATCGAGCACGGTCCAGTGGAGGACGCGTCGAGCTTGGCGCCTTCGAGCTCCACGGTACCGGAGGGTGCCGAGATCGCGACGTCCTTTCCGGATCCCGCCTCGATGGTCACCCCGTCCGCCCCCAGCAGGATGCGGTTGCCCTCGGGGTCGCCCAGCTCGATCTCCCCGGAGCCGTCCGAGAGTCGAACGCGCCGGCCGTCGGAGGTTTCGAGGACGATCCCGGCTTCGTCGCCGTCCTCGAAGGTCACCCGGTGGCCTTCACGGCTGACGATCGTTCGGCGGTGATTCTCTTCCGTTGCCGTCTCCGGGGGCGAGCTGCTTCCGTTCCAGAGGGCGCCGACGACCACCGGGTAGCGGGGGTCTCCGCCCAGAAAGCTCACCAGGACCTCGTCGTCCGGCTCGGGGAGAAAAAAGTGTCCCCGATCCCCGCCGGCATCGGGTCGCCCGAGCCGGGCTCGCAGGGGCGGGAAGTCCGCATCGAGCCAGGGAAACCGCACCCGCACGCCGCCCCAGCCCTCCGGGTCGTCGAGGTCGGTGACCACGGCGGGGTGCACCCCGGTAGCCCGACCGCCCGGTCGCTCGGGCCGGGCCGAAGGGATCGGGGGATGACCGAGTTGGAATTCGGTCACGTAGCGATCGTGGTCCAGGAGGTGTCGCACCGCGGTGAGGTACTGGGGACCGTTGAATCGAGTCCCCACCCCCTCGATCGCGACCAGCGTGTCGATCCGGAGGGCCGGCACGCCCAGCGACCGGCCTCGTCCCGACCGGAAAGCGAGCGATTCCCTGGTCATCCGGCCTCGGGCCCGGGCCTCGAGCTCGGCGGGGGGTATGGGACCCGGCTGCCCGAGTCGCTCGTGCCGGTCGGGCCAACCCGCCTCATCGAGCGTCTGTCTCAGGGACTCTCCGTTCCCGGAGGGCGAGCCCTCGCGGCCTGCCTCCAGCGAACCCTCTTCCGGACTCTGACTCGCGGGATTCCAGCTCGACCTGTAGGACGCTTCCAGGCGTTCGAAGGACTCCTCTCCGACCTGCAGCTCCTGCACGTTGCCGCCCCAGCGCAGCGTCGCGACCGGGGGGTCCCCGAACTCGGGCGGCCGGAAGACAAGCGTCCGGTCCCTCACATAGAGGACCCATCCGAGCACGTGGGCGCGGCGCACGAGGTAGTCCCATGCCGACTCCCTCCACTGGACCAGGACGGGATGATCGGGACCGTCCTCACCTTGTTGGACCTCCAGTCCAGCCCCCTGCGCGATCGACCGGCACGCTCCCAGGTCCGAGGTTTCCTCGAAGGCGCGCGATCTTCGGGGGCCTGCGAGCACGCTGCCCCTGCAGCGGCAGGCGACTTCCAGCGTCGGAACGCGGCCGGTCAGGAAGTTCCCCCGCACACCGGTGATCACCCCCGAGAAGACGGATTGAAGCTCGGCGCCGTAGCCCATCTGTACCTCGACCTCAGCTCCCGAGCGGAAGGGGCCTTCGTCGGAGTGCTTGATCCGGTCGGCCTCCTCGTCCCAGTTGCGAAGGAGGAGCTGGGCGCGCCCGAGGCGACCCACCTCCTCGTGGACGTCCACCCTCAGGAGGTCCGAGCGAATGGACCGGGACAGGAGTTCCCCTCCGATGTGGATCGCGACGTCCGGTCGATCCGGGGGGCCGGACACGGGTAGGGTCCTCGACATTCAGCGCTCCAGGGGCGGGAGGATCAACTCGAGTCCCGAGGGGAGCTCGCGGGGATTTTCGAGCCCGTTCACCTCCGCCAGCGGCCTCCAGTAGCGGGTGTCCCCGTAAACCTGCTGGGCGATAGCGTCGATCGACTGACCTTCCTCGACGGTCCAGCTCTGGTAGAGGTCGGGCGAGGAGGCCCGTTCCCGGTTCACCCTCTCCTGCTCGCCCATCACCTCTTCGAACGAGGCCGAGATCCGGGCGCGGAGGGGTTCGCCGGCACGGTCGAAGAGGACGAAGGCGGCCGTTGCAGTCTTGAGGACGCACGGCAGGTCCAGCGGTCCCCAGCGCACCCTCAGGTATGCGGGTCGGTGATCCTCGCCCCGAAAGCGCATCAAGCCGAGGAACTCCTTCACCCGCTCGGTCACGGGACCCGGGTCCCCGATCACCCCCGTGCCGTCCAACAGGAAGGTCACCGAGAGTTGGTCGGGAAGACCGTGCGCGAACGCCGTTGCGGGGCGGCTCGTCCCCTGCGTCGGAGGAGAGTCGTACCGATTCGCCCGCGTGAGGGAATAGTCGGATGGGTTGAAGAGGACCACCCATTCTCCGTCGGCCTCGTCGAATTCGTGGTCCGGATAGGTCTCGATCACCAACTTGTCGAGCTGCCGGTCGTCGAACTCGTGGGTTCCCATCTCAGGGTCCCCATTCCAGGCGCAGTCGCGCCAGGACCTCTTCCGTCACTCGGCGCACCAGCTCGTCGGAAGGCTCGACGGCGCCCCCGTCCCGGTTCGCTTCGTCGCCCGAGCCCGAGCCTCGATCTGATTCAGGACGCATGACGACCTCGCTGGTGATCTCCCCGATGATGACCGGCATTGAGTCCGTTCTCCTTTGTTTAGGATTTCATGGGCTTCTGCGTGCGCCCCGGAGCGCCCGCATCGTCGTGCATTCCGTGATGGCTACTCGCGGATACGGATCCCGCGATGGGCAATCTCGATCGTCTCGAAGGCGACCTCCGGGGAGAGGCTCTGGAGCTCGGGGCCCGTCCATTTCACCGGGAATCCGCCGGTGAAGGCCCAGACGCGCAGTGGCTCGCTCCCCGCCTCGGGCGAGGAGAGGAGGTGGACCTCGCCCTCCTTCGGTGCCACGGTGCCCTCTTCGAGCCATTGGACGAACCAGTCCCAGAGATCGGTGCCCTGCGCGATGCCGCGCTTCAAGACGAGGAGGGGCGGGCGGCCCTGCGAGGGCAGGGTCCAGGTGAATCGATTCTCACCGCCCTCGTGATACTCCTCGGTGGCGACCTCCAGTGAGAGGCCCGAGCACTCGCTGCATCGGATCTCGCCCACATCCTCGACCTCGATGCGGAAGAGGAAGTTGACGAAGGGGTCGTCGTCCCGGCGTTCGCCCATCAGGTGCTGATCTTCAGGCCTTCGTGCGCGAACTCGAGGGTCTCGATCGCAATTTCATTGCCGGTCCCGTCCAGGGACGGCCCCTCCACCTTCACGGGCCAGGCCTGGGTCATCTGCCAGGTCATCACCGGCTCATGTTCCTCATTCAGGAGCGAGACGGTCACGTCGCGTCTCTCGACGGCCCCGGCCTGCAGGGTGTTCCACCACTCCCAGAAGCCGTTGGCCGAGCTCATGATCCCTCGCTTGAGGGTCACGTTGCCGTACTTCTTCAGTCCGGGAATCTTCCGGGGGGAGAGTTGCTTGTCGGCTCCGCCCCGATACTCGATCGGCTCGGACTCCATCGTGAGGCCGCTCACTTCGGAGAAGTTTACGGCGTCGTCGTCATCCCCCCACTGCACCTGGAAGTGAAGGGCGGTCAGCGGATAGTTCGACATGCTCTGAGGCTCCGTGGGATTGGGAGGTTGCGTTCACGGCGTCCGCGCGAAGCGGCGGACCCGTTCCGGACTGGCGACCCGATGCTCACTCCGAGGGTGCCTTGTGGCTGATCCGGAAGACGACGAACTCGGCGGGCCGAACCGCGGCGATCGCGACCTCCACGATGAGGAGGCCGAGATCGATGTCGGTCTGCGTCATAGTGGTGCCAAGCCCACAGCGCACCATGTAGGCCTCGTCCGGGCTGCTGCCCTGCAGGGCTCCGGCTCGCCAGAGCTGATCCAGGAAGTTCTCGGCCGACACCCGGACCCTGAGCCAGGTGTTCGCATTGTTCGGCTCGAAGACAACCCACTGGGTGCCCCTTTCGATCGAGTTCTCCACGAAGAGGAAGAGCCGGCGGACGTTGACGTAGCGCCACTGGGTGTCGTCGGTGAGGTTCCGCGCTCCCCAGATCCGGATGCCGCGTCCCATGAACTGCCGAACGAGGTTGACCGAGCGGGGATTCAGGGCGTCCTGGCGCTCGCGGGTGTAGTCGCGAGCCAGGCCGACCACGCCGCGCAGCGCCTCGTTCGCCGGGGCCTTGTGTACGCCCCTCTCGCGGTCGGTGCGGGCGAACGTTCCGAGAACGTAGCCGCTCGGCGGCACCTCGATCACCCGGCGAGAAGCCTTGGGACGGGGATTGAGGATCTTGAGGAAGGGGGCGTAGGCGGACGCGTAGGTCGAATCCAGATACTGGAGCCGGAAATCGAGGAGCGCCTGGTCGTCGCCGGTGTCCGGCAGGTCGAGGACTGCGAATCGGTTCATCTTCTCGCAGTGTGAGACCACCCGGTTCAGCGCCGCGGCGCGGCTCAAGTCGTCTTCGAGGAGGAGGGCGTCCGGGGAAGCGACGAGGGCGGGCTCCTCTACCGCTTCGAGGGCTTCCAACCCGGAGCGGAGAGCGGCGTCGGTGAAGGTGCCGTCCTGCCCGTCCCGGTCGTGCAGCGCTCCCGCGGGAAGATGGGTCGCATCCAGTCCGGACTCCTCCAGTAGCTCGCCCACGGTCAGGTAGCGCGACACCTCGTTGATCACGCCATCGCCGGCGAAGTAACGAGGATGATCCGGGTGGAGCCCGAGGTCGCCGAACTCCTCCGAATCGACGACGTCGCCGCCATCCACTTTCTCGACCCGAACGCGGAAACGGAGGGGCTGAACGCGGGTCGTCTGCCATGCCCAGAGGAGGAAGTGGCCCGGTTCCAGGCTGGTGCCGGGGTCGAGATCCTCGGCCAGGACGACCAGGTACAGGTCCGAGGGGGCGCCTTCCGGGCTGCTCACCGACTCGATGGCGACGATCTCCCCTCCGATCTCGACACGCTGGCCTGCGGAAGGTGGCTCGGCCGAGTGGACGAGGATCCCGTCCGTGAGTGCGTCGGGCTCGAGGGCTGCCCTGACCAGGTCGAAGTCGTCGTCCAGGTCCCCGGACTCGAGCGTGAATCCGCCGCCGGTCCTCCGGATACGGACGACGGTCGCCCCATCGTTGCCCACCAGTTCGAGCTCCATTCCGACGGGAACGAAAGAGTAGCGCCCCGCCAGCTCCGGAAGGGTTGGCGAGGAGAGACTCACCTCCTCCTCGAAGCGGAAGAGCCACACCGTGCTCCGGATCAGGAGGGCCTCGCCCGCCCCCACCGATTCCTCGAATCCGTAGCTGCCCGCAGAGAACCCCGCCTCGAGCCCGGACGCGACCACGCGGGCCCGGTCCCCCCCGCGGGAGCTGGGCGGAGCGTGGGACTCGACGAAGTGGATGCCCCCGTGCGACATCGACGCGCCCGCCATTCGCTTGTCCGCCTTCCACCAGCGGCGGACGGGTGCGAACTGGGCGCCCGGGATGGCCGCCGAGAGCTCGTCCGCGAGGGTGAGATCGAGACGCATTCCGCGGGACCGGGCCTCAATCACCAATCCGGTCCGCCGGCTTCCGTCTGGCAGCTCCGCGGCCACGACGTCCCCCCGCCGGATTCCCTTTCCCGTGGACAGCGAGATCCGGTCATCGCCCGCGGGCGCCAGGCCGAACACCCAGCTCTCTCCCGCCGCGAAGGTGCCGTCGTCTCGCGGAAGGAGGGTGAGCGCACCGTCTTCGATCTCGGTGATCTCGGCGTCCACCTCCGCGGAGCCGTCTCTGGAGCGTAGACGAACGGTCATCCCCGGTTCGGCACCGCTCGTCGAGGCGACCTCCACGTGGACGGCCTCTCCGTCCTCCACCGTCACCCCTGCTGTAAGGGGGCTTCCGTAGAAGGCGCCGCCACCCCGGTCCGCGTCGGGAGCCACGCGGAGACGAAGTCGCTCCCCCCAGGCCCCCGGCGACGAGGCGAAGGCGTGGAACACGGTGTCTCCCGAGCTTCCCCTCACGGCCCAGCGTGTCGCCTCGGCTCCGTTCTCGCTGCGCACCACGAAGCAGGCGCTTCCCCCGTTCTCGAAGAAGCCGAAGACGCTCTCCGGGAGGAATCCCTCATCGAGCCAGCCGCCGTACCGGTCCACGTAGTCGTTCCAGCTCGTCAGGCGCACGGGGGCGTGCACGGGGCCTCGCTCCGCACGGCCCAGGAAGGCGGCGGTGCTGGTCGGCACTCCGGCAATCGGCTTCGGGCCGGCGGAAACCTCTTCGATGTAGACGCCGGGGGAGAGATACTTGCTCAACGATCACCTCCAGAGTGGGGCCCGAGGGGCCTCAGGGGACGATGAAGCGGATGCGGGTCACGGAACGAAAGGGGGTGGGAGCGCCATGCCCGACGGATTGGTTGTTGACGAGGACCCGGAAGGTCCGGAACCCGGGGTCCCACTGTCGTAGGGCCGAGCGATACAGGCCCGGATCCTCTTCGGCAAGCTCCACCACTTCTCCATTCGATGCGAGACGCACGGTCCGGCCGGTCCGGGGGACTCCGGATCGCCGAACCAGCTCCACTTCGATCCGGGCGGGAAGGGGCGGCAGAAGAAAGGGCTCTTCGGGGGGTGAAGCTCGATCCAGCACGACCTCCCACCGACCCCCGTCCTCGAAGAAAAGCGCGGCCTCGGCCTCGGCCACCCTCACCTGAAGGCGGGTCTCCTCCGGTTCCTCGGGGAGGAACCGTGCGTCCGCCGAGAGCAGGACGCGGTCGCCCTTCACGGCAAGGCGCCACGGCGCCCAGACCGGCGGAAGGAGTCGGACGTCGATGCGCGGGAGGAGGACGTTCGCCCCCCCGGGGGCAAGTTGAAGCGAGTGGCGCAACTGGAGGACGCGGGACCTTAGGCTCAACGGGCGGTCTCCAGGCGGAGCTCCCTCTCGCGCACCGGTCCTTCGCCCTCGGCTTCCAGGTTCGGTACGAAGGCCGGGGTCACCTCCAGGTAGAGGCTGAGCCGGAGGGGCCGGTTGAGGGCCGTCCACAGCTGGTTCATCTCTTCCATGCTCGGGCTCAGAATCCGGACCGAGAGTTCCCTGACCAAGCCAGAGAGCTCGGGGTCCAGATCCGGTGGACCGAGTATCGGGCGGGTGTGGAAGGCTTCCAGAACGCGGGCTGTGCGCTCCTGTGCCTCGGGGTGGTCGTCGGAATTGTACGTCACGAGGTAACGGAGGAGAACCGCCATGGGAGGCCGCACGAAGCCGCGGTCCGTATGCACCTTGGGCCGGTTCCGGAGGTGAGGATCCGGGACCACGGAATAGAGACAGAGCACCAGACGATTCACCGGGAGCGGGTTCGAGCCGGCGTCCTCGTGCAGGGAATGGATGTCGATCCAATCCGCGCCCCCTTCGGGGATTCTCGACAGGAGGAAATCCTGGAGCGTTCTGGAAGTCGCAAGGAGCAAGGGGCCGTCCCGTGTTCAGGGTTCCGGCGAAGGATAGTCAGTTGGCGTCCCGGCCCCATCGCGGATTCGTCTCCTCTCTGTCCCGAGCCCGTCGAAGAGCCTATTGCCATCCTCATGGAATACACGACGGGGCCCCCGGTTGGACCGGGGACCCCGCGGGGCAGGTGACGCTCCGCCTTCCGCGTCAGCGGTCGGGGAGGCGCCCGTGCTCTTGGGAGGAAAGGTGCGGCAGCTCGGGTTGAGGAAGGCGGGTGTTGGGCGGGGACGGGGGGAGCCGACTCTCAGTCGACCCGCACCCCAGGATCCAGCGGTAGAGACCTTCCGTTTCCGGCATCGGCTCTACCGCGAGCTCTTCCTTTAGAATCCTTCTCAGACGTCGGTGCTGGCGAATCGCCGACGGGCGATCGCCCAACTCCTGGTACGCCCGCATGATCGCCCTGTGGGCCGGTTCGCGGAGCGGATCCGCCCGCACGATGGCCTGGGCGTGGTAGAGGCTCGTACGCCAAGCCTCCACCGCCTGGTAGTGGTTCACGAGGGAGTCGAGCATCGCGATGCGGCGCAGATGGAGCCTCTCCCGCTCGAGGAAGGCCCACTCCTCGAATACGCTCGGAAGAAGGTCACCGCCGTAGAGGAGCAGTGCGTTCTCGAGGGCGTCCACCATCTTCTGCGGAAGGATCGTCTGGCTCTCGATCGCGCCCCGACGCGCGGCCGCCTCGAACTCGTGCGCGTCAACGCGCACAAGTTCGGTGTCGGCGATGAAGCGCACTCGCTTCGCGTCCATCTGGAACCACGCGTCCGGGTCGACCCCGTTTTCCTTCAAAGTTCGGCGAATCCGCCAGAGGGCGCTCCGCAGCGCCTTGCGCGCCGCGGACTCGGTGCGTTCGCCCCAGAGGGTGCCCGAAAGCACGTCCCGGTCCGTCCACCGGTCGCGGTGGAGGAGGAGGAAGGCGAAGAGGTGCGCGGCACTTCGAGTCGGGAAGGAAGGCACCGGACGGTTGCCTACCCGGATGGACATCTGCCCCAATACTCGAATGTAAGCGTGCGCCATGGCGGGGCCTGGATCGGAGCCTGGATCGGCCGGGGAGCGACTCTCCCCTACGCGGCACCGGGCCTATTCTGCCCGGTCGGACCGACTATATGGGCTCCCGACGATCGGAGCGTTTCGCTCGTCCCGGTTCTTGCCCTAGGGTAGAACCGAGGCCGCATGGAATATTGGGCGTGTGGGGTGGCGGCGCAAGAATGGGCGGAAAGTGTTCGCCACACCCCTTCTGCAACAACCTGCTAGAGGTTCACGAACCAGGCGAAGAGGCCGGCAAGGCCGACCAGAAGGATTGCGGCGGCAAGTGCGAGACGCTGGACGACGACGTGTTTCATGCTCAGGCGATGTTGAAGCGCTCGGAGCGGACGCGCTCGAGGGGGACACCCTTCGATGAGAGGTACGACTCCACTCCGTCCATCATCGGGTCGGGGCCGCAGATGAAGTAGCGAAGTCCCGGAGCCTCGGGAGGAAGGTGTCGATCCAGGAACTCGGGGGTGACCAGACCCCGCTCACCGGTCCAGTCCGGCTCGGCGTACTCAGCCAACCGGACCAGGTCGAGCCATCCCGTCTCGTGAGCCAGCTCCTCGAGCTCTTTCAGGAGGATTGCCTGGTCGGGTGCCGGAAAGCCGTAGACGAGCGTGACTGGGATCTCACGCCCGGAGTCCCGCATCGTCCTGAGAATGCTCATGATCGGAGTGATCCCGACGCCACCTGCTACGCACACCACCTCCTCGGTGGCGTCGTCCAGCACGAAGCTTCCATAAGGACCGTCGATGTAGGCGTGCGTGCCCACTTCGACCTCTCCGATCCTGGATGTGAAGTCTCCCAGGGCTTTCACGGTGATCTCCAGCTCGGGCGTGCGGTGCTCGCTCGAAGAGATCGAGAAGGGGTGCTGATGTTGCGAGAAGGGGGAGTCTCCGAGGACGAGCCAGACGAACTGCCCGGCCCGGAACCGCATGCCCTCGTGTCCGTCCGGGACGAGCTCGAGGGTCCACGCGTCACCCTTCTCGGGGCGAACGGCGTTGACCGTCCACCTCCGCCTCCTCGCACGGTAGGGTTTCCACACCCTCGCGTAGACCAGCAGGCCGACTGCGCAGAGGGTGCCCGCGATCCAGATCGACTGCTTCCAGGGTTCGTCCACGTACCATCCCACGCGCAGGATGTGCGCCAGTCCGATGGAGAGGACCGCGAGCGCAAGCATGCCGTGACCGATTCGCCACCATTCATAGGGAATGCCGAGCGGGATTCGCCAGTAGGTGGTGACGATGAGGAGGATGAGGGCACCGAGGACGACCCACAGTGCGAGGGCACGCATCCAATCCACTCTCGGATCCAGAAACGCGGCGTAGTTCGAGTCGGCCGCCGAGAGGATCCCGACGTGCGCGAGGATGAGGCCGAAAGCCACGAGGCCGATCTGTCGGTGGAAGTGGAGGAGGGCGTCGAGCCCGAGCACGACCGAAAGGTGCCGGAATTTCCCCGTCAGGGCGAACTGGAGGGCGAGGACGGAGAATCCGACAAATCCCAGACCGACCCCAAGCTCGATCCAGAGGCCCCGCCCCGCACGATTGTGCGCGAGTGCCGCGACCAGGAGGGGGAGTCCCGCGAGGAGGAGATAAGACAGCTTGAGGAGCGTCAGGTGGCCGGGGAGCTTCATGGTCCTCTGTACTTCTTCTTGAACTCCTGGAGCTGGTCCGGACTTCCGATCAGGTACAGGTGGGTTCCTTCCTCGAGGATCTCATCGGCCATCGGCGCCGGCGTCAGCTCCCCGTCCCGCTCGATCGCGACCACGTTCATGCCCACCTCAGCGCCAATCTTCGACTCCGCCAGCGTCTTCCCTTCGAGCCCGAGCGGCACGACCTCCTCGAAGAGCTCGACCCCTTCTCCCAGAAGGACGAGAGTCCTCTCGCGGGCCAAAGACAGGATCGCCTCCATCCCGAGTGCTGCATAGGAGAGCACCAGGTCGGCTCCGGCGCGCTGGATCGAGGAGACGTTCCGGTCGTGCGTCACCCGGCTCACGATGCGGAGGTCAGGGTTAAGGCGGCGGCAATAGACGGCGAGAAAGACGTTCATTGCGTCGTCGTTGGTGGTGAGCAGCACGGCGGGAGCTTCGTGGACCCCCGCCTCCTCGAGGAGCTCCCGGTTGGCGGCATCCCCGACGAACATACGATCCGGAACCTTTTCCCATAGCTGCGCCAGCTTCTCCTTGCGCTCGATCATGTGGACCGTGACTCCTTGCCGCTGCAGGGTCCTCGTGGCTGCCCGTCCCACCTTGCCGCCTCCGATGACGATCACCGGATTCCAGTTCGTGTCATAGATGTAGAGGAGCTCGTCGAGCTCCTTCATCTGTCCTGCCGTACCGAGCACGATGGGGAGGGCGTGCTCGGTGAGCACGTCGTCGGGGCGCGCCGGCCCGAGCGCCCCCTTCTCCCAGATTCCCACGATGCTCAGGCCAAGGAGCTCCCGCAGCTTGGTCTCGCGCACTGTCTTGCCTGCGAGCGGAGTGTTCAGGACCGGAAATTCCGCGAGCACCAGGTCTCTGAAGTGGCCGATTGCGTGAGTCTGCGCGTGTCCAGCGTTGATCCGATTTGCGAGCTGCTCGCCGAGTCTCGTCCGGAGCGGAAGCACATGATCGGCTCCCGCCAGCTCCATCAGATCCACAGCATCTTCCGAGGACGCGATGGCGGCGATGGGGACGTCCGCCGAGAGTTCGCGGACCGTGAGGATGATGTTCGTATTCTGGACATCCGTGAGATTCGTGACGACGAGGCGGGCCCGGTGAACGCCCACTCGTTCGAAGGTCCGGGTCGCGTCGATGTCCCCGTATACGACCTGGATTCCCTCTCCCCGGAGGCGTGTGGCCCGCTCGGCGTCGGCCTCGAGGACGACGTAGGGGATGCGGTGCAGTTGGAGCTGTTCGATCACACCCGGAGCGAGGACGTCGTAGTCGCAGAGGATCACATGGTCGTGCACGCTCGCGGGGAGCTCTCTGGGAGCCCGGAGGCGGACCTGGGCTTCGAGCCAGGGCGCGTAGAAGTATCGGATGAAGACGAAGGGGAGGACGACAAGGAGGAGGAGAACACCTGACCCCAGCACGAGCACGCTGAAGGCCCGACCCAGGTCGGTCTCGAATACGATGTCCCCGAATCCGAGGGTGGACATCGTGACCATCGTCCAGTAGAAGCCCGCAAACCAGGAATGTTCCTGACCCTCCACCCGGGTCATGATGATCTGGAAAGTGACCGTGCAGAAGACGATAACGACCACGACCAGAAGGATGAACTTCCAGAGCACACCGAGGTTGCGCCGGAGTTGGGGCTCATCCAGGAAGAGGGCGAGCTGGGTGCCTAGCGTTTTCATTCGCTCGGTCCGGCGCTCCAGGGGCGAAGGTCCAGTGAGATCGTTCGCTCCCACGCTACCCTAGCCGGCGGTCGGGAGCAACTGGGACACGGCGACGGCGCCCGATTCCAATGGGGGACTGGTTGTACCAAATGAGGGCGGGTATCATTCGTGTGTGCACTGATCAGGTGCGCAGATACCTTCTCTCAAGGAGGATGCGTGGGTCACGGGCGGGGACGGCTGCGGGCTTTGATAGAGGTGAATGCGCGAGGGGAGGGACCCGACGTGGCCCAGGAGGTCGGCCTGCGTTGGGAGGAGGTATCGTCTGCCTCGGCATTTCTCGTCGGGATCGAGTCCCATCCGCCCGAATTCGTCCTTCTCTCCCTCGGAAAGGAAGGGGTGGACGAGGAGTTGGTGCGCCGGATCGCAGAAGCGGTTTCGGCGGAAGACGGATCCGTCCTCCTCTCCGCGCCGCGCCCTTCCCTGGAGTGGGCAGTCCTGGCCCGGAGGTTGAGCGGGGGGAGCCTCCTCTCCGAGCCCCTGTCTCGGGAAGAGCTCTTCACCGAGCTCGAGTACCGATTGGAAGAGCCCGAGGGAGTGCGGATCGCGGACGGCGAGGTCGCTCCCGAGGGCTCGGGCCTGGTGGGCAGTGGAGCCGCGATGATGGAGATCGTGCGAGCCGTCGCTCGGGTGGGCGACTCCTCGGCGACCGTGCTCCTCACAGGTGAATCAGGCACGGGAAAGGAGCTGGTGGCGCGCGCGCTGCACTGGTCGAGTCCCCGTCGGGACGGACCCTTCGTGGCGATAAACTGCGCCGCGGTGCCGGAGCCCCTCCTCGAGTCCGAGTTCTTCGGACACGAGCGCGGCGCATTCACGGGTGCGGTCGGCCGAAAGCGGGGGCGCTTCGAAAGGGCCGACGGGGGGACGCTCTTTCTGGACGAGGTAGGGGACATGAGCCTCGTCCTCCAGGCCAAGCTCCTCAGGACGCTCGAAGAGAGGGAGGTCGAACGGGTGGGGAGCGAGAAGGGCCTACCGGTCGACGTGAGGATCGTGGCGGCGACGAATCGGATCCTCCGGGAGCGAGTGGTGGAAGGAAGCTTTCGGGACGACCTCTTTCACCGGCTCGCGGTCGCCGAGCTCCATCTTCCCCCACTCCGGGAACGGATGGAGGACCTGGAGGAGCTCGTCGTCCACTTCGCGTCCCTCTTCTCCGAGCGCTACGGGCGGTCGGTGAGGGGCGTGGGCGAGGGGGCCTTCCGGCGCCTCCGGGCCCACCACTGGCCGGGCAACGTGCGCGAGCTCCGCAACGTCGTGGATCGGGCCGTCCTGAACTGTCGCGGAGGGTGGATCCGCGAGGGGGACCTCAAGCTGAACGGAGACGTCTCTGCGTTGTCTCCAGGAGGAGGCACGAACGAGATTGGCGGGTACTCGCCCAACACATCGCTGGAGGAGGTCGAGCGCGACCACATCGCGCGGGTGCTTGACCACACCGATGGGGTAATGCAAGCGGCCGCCGAGATCCTGGGTATCCACCGCAACACCTTGACGCGAAAGGTGGAACGGTACGGACTGCGGAGCGACGAGGGGGGACGGCAATGAGGTGGGTTGCGGTGGCACGTCTCGTGCACTCTTCGCTGGCGAAAGGCGCGCCGTGGCACGCCGTGGTTCCTCCCGGGCACGTGAGATGAAGCCGCCGACCGTCGACGAGATCAGGGAGCTCCTTCCGGAAGTGGATTCGATCGGCCCGTTGGTGGAGAGACTCCTCACCACGGCCCGCCCGGATCGCTCCCGTCGCTGGAGCACCTCCGGGGAGCTGCAGACGATCGGAAGCCGCCTTGTCGATCTCCCTCGAGTCGCACGGGAGCTGCCCCTCCTCCTGGATGAGGTCCGGACTCACCTCGAGCGGACCTACGGCGAAAGCATGGCCGCGCTGGAGGCCCTCGCCAGGGAGGATCCTGAGACCTCGGCCGAACACCTTCTCCGGGCAGCAGAGGCGGAACGCTCCTTTGGACGCATGCGCGAAGCCGGGGCCTTCACGGAAGCGGCGGTGCGGCTGACCCATCGGTTCCGGGAGCGGGGGCGGGCCACGGCCGTGTTGATCGAAGGAGCGCGGGCAGCGCGCGCGGAAGGGCGGTGGCGCGACGCCGAGGCCCGGTACCGCGAGGCGAGCCGGATCGCGACCGCCATCGGGGACGCGCCTTCGGCCGCTCGGGCAGCGGTTGGGTTGGGGAACCTGGCGGTTGATCGGGGCCTTTGGCAGCTGGCGCTCGAACGCTACCGGGGGGCGGAGCGATGGGTCAAGACTGCTCGGGAGCCACTTTCTGAGCGGTGGCACCTTCCATTGAACCGATCGATCGTAGCTCGAGAGCAGGGACGGCTTCGCGACGCCGAAAAGGAGTTGGAGCGCGCAAGGGCACTCGCCCCCCTGGGCGAGGCGGAGGTGGGGGCCGTTCTCGGGAATGCTCATGGGCAGGTTCTCCGTGCCCGGGAGCGTACCGAAGAGGCCGAGCTGGCCTTCCGGGATGCCCTCGAGTTGTCCTCGGGCGCGGACGCGCGAGTGACGATCGCTTCGAATCTCGCCGATGCGCTCCTGGCGCAGGGCAAGGACCACGAGGCCGAGCGGGTCGCGCGGGAGGCCGAGGACGAGGCGGTACGCGGCTCCGTGGTGCCACGGCTCCCGGAGGTGTATTCCCTCCTGGGGAGGGTTGCGGAGGCCCGGGGGCACGCCGACGCCTTCGTCTTCTTCGAGAGGGCCCTCGAGCTGGCCGAGCAGAGGAAGCTTCCCAGGTTGGAGCGGGCCCGGGTCCTCGAAGCCTACGCGGAGCACCTGCGGAGGTCGGGGGAGGAGGAGGCCGCGGAGGCGCGGACGGCGCGAGCGATCCGGATCTACCGGGCGCTCGGATACGATTCGGCCGTCCAGCGGCTGGAAGGTGCGAACGACTCAAGGAGGTCGCGATGACGACGTACCGGGTGAGGATCCTGGGGTTCGCCCTTGCCGGCGCGCTCGGGCTCGGGGGTTGTGGGAACCTGACCGCCGGAGGCTTCGGCGAGGCGGAGGTCGAGGTCGTAGGCGACGAGGCCGATTCCGGAGCGCAGTCGTCCGCCCAGGCGACGTACGGAGGCGAAGGGATTCTCACGGGTGGCAATCCCTTTCAGGGATACGTCACAGTGGGGATGCGGGTGTATCTCGAACCCGAGGGGGAAGGGGATGGACTGCTCATCTTCCGGGGCGTGCAGGACGTCGTCGTGGACGTCCGGGGGGAGACGCCCGTCCGGGTGGGGGGAGTCACGATTCCGCCCGGTCGATACCGGGGGGCGCGGGTGGTCTTCACGCGAATCACCGCAGACATCAACCATGGGAGTCTCGGTGAGGAGTTCCCCTTGACCGGGCTGGTGACGGTCGAGCTGGACGAAGAGCTCGAAGTGCGCGACGAGCGCACCTTTTTGGTGAACGATCGTCAGCGCGTCGTGGTGCGAGTCGATCTCAGGTCCAGCGCATGGCTCCAGCACGCGACCCCCGCGCTTCGCGTGGCGCCGGAGCGCTTCCTGGACGCCGTGCGGGTCACGGTCCGTCAGGAGTTCGGCCCCGCGCTTTGACCGGGGGGGGCTGGCACGCGTCCTGCACTGTCTTTCTGGTTATCCGACGCCTTCGACGTCGAGGGAGCGGCACGACACGAACCGATTCGGGAGAATCAGGAGGACGTTTCATCATGTGCGAATCTCAGGATACCCTCACCGGCCGGGAGACCAACGGGCGAGAATCTCGTGCCGTCGGGAGAGCCGTGTGGACCTTGGCCACGGCCGCCCTGCTGCTCTGGGCGGCCGGGTGTGAGTCGAGCGAAAGTCCGACCGGGGCGGCCGACGGCTCGGATACGGCGCGCATCCAGGTCCTCCTCACGGACCTTCCACTCGAGGCGATCGAGATCGCCGAGGTCTGGATTTCGCGCATCTACCTGGTGGGAGGGGGACAAGGCCAGGTGGACCTCTTCTCGGATTCCGACGCGCCTCACCACCTGGACCTCCTCCAGCTCCAGGACGGAGTGACCGCCGAGGTTACCGAAGAGGTGGAGGTGCCGGCCGGAAGCTACGGGCAGCTCCGGTTCGTGGTCGACTCCGGCCGCATCGTCCTCGCGGAGGACCACAGCTTCTCCGATGGGAGTCGCGAGCGGACGCTGGGCGTGCCTTCGGGATTCGTGCGGGTCAACCTCAAGGGCGAGGGCTTTCCCGACGGAAACGACGAGGCCAACGGAGGCGACGAGCAGGAGCCCAATGACACGAACTCCAATGGCCAGGAACCCAACGGCTCGGACGAGGAGGGTGGCCTGGAGCTGGAGGGAGGGACCTCCACCGTGGTCGTGGTCGACTTCGATGTGGCGGCGAGCTTCATCTTCACCGGACCGCCCTGGAGCCCGAACGGAGTCCACCTCCATCCGGTCCTGCACGAGATCTCGCGCGAGGTTCGATAGCGTGCGGGATCACGAAATCCCGTACGCTATCGAACGGGGCGAGCCCGCGGTCAGGGAGGCGGGCTCGCCACCAGGATCGCCGTGACGAGGAGGATCACGATGCCGAAGACGGCTTCGACGGAGGCCGGGATGCGGAGCGCCCCCGGATCCGGATCCTTTGCCAGCCGCGGTCGCACCTTCCTCCAGTTGTAGAAGCCCAGGGTGAAGGCGACCGCTACGAGCCCTAGCTTGAGCAGGAGGGTGCGGCCGTAGTCGGTCCCGAAGACGGCCTGCGGACCCCCAACGAGGATCCAACTGTTCAGCGACCCGGTCACGACGACGATCCCCACCGCGATCAGGGCGAGCCGCGAGAAGGCGTTCACCAGCCGCGCGAGTGGCGGAGTCACGGAGGGGGGATTGCCGAGCTCTTCGGATGACGTCGGCGTCGCCTTTAGCGCCGGCAGGCCTACGAGGATCAGGAGAGCGAGTCCCCCCAGCCAGAGTCCGGCGCCGGCGACGTGGAGGTAGAGGGACGGGACGGCGAAGGCACGGGCCTCTTCCGCGCCCCAGGCGTGGCCCTGCAGCGCCGGAACCAGGGGCAGGAGCAAGGCCGCGACCGCCAGCACACTCCAGCCTCGATCGTCGAGACCACGGGGCGCCGCCAGCACCAGACCCACCACCGCGAGGACTCCGACGAAGAGCTGGAGGAACCAGCCGGCTCCCCAACCGGTCTGAAAGAGGAGGAACGACGCCTCGTTCCAGCCGATGCCGTCGCCGATCAGGCCGAGCTGATCGCGCAGGCGGAGGGGCAGCGCCACGAGAAGGAGGACGGCGGCCACCCACCCGTACCGCCAGAGGCCATTCCTCATCCGGGACCGAACTTCGGACAGCGCGCCCTTCCGCCCGAGTGGGGGCAGGACCCCGAAGCGCACTCCGACGGCCCCGAGCAGGAGAACCGAGGCGATGAGCTGCAGCCAGCGAACACCGGTTCCCGTGGGCAGGCCTTCCGCCTCCCGGGTCGGCGGCGGAGGGCTGGCCTCCGGATCGGCGGGCGGGAGGGGCTCCTCCTGGACCGCCGGGGGCGTCACCTCCGGCATCTCCTCCGGCATCTCCTCCTCGGGGTCTACCTCCGCCCCTATCACCGAGAACTCGAATGTGCCCTCCACGAGATGACCGTCCGGCGCCATCGCGCGCCACTCCACGCGGTAGCTTCCGGAGTTCGCGGGTTGCTGGAGCGCGATCCGGAGGTGGTCCTGCTCCTCCTCCGAGGGGTGTCCGATCGGACCGCTCGCCAGGGTGCCCCCGTCCGGGCCGAAGACCGTGATCCGGCTGAGGGGCGCCTGGACCGAGGTGGTGAAGGCGAGAAGGATCTCTTCCACCGGCCCTTCCACTTCGGAGTCGGCCTCGGGCGTGGACGCCCGGAGCTCGGTGTGCCGGAGGCCCTCTCCGATGGAAGCGCCATCAGGGCTCAGGGCAGCGAGGGGGGTCGAGCAGAGGAGGGCCGCGCCGAGGAGAGCGGCCGGGCTCCACACGGGAGCCGGCCTCCGTCGGAGGAGCTCAGAAGCGACGGAACCGAAAGCCATGGAGCATTCCCGTGGAGGACCCGAAACCGGGTTGATCGATGCTGGAGAGGCGCTACCTTCCCTGTTTCGCCCGGGGAGACGGAAGGTTCCGCTCCCCATTCCCGAACTCCGGCGTCATGATCCGAGTCACCTTCCTGGGCACCTCCGCGTCCCGGCCCACGGTGGGACGCAATGTCAGCGCGGTGGCCCTCCAGCGGGAGGGAGACTTCTTTCTCTTTGACTGCGGCGAGGGGACGCAGCGGCAGATGATGCGGTTTGGCACGGGGTTCGGGCTCGACCACATCTTCATCTCACACATGCATGCCGACCATTACCTGGGGATCATCGGCCTCCTGCGGACGATGGCCCTGCAGGGACGGACGGAGACGATGCATCTCTACGGGCCGCCCGGCTCGAGGGCGACTCTCCAAGCCGCCGTGGCCCTCGGGGGCGATCGCACCCCCTTTCCGCTCGACGTTCGGGAGCTGGCGCCCGGAGACGGGGTCGATTGGTTCGACTTCCGGATCGAGGCGATCTCGGTCCGGCACGGGATTTCGGCCGTGGGGTATGCCCTGCGCGAGCACCCCCGGAAGGGGCGCTTCGACCTGGAGGCCGCGAAGGCGCTCGGCATTCCGGAGGGTCCCCTTTTCGGCCGGCTGCACGCCGGGGAAGCGGTCGAGTTCGACGGGAGGAGGGTGGAGCCGCACGAGGTCGTGGGCGAGCCCCGTCCGGGCCGGCTGGTGGTTTACACGGGAGACACGGCCCCGTCGGACGAGGTCGTGAGGAGCGCGCAAGGGGCCGATCTGCTGATCCACGATGCCACCTTCGGAGAGGACGAGGTTGGCCGGGCCCGGGACACCTTCCACAGCACGGCCCGAGGGGCCGGAGAGGTGGCGAGGCGATCCGGGGTGAAGCGATTGGCCCTCACGCACCTTTCGGCCCGGTACTCCGCCGACCCGAGACCGCTCGAGAGGGAGGCCCGGGAGGTTTTCGCCGGGGCCCAGGTGGCCTACGACGGACTCAGAATCAAGATGGGGTACCTTCAGGAGGACGAAGACGGATGATCGGGGAGAGCAAGGAGCGCGAGCAC
The DNA here is from genome assembly GCA_007125845.1 of Gemmatimonadota bacterium. Taxonomy (GTDB): domain Bacteria; phylum Gemmatimonadota; class Gemmatimonadetes; order Longimicrobiales; family Gaopeijiaceae; genus SLCK01. Next base: position 54,568 of record SLCK01000004.1, read on the forward strand.
ACGGCGATGCCCTGGGGAGAGATCCGCGAGATTCGCGACTCCCAGCGGGAACGTTGGGAGGTCCGCGCCGGACAGTGGCGCACCCTCGAGCTCGCCCGCGCGGTCTTCGGGGAAGAGACGTCCGTGCGGCTCGCAAGCTACCCTGATCGTGGCGGCTTCAGGGGCGTCCTCCGACTGGGAGTGCCCTTCGACGACCTCGACGACCACCGCAGGAGGGAGCAGCGGTTTCTCGCGCAGGCCGGTGCCGACCCGGTCCTCGAGCGACTCCCTCTCGTCTTCGTCTTCGATCCCGTCCTGCCCGATCGGCGCGGCAGCGGAACTCGCGGGTGAGCGAAGACGGGCGCTCGGTCGAGCGCGCGCGGGAGACGGTCGCCGTGGTGGGTCTCGGCTTGATGGGGGGATCCCTCTGCCGAAGCCTGAAGGCGCTCCCGAGTCCCCCTCGCGTTCTCGGTTCCGATCCGGCGCCCCTCGAGGGGACGTATGCCCTGGAGGCGGGGGTCGTGGACCGCTTCGACCTCGAGCCGGAAGCGATCCTCCCCGAGGCCGATGTGGTGGTCTATGCCGCTCCGATGGGGCCGACCCTTTCGCTCATCCGTGAACATGCCGACGCCTGGCGGGACGATGCCCTCGTCACCGACGTGGTGAGCCTCAAAGCGCCCATTCTCAGGGCCGCCGCCGCTGCCGGTCGCGGGAGGCAGTTCATCGGAGCGCACCCGATCTGCGGGGGGGAGGAGTCCGGGTTTCGGGCCAGTCGCGCGGAACTCTACCGCGGCGTGCCGATCTGGCTCTGCGCGCACGACAGTGCGGATTCCGGAGCTCGACAGAGGGCGGACGCGTTCTGGCGTAAGGTGGGGGGAGTGCCGAAGTGGATCCGGGCCGAGGAGCACGACGAGCGAATGGCCTGGGTCTCCCACCTTCCGCAGCTGCTGGCGAACGCCCTCGCGGGGGCGCTCGATGCCGCCGGATACCGTCCGGACGATCTCGGCCCGGGCGGTCGGGACATGACCCGCCTGGCGAGCTCCAACCCCGGAATGTGGAAGGACCTTCTGGAGGTGTCGGCACCGGTTACCGGAACGGGCCTCACCTCGGTCGCCAACGCGCTCAACGTCCTCGGGGACCTGCTCGCCCGTCGAGAAGTGGAGCGAATCTCCGAGTTCATGGAACGGACAAAGGCCTGGAGGGAAGGGGGCAGCGGTGATCATCACGGTACCGGGTGACAAGTCGATCAGCCACCGGGCGCTTCTCCTGAGCGTCCTTGCCGAGGGCACGAGCGAGCTCAGCGGGCTCCTCCCGGGTGCGGACTGTCGGAGCACTTCCTCGGTGATGAGGGCGTTGGGAGCCTCGATGCCGGACCTTCCGCCGGACGGGTCGGAGATTCGCGTTCCCGGGGTGGGGCCCAAAGGGCTCCGATCACCGAAGGGGGAGCTGGACTGTGGAAACTCCGGCACGACCGCCCGCCTCCTGCTGGGGCTTCTCGCGGGATTGTCCATCGAGGCCACCCTTACCGGCGACGCCTCGCTGCGCTCCAGGCCGATGCGGCGCGTGACGGATCCCCTGAGCCGCATGGGGGCGCGATTCGAGGAGGGGCCGAAGGAAGATCGGCTTCCCCTCACGGTAAGAGGGGGAGGGCTATCGCCCTTCTCCTACCGGTCGCCGGTGGCGAGCGCGCAGGTGAAGAGTGCCCTCCTCCTCGCCGGCCTCACCGGTGGGGTCGCGGTGGAGGTCGAGGAGCCCGAGCGTTCCCGTGACCACACGGAGCGAATGCTTCGGCGCATCGGTTGCAGGGTTGAGGAGGGTACTGGGGAAGCGGGTTGGCGCGTCCGGCTTGCCGAGATTCCCCGTGCGCTCCGCCCCCTCGACTTCCATGTGCCAGGCGATTTCTCCTCTGCGGCGTTTTTTCTGGCCCTCGCGCTTCTGGGGGGAGCAGGTTCGGCACTTCGCATCACGAACGTAGGCTTGAACCCGACTCGGACCGGCCTGCTCGATGTGCTGCGGGAGATGGGCGGTCGGATCGAAGTCGAGCGCCAACGGGAGACCGACGATCCGGCGGGTGAGCCTGCCGCCGACCTTATCGCCTACCCATCCGAGCTCCGGGGAGTGACCATAGGGGGCGAGGTGATCCCTCGCCTCATCGACGAGGTACCGATTCTCGCCGTGGTCGGAGCTCGCGCGAGGGGGGTGACGGAGATCCGGGACGCGGAAGAGCTCCGAGTGAAGGAATCCGATCGTGTCCGGGTGCTTGTGGAGAATCTGGGAACGCTGGGCGCAGACGTCGAAGAGCGGCCCGATGGCCTCCGGGTGAGTGGGCATGACCGACCGCTCCAGGGCTCGATCGCGGTCCATCACGATCACCGCATCGCCATGGCCTTCGGAGTTCTGGGCGCGCTGCCCGGGCAGAACGTCGTTGTGGACGATCCGGAGGTGGCGGATGTGAGCTTTCCTGGCTTCTGGCGGCTTCTGGCGGAGTGTGCGGGGGCCGTCGAGGGAGGTCGCGCTTCGTGACCGGGTCTGGGCTCGTGATCACGATCGACGGACCCGCGGGTTCGGGAAAGTCGAGCACCGCGCTCGCCGTGGCCCGGAAGCTTCGTCTCACCCACCTTGACTCCGGTGCGCTGTACCGCGCCCTGACCCTCGCGCTCCTGCGGGCGGGAATTCCCGAGGAGGAGTGGGAGGAATTGGACCGGGAAATCTGGGAGGAGTTGGATCTGAGGCTCGAACCAGAGGACTCCGCCTTCCACGTTCTCCTGGACGGAGTCCGGGTGGGTCCGGAGCTTCGGTCTCCCGAGGTCACGGCGGCGGCCCCACGCCTTGCCGGGATCCCCGAAGCCCGCCGGCGCCTCATCGACGTGCAGCGCTCCGTGGCCGAAGAAGTCGGCGTGGTCGCGGACGGTCGGGACATGGGGACGGTGATCTTTCCCGACGCGAACCTCAAGGTCTTCCTCACGGCCTCTCTCCGGGAGCGCGCCCGGCGGCGCCTACTCCAGGAGGATCGTCCGGCGGATCCCGACCGGATCGAGGAGGAAGCCGAACGAATCCGACTTCGCGACGAGACGGACGAGACCAGGGAAATCTCGCCCCTTCGCCGTCCCGCGGACTCGGTCGACATAGACACGACGCAGCTCACCTTCGATGAGCAGGTCGATCGCATCGTGGACGCGGCCCGCCGACGCGCCTCAGAGGGGTTGACCGGGCGCGGACGCGTCGGGTAAGTTCAACGTCTCTATACGTTCACCATCGGGAAGCTCGGACGGTCCCCCAGGACGGGCCGTCCTTTCCCGTATTGATTCGTCCACCAGGAGACGCATTCTCCAGCCCGGAGAGCGGCCTCCGCAGGCCCCCCGTGACCTTGACCCGGCCGCGGGGGGGACAACCACCGGCTTCCGCATGTCCAACCAGACCGACCAGCAGCAGTCCCCCTCCTCCACAGATTCCCATCTCGAGGATCTCGTCGATGACCCCAGTGCGGTCGTGACGGTCGATCCAAGTGAGACGGAAAAGGAACCTCCGAGAGTCGGGATTTCCCCCGAGCTTTCGATGGATCCCTACGGCGATGAGGAGCTTGACGTCTCACGGGACGACTTCGAGGCGCTCCTGCAGGAATTCGGCGGGGATATGCAGGACGCCCGTGAGGGCGAGATCGTAAATGCTCGGATCCTCCAGGTGACCGATAGCTCGGTGATCCTGGAGTTCGGCTTCAAGAGTGAGGGCTCCGTTCCCCTCGACGAGTTCAAGGCCCCCGAGGACCTCGCCGAAGGGGACGAGGTCGAAGTCCTCCTCGAGAGCCTCGAAGACGATGATGGCGTCGTTGTCCTCTCCAAGAGGAAGGCGGATTTCCTCCGCGTCTGGGAGAAGATCAAGGAGGCCCACGAGAGCGATCGGGCCGTGAAGGGCACGCTGGCCAGGAAGATCAAGGGTGGCGTCACCGTCGACCTGATGGGCGTCGATGCCTTCCTTCCCGGCTCCCAGATCGCCCTGCGGCGGGTTCCGAACATCGAGGACCTGATCGGGGACGTCTACAAGTTCAAGATCATCAAGCTGAACAAGCGCCGCCGCAACATCGTGGTTTCACGGCGGGTGATTCTTGAAGCGGAGCGCGAGAAGAAGCGCGAAAATCTGGTGAAGGAGCTCCTGGTCGGCCAGGTAAGGGAAGGGACGGTCAAGAACATCACCGACTTCGGGGCCTTCATCGATCTGGGCGGCCTCGACGGCCTCCTGCACATCACGGACATGTCGTGGGGCCGGGTTGGTCATCCCTCGGAGGTCGTCGACATCGGCCAGTCCATCGACATCAAGGTCCTCGACGTGGACTGGGACCGTGAGCGGATCTCGCTCGGCTTCAAGCAGCTCCTTCCGTATCCCTGGACCGACATCGAGAAGAAGTACCCGGTGGGCTCGCGGGCCAAGGGGAAGGTCGTCTCGATCACGAACTACGGCGCATTCGTGGAGTTGGAGAAGGGAGTCGAGGGGCTTGTACACATTTCCGAGATGTCCTGGACGAGAAACGTCCGGCATCCCTCGAAGCTCGTCTCCATCGGCGACGAGATCGAAGCGGTGGTCCTCAAGGTCGACTCGAAAGACGAGAAGATCTCGTTGGGGATGAAGCAGATCGAGGAAGATCCGTGGCTCTCCCTCCCCATGACCTATCCGACCGGAACCCGGATCACGGGCAAGGTTCGGAACCTGACGTCTTTCGGGGCCTTCGTAGAGATCGAGCCCGGCATCGACGGGCTGGTGCATGTCTCGGACATGAGCTGGACCAAGCGCGTCGAACATCCCTCCGAGATCGTGGAGAAGGGCCAGGATGTGGAAGTCATGGTTCTGGACATCGACTCGGAGCAGAAGAGGATCTCCCTGGGTATCAAGCAACTGGAGGACGATCCCTGGCCCGGAATCACGCAGCGATTCGCTCCCGGAGTCGAGTCGGAGGGAACGGTGACCCGGGTGCAGGACAAGGGCGTCGTCGTGAACCTCGGGGACGATATCGAAGGCTTCGTGCCGGCATCGCACGCCGCAGTCGAGGACGTGAACCGTCTCGAGGAGTACTTCGGCCCGGGGGACCCGGTGGACCTGAAGGTCCTCGAGTCCGACGCCGCCAACCGGAGAATCGTCCTCGAGGTGACCACCGCGCCTGAGCGCAAGGTGGGCGAGGAAGCGGCTTCCGAGGAGGAGTCCGGAGACGAAGCAGAGGCGGTGGCGGAGGAGGTCTCCGACGAGGCCGAAGCGTCCGAGGTGGAGGAAGTGGCTGCCGAGGCCGCCGAAGTCGAGGCACCCGAGGCGGAGGAGATCGAGACCGAAGAGCCCAAGGCGAAGGCGGAGCCCGCGGAATCGACCGAGGAAGGAGCGGAGGCGGAAGTGGAAGCCGAGCCGGAGGAAGCGAAGGACAGTTGAGGACGGACCCCCCGTCCCCTGCGGAAGCCCCGGTGCGGGCGTCCGATCTCCCGCGTGGCATCATCTGCGGGCAAGGCCACCCGGACCTCCCGTCGTCCGGGTGGCCTCTCCTTCGATTCCGGGAGCATGCGTGTCGAACGCGGGAGAGTTGATGAGAGGTTCAAATCACGTAGAAATCCTTCACTCCGTCGGTTCCCGGGGCGCTTCGTTCCGACTCGTCCGAACGGTCGGCGCACTCGCACTGTTGTGGAGCGCGGGGGCGTGTGCCCTCGTCGGCGTCTCCGCGGATCCCCCGGCGCCGGCGGAGGCTCCGGCGGCGCTCGATGCCCCGCCGATTCGCGATGGAGTCAGTCGGGCCGAAGAGGCGATGCTCGTGGCCGAGCTGGTCATGGAAGGTGAGGCGCTCCTGGCCGACGGCAATGCGAGCGGAGCCGCCGAGCGGGCCCGGGCCGTGGAGGCCCGGTACGCGGAGGCCGACGGGTCCTCTCTCGCGCTCTGGCTCCTCGCAAGGGCCGCCCGGGAGCTCGAGGAGTGGGATGAAAGCCTTTCCGCCATCGAGCGCTTCGCCGACATTCTCCCGGAGGCCGATCCCCGCTTCGCTGAGGCGAAGTTGCTGGGGGCGGAGCTGATACGGGAGTCGGGCGCTCCCGGTTGGGTGGAAGCGCTCTTCGAGGTGCCGCCGGAAGCCGAACCTCATGTGCTCGAACAGGTCGACGAGGTGGCGGCGGCCTGGGCTCGGCAGATGGAAACCTTCGTTCTCCGGGATCTGGTGGTCGAGGCCCCGCGCCACCCCAGGATCCTTCCCGTCTTTCTCGTGGAGCTCTCGATCCGCAGGCATCTGGCGGGTGACGAGGCGGAATCTCGGCGGTTGGCCGAGGAGGCGATGGGGCTCGCACCGGGGGAAGAGATGGCCTCAAGGGCCACCGCGGTCCTCGAGGGCCGGGTGGACGAAGAGCTCGTGGTGAGCGCGGTGCTCGGTGCGGTGCTTCCGGAGTCGGGGTCGCCCGCGGTGCGCCAACTCGCCCAGGAGATCCGGGACGGAATCGAGGTGGCGCTGGTGGTCAATGAGAGCAACGGTGGATTCCCTGCCCAACTGAGCTTCATGGACGACGGGGGGGATCCTTCGCGTGTCTCCCAGGCGATCGCCACCCTCGAGCAGGACGGCGTCGTCGGAGTCGTGGGTCCCCTCATGGATCCCCTCGTGGGGCCGGCGGGCCAGGCCCGATCGAACTCCATCGTGATCCTTTCGCCGACCGCCCGGATGCTTCCCGAAGGTTCCGAAGGACTTTTCTCCCTGACCGGTGTCGATCCGGAGGCCGGTCGGGTGCTCGCCGAGGCGGTCCTCGACCAAGGTGTGCGCAACGTCGTCGTCCTCCACGCCTCCTCACCCGAAGTGAGCGCGGAGGCGCGCTGGTTCAGCGAAGCCTTCCAGGCCGGTGGCGGTTCCATCACCCGCACCCTCAGTTACTCCCCAGGGGCCGCCAGCATCCAGGGGCCTCTTCAGCAGGTGGTTCAGATACGTCCCGACGGCCTGGTCCTCTTCGTCCCCCAGGACGACATTCCGCGGCTGGGGCCGCAGATCGCCTACTACGGGGTCGACGATCTCCCGAACCTCAGGCTTTTCGCCGGTGAATCGTGGAGCTCGGAGCCGATCCTCGAGGGTATGTCCACCCGCCACACTGATGGTTTCATCTCCGTCTCCGCGAGGACGTCCACGGGCGACTTCGGGCCGGGGTGGGACGCGTTCGTGGTGGCCTATGAAGAGCACTTTCGCCGCACCCTGCGCTCTCCGATGCCCGCATTGGGCTACGACGCGGCGCGCCTGCTCCTGACCGCTGCCCGCCTCGGGGGCGGAACGCCCGAAGGCACGCGCCGGGCGCTCGAGGAGATCGACGACTTCCCGGGCGCGACCGGTCAGCTCTCCGTGCGGGACGGTCGCATACAGCGGAGCTACGTTCCGGTCCGACTCGAGGGCGGTCGGATGATTCCGCTGGCTCCCTGATCCGATAGGTCGGAGGGAGGGGCTGGACTTCAACAACCCTTCTCCCCCATGCGTCACTGCGTTTACTGCGACGAGGCCCTGGGAGAGGGCGAACCCGAGCTTTCCGACTCGGGGCGGCGCCATGCGTACGACCCCCATCTTGGACGCCTCTGGGAGATCTGCTCCCGCTGCACGCGCTGGAATCCCGTCCCTCTCGCGTTGCGTTGGGAGGCGTTGGACTCCTGGGAGGCCCGGGTCCAGAGGAAAGGGAAGGCCATCCTGGAAACCAAGCACCTCGCCCTCGTCCGCGTGGGGGAGGCGGAGGTCGTACGGGTCACCCGTCCTCCCCTCGTGGAATGGGGGGGATGGCGCTACGGGACCCGGCTTCCCGCATTCCAGAAGCCTCAGCGGTTCCTGGACCGGCTGCTGGGATCGCTGCCCCCGGCACCTCTCGACGGCTATGAGCCGTTTGGACTGGCCACCCCGGTGGGCGGGGGCTGGGAAGAGGAGGGACGATCCCGCTGGCTGGTCTCCCCCTTCCTGGAGAAGGCCCAGCCGCTCACTTTCGGTTTCGCTTCCGTCCCGTTCGCCCGGCGGTGCCCCTCCTGCGGCGTTCCGATGCCGCTCAATCCGTGGGATTTCCAGGAGGTCGCCTTCCAGGTGAGCTCGAACAGGGTGGGGGTCGAAGCCACATGCGCGCACTGTCGCGATCGGGTCTTTCTCCGACTCCGCGAGGCGCGTCCTGCCCTCCGCATGGGCCTCGGTATCCTCGACAGCGACCGCGGCGCTCGCATGGTGGGGGAGGAGGCCGGGGTGGCTCTCGACCGGGTTGGTGGCCACTCGGGGCTCCTGAGGGGACTCGGACGCCTGGGCGCGCCTCTGGGCGAGCTGGGTCGCACGGAACGAGTGGCGCTCGGAATCGCCCTCGACCTGGAGGCGGAGGCGGAGGCGCTGGAGGCCGAGTGGAGAGAGGCGGAGGAGATCGCGTCGATCATGGACGGGGAGCTGACCGAGGTGCCGGGATTTCGGGAGTTCCGGGCGCGGGTGCTCGGGGAGCTCGGGTGACCGGGAAGGTGCGTGACAGCGAGCCGGTGGAGGTCCGGATTCACGGGATCGGATCAGAGGGGGCCGGCGTCGGAAGACTTCCGGATGGCCGAGCGGTATTCGTGCACCGCACCGCGCCGGGCGATCGAGTCCTGCTCGATCTGGAGCGCGAGGCGCCCCGGTGGGCGCGGGGACGCCTTCTGGAGATCCTCGAGGAGGGGGAGGGGAGACGGATCCCCCCCTGTCCCCACTACGCGCGCTGCGGGGGATGCACCCTGGAGCACCTGGAGTACACCGCGCAGCTCGACTTCAAGCAGCAGATGGTGCTGGACGCGCTGCGGCGAATCGGGAAGATCGAAGGCGCCCCGGCGGTCGAGATTCATCCCTCTCCCAGGGAGTTTCGGTACCGCAACAAGGTGACCTTCACCCTGAAGCGCCTCGGGGACGGAGGCGTCGTGGCGGGCTTCCACGAATTGGATGCGCCGGGTTTCATCGTGGACATCGGGGGGAACTGCCTCCTCCCGGAGGAACCGATCGCCGAGGTCTGGGAGGCATTGAGGGGAGCATGGGGCCAGGGAGCGGATCGGCTCCCCGGGGCCCGGCAGCTCCGCATCACGCTCCGGGGAACCCGTTCGGGACGCGTCCTCCTGCTTGTGACGGGGGGAAGCGATCCGGGGAGATCGGCGTCGCTTCTCAGCGCCTCCGACCGGTTGGACGCAATCTGGTGGGCGCCGAGCGGGACGTCCGCCGCTCCTCGGCTCGTCGCCGGGCAGGCCCGGATCGAGGAGGTCTGGTACGGGGAGCGCGTCGAGATCCGCCCGGATGCGTTCCTGCAGGTGAACCGGGAGGCGGCCACCCTCCTGCATGACCTGGTCCTGCGGGAGGTCGGCGCGCCTCGGGGACTCCGGATCGTGGACGCGTACTGCGGCTCGGGAGTGTACGGCCGCAGGCTGGCAGCCCACGGGGCCGAGGCCGTCGGGATCGAGCTCGACCCCGGCGCTGCGGCGATGGCCCGCGAGCGGCCCGTGGAGGGGTTCCGGATCGTGGAAGGTCCCGTGGAGCGGCACCTGGACGATTTTCTGCCGGCGGACCGGTTGATTCTGAATCCCCCACGGACCGGGGTCCATCGGGATGTGACGAAGACCCTCCAACGTGCAGGCCCGGAGCGGGTCGTGTACGTGAGCTGCGATCCGGCCACTCTGGCGAGAGATCTGGCTAGACTCGGAGGGGAGTATTCGGTTGCCCGGCTTCAACTCTTTGATCTCTTCCCCCAGACCGCGCACGTGGAGACCGTGGCCACCCTGGCACGCTGAGGCTGGCCCGGCACCCGCATCCCGGGCGACGTCTTCACCCGGCGAGGCTCAGGGTTAGTTTTATAGCTTGTGACCATTCCATCCAGATCCCGAAAAGGGTGAGGGCCAAGATGCCGACCTACGAATATCGTTGTCCGGAAGGGCACGAGTTCGAGCTCTTCCAGAGAATGTCCGACGAGCCCAGGGCCGACTGCCCCTCCTGTGGAAAGGCCGCCGAACGGATGCTCTCCGCCGGAGCGGGACTCCTCTTCAAGGGAGAGGGCTTCTACATCACGGACTACCGCTCCGACGACTACCGGAAAGCCGCGAAGGCGGAACAGGGCAACGGGACGAGCGAGAAGAAGGGGGAGAAATCGGCGGACAGCGCTCCGGCCGCGGGGAAGTCCTCGGGGTCCGGCGACGCGGGGTCCGCGGCGAGCTCGGACTGAGCCCGCGCATGGCGCAGGACGAGATCCGAGCCCTTCTGGACGACGCACTGAAGGGGCTCGGGGTGGAGGCTGTGGAGATCCATCTCGAGCGACCACGCGATCCGTCGCACGGAGATCTCGCCACGAACGTCGCGATGACGCTCGCATCGGCGCTGGGGCGCTCCCCTCGCTCGATCGCCGAGGAGCTCGCCCAGCGTATTCCCACCGAGGGCTCGGCCGTGGAATCGGTCGAGGTCGCGGGTCCGGGCTTCCTGAACTTCCGGGTCTCCTCCCGGGCGGTGACCGAGATTCTCGATCGGATCCTGGCCGACGACGAATCCTTCGGCTCCAGCCAGGAGGGCGGGGGGGAGCCCGTCGTCGTAGAATTCGTCTCGGCCAACCCCACCGGCCTGCTGCACCTCGGGCATGGACGGCAAGCTGCGATCGGGGACGTGATCTCCTCCCTCCTCGAATGGTGCGGCTGGTCGGTCCAGAGGGAGTTCTACTACAACGACGCGGGCCGCCAGATCGAACGGTTGGCCGAGAGCCTGTACGCTCGCTACCTCCAGGGATGTGGCCGGTCGGCCGAGGTGGCCGAGGAGGGATATCACGGGGACATGGTCATCCGCCTGGCCTCCGAGCTGATCGAGATGGACGGAGAGCGTTGGCTGGACGTTCCCCGCCCGGAGGCGCTCGCGCGGATGGCCCGTTTTGCGGTCGATCGGCTCCGGAGGGAGCAGGATCGGGACCTCACGCGCTTCGGAGTCCGCTTCGACCACTACTTTCTCGAGTCCTCCCTCTACGAGGAAGGCCTGGTGGACGCCACCGTGGAGAGGCTCCGCGAGACGGGGCTCGTCTACGAGAAGGAGGGGGCGGTCTGGCTGCGGACGTCCACGTACGGCGACCAGAAGGATCGGGTCATGATCAAGTCGGATGGCTCGGCGACCTACTTCCTCCCCGACGTGGCGTACCACGTGACCAAGTGGGAGCGGGGATTCAGGACCGCGATCAACATCCAGGGCGCCGACCACCACGGGACGATGGCTCGCGTGCGCGCGGGATTGCGGGCACTCGGGCTGCCCAAGGGCTACCCGGAGTACATCCTCCACCAGATGGTCACGGTCGAGCGAGAGGGCCGGGAAGTGAAGTTCTCGAAGCGCGCCGGGGAGTATCTGACCCTCCGCGATCTCATGGAAGAGGTGGGCGTGGACGTCACCCGCTATTTCTTCCTGATGCGAAAGGCCGAAGCGCACCTCGTCTTCGATCTGGACCAGGCGCTCGACCAGTCAGACAAGAACCCGGTCTACAAGGCGAAGTACGCGCACGCGCGCATGTGCTCGATCTTCCGGAAAGCCGGGCTCGAACTGGAGGCGGTCGAGGTCGGTTCCGCGCGGCTCGAGCTGCTCGCGGATCCGGCGGAGCGGGAGGTGATCCAGCAGCTCGGGGAGTTCCCGGAGGTCGTCGCTCGCGCGGCGGCCCTGCGCGCTCCCCACGTCGTCTGTGAGTACGTGGAACAGACTGCCGGGCAGATCAACTCGTGGTACCACGCGGGGAACCCGACGCGAAATCCGGAGCTCGCCGTCCTCGTGGAGGATGCCGACCTTCGAGGCGCGCGACTCGCTCTCGCCCGGTCTGCCAGGATCGTGCTTCGGAACGCCCTCCAACTTCTGGGGCTAGACGCTCCGGAGCGGATGGAGAAGCGATCTGACCTGGAACTCGAAGAATGAGAGGAGTGTGGGAATGTCGATATTGGTAGTGGGAAGCGTGGCGCTCGACTCGCTGGAGACGCCATTCGGGACCGCGGACGACACCGTGGGCGGCTCGGCCGTGCACTTTTCGGCCGCGGCCTCCCTCTTTGCCCCCGTCCAGCTCGTGGGGGTGGTGGGCGACGACTATCCAGTCGGGGAGCTGGACTTCCTCCGCGACCGAGATGTCGACCTCTCCGGACTCGAGACCGTGGAGGGAGAGAGCTTCCGGTGGAAGGGGCGCTACACCCACGACCTCTCGGCGCCCGAGACGCTGGAGACGCGACTCGGGGTCTTCGCGGACTTCCATCCCCGGATCCCGGACGCCTTCCGGACGCCCGACATCGTCTTCCTCGGGAACATCGATCCGCGCCTCCAGCTCGAGGTTCTCGAGCGGGTGGAGAAGCCTCGCATCGTCGCGTGCGATACGATGAACTTCTGGATCGAGGGGAGCCGTGACGATCTCCTGCGCCTCCTCGAGCGCGTCGACATCCTGATGGTCAATGACGGAGAGATCCGGCAGCTCGCCGAGGACCCGAATCTTTTCCGGGCCGCACGCTGGGTGCAGGAGCGGGGCCCGTCCCGGCTCGTGGTCAAGAAGGGGGAGCACGGGGCGGTCCTCTTCGATAGAGAGGAGATCTTCTTCGCGCCTGGCTATCCCCTCGACGAGCTGAACGACCCGACCGGGGCTGGGGACAGCTTCGCCGGCGGATTTCTCGGATTCCTGCACGATGTGGACGAGGTGTCGTCCGGCACGCTCCGGCGCGCGGTCGTCTTCGGCTCGGCGCTGGGCTCCTTCGCTGTCGAGGACTTCGGCGTGAAGCGGGTCGCCGCGCTGCGCCGCGAAGAGGTTGCGGCCCGGGTACGGGAGCTGCGCCACATGACCCAGTTCGAAGTGGCTCCAGCCGCCGCGTCGTCGCACTGACAGAGGGAACGCCCGGAGGAGCCGCGCGCGCTTTCGGCGCCGAAGAGGAGGGGTGTGATGGCTGACGGGGACCGGATGGACTATCGATCCGCAGGGGTCGACCTGGAGAAGGCAGAGCGAACGAAGGCCGGACTGCGGGAGCTCCTGGAGGCGACCCGGGACGAGAACACCCTCTCCGAGCTGGGCCTGTTCGGAGGCCTCTACGCTGTTCCCGGCGACGTGCGCGACCCCGTTCTCGTCTCCTCGGCCGACGGGGTGGGCACGAAGCTCAAGCTCGCCTTCATGACCGGGGTTCACGACACGGTGGGCCGGGATCTGGTGAACCACTGCGTAAACGACATTCTGGTCCAGGGGGCCCGGCCCCTCTTCTTCCTGGACTACATCGCGACGGGGGAGGTAGGGGAGGAGGTCGTGGAAGACGTCGTGCGGGGCGCGGCGCTCGCCTGCCGCGAGAATGGGTGCGCGTTGCTGGGCGGCGAGACCGCCCAGATGCCGGAGTTCTACGGCCCCGGAGAGTACGATCTCGCGGGATTCATCGTGGGGATCGTCTCCCGGGACCGGATTATCGACGGACGGGGAGTGGAGGAGGGAGACGTTCTCGTGGGCCTCCCGGCCTCCGGCTTGCACACCAATGGCTACACACTCGCCCGCCGAATCGTCTTCGAGCGCGCGCAGTTGGGAGTGGACGACCCCCTTCCCGGAGTGGGTGAGTCGGTGGGCGCCGCCCTCCTCAGAGTCCACCGTACCTATCTGCCGGTCCTGCGCGACGAGCTGGAGCGAGGCACCCTCCGCGCTCTGGCGCATGTCACCGGAGGTGGCCTGGAGGGCAACCTCCCCCGCTCCCTGCCCAAGGGGCTGGGAGCCGAGGTTCGGCGCGGTTCGTGGACCGTCCCCTCCCTCTTTCGGAGTCTCCAGGAGCTCGGAGGGGTGGAAGAGGAGGAGATGTACCGGGTCTTCAACATGGGCGTCGGCATGGTCGCGGTGGTGTCTGCGGATGAGGCCGAAGGTGTCGTCTCCCGTCTGGGTGCGCAGGGAGCGGATGCGTGGACGATGGGGACAGTCAGCCGTGGAGAAGGTGTTCGCTTTGTCTGACCGTGTCCGATGGGCCGTGTGCGGCCGACGGGGCGCTGCGGGCGCTCCCCGAGCGCCCGTCCGGCGCGCAGCTCAATGCGCCTTCCTGTTCGCTTCGGGCCTCGCGATCCTCATGCCGGTTTCTCCCATTCCCGCGGCGGCGCAGTCCGGGGTGGAGGCGCTTCATGCCGGGTGCGTGGCGGGCGTTGGTGCCGAGGTCGGCGCCCGGTGTGCGGATGCAGCATACACCGTTCAGGCCCTCCATGGCGGGGTCGGGGCCCTGGCGTCGGCCGGAGGGGTGATTCCCGCGAGCCCTTCCACGGCCGGCCGCCGACTCGTCCAGCAGCCCCGCATCATCGTCGACGGCGGCGTGGGGTGGAGCTCCTTTCGACGCCCTGAGCTCACCCAGGCGCCCGGTTCGCGGGGGGTGCCCGAACGCCGCACTCTCCTTGTGGGCGGCCGCCTCACGACCGTGGTCGGGATCTTCGAGGGATTCTCCCCTCTTCCCACGGTGGGCGGAGTGCTCGCCGTGGACGGGGTGGGCACGGCCCAGCTCCTTCGCCTTCCCAGCTCCGACGGGTACTCGGGGAGCGTCGCGGGGTGGGGCGGGGGGGTGCGGGTCGGGGTGGTGCGGGAGTCGTTCTCCTTGCCGGGGATCACCCTTTCCGCGATGCACCACCGCATCGGTTCGATCGAATACGGGGGCGAGCCGGCGGCCGGCGGAGCCAGGGCGACGCTGCAGCCGCGGGTCACCTCATTCCGGGCCGTCGTGGGCAAGGATCTCCTGGCTCTCGGAGTGTCGGGAGGAGTGGGCTGGGACCGCCACGGGGGCCGGGGGCGGATCCGGGTTGGCGACGCGGGAGGCAGCTACCAGGATCTGCGGCTCAACCGCAGATACCTCTTCGGGGGGGTGAACTTCACCTGGATCGTCGCCCAGGCTGCGGCCGAGCTCGCATGGGGAAGCCCGACCTCCCCCTTCGACGCCGCCGAGGGCACGGGGTCGTACCGGCCCGGAGGGACAGAGCTTCAGGGTGCCGTCACGTTCCGGGTCACCTACTGACGATGGAGACCGAGAGCGCCGGTCCGGCGACGCGGACCGATGCCCCACCGCAGGACCGGGAGCTCCTGCAGCGGGCTGTGGCCCTCGGAAGGCGGGGATGGGGCCGGGTGCACCCCAATCCCATGGTAGGGTGTGTGATCGTCCAGGACGGCGAGGTGGTGGGCGAGGGATGGCACCGGGAGTACGGGGAGGCGCATGCGGAGGTCGGGGCGCTCCGCGCGGCTGGGGAGAAGGCGCGGGACGCGACGGTCTACGTCAGCCTCGAGCCGTGCCGTCACGAGGGAAAGACCCCCCCGTGCACGGGCGCGTTGCTCGAGGCGAAGGTGGCGAAGCTCGTATTCGGGGCCCGGGATCCACACCCGGAGTCGGGTGGCGGCGCGGAAGAGCTGGCCGCCGGCGGTATCCGAGTAGACGGTCCCCTCCTGACGGAACGCGAGGCCCGCCGCGAGAATCCCGCTTTCTTCCATCGCGAACCCGAGCGACCCTGGACGGCGCTCAAGTTGGCCATCTCGTTGGATGGCCGCATCGCTTCGCGGCCCGGAGTCCGCACCGCGATCTCGGGCGAGGCGGCCGGCTGGGAGGTCCAGCGCCTCCGGGCCGGATTCGACGCGATTCTGGTGGGAACGGAGACCGTCCTGGTGGACGATCCCCTCCTCACGGTCCGGGGCCCGGTCGAGCCGAGGGTGCCTCCCATACGTGTGGTGATGGACGCCCGGGGCCGGATGAGCAAGGGTGCGCGACTCCTCAACGAGGGGACTTCTCCGGCCTGGGTTCTGACGGGATCCGAGAGTCCGGCCGCATGGCGGGCGGGCATCGAGGCGGCCGGGGGCCGGATCGTGGACGTACCGGAAGTCGAAAAGGATCGGCTCGCCCTCGACATTGCCTTCCGAACCCTCCGCCAGGAGGGGGTAAGGTCACTCCTCTGCGAAGGGGGCGGGGTGCTCGGCGGTGCACTCCTGGAGGCGGGCCTCGTGGACCGGCTCTATCTCGTCGTGGGCGGGGCGTTTCTGGGGCGGGGTGGGGTGCCCGCCTTCCCGGGATCGCCTCCGGCGGAGGGCCGATGGGTCCCCGCAGAGCCCCCTCGGCTCCTGGGCGACGATCTCTGGGTGGTTTTCGACCGCGAGGAGGGTTGATGTTCACGGGCATCGTGGAGTCGGTGGGTCGGATCGTGGACGTGCGGGAGGAGGATGGCGCCCGCCGGATCCGGATCCGATCCGGAGCCTCCTTCCTGGAGGGGGTAGAGGTGGGCGACTCGATCTCGGTCGACGGCGCCTGCCTCACCCCGGTGGCCGTGGAGGAGGAGGAGTTCGCCGTGCAGGCGGTGGGAACGACCCTTTCACGCACGATCGCGGGAGCCTACCGGGCCGGGATGGCAGTCAACCTGGAGCGCGCGCTCGCGCTTGGGGGGCGGCTGGACGGGCACCTGGTACAGGGCCACGTCGATGGTGTGGGACGACTGGCTTCGGTGCGGGGGGAAGGAGGGCGTCGCCTCGTGGAGTTCTCGATTCCGGCGGAGGTGCATCGCCTGAGCCTGGCGCACGGGTCCATCGCGCTGAATGGGGTGAGCCTCACCGTGAACCGACTGCTGGAGGATGACCGGGTCGAGGTCGCGGTGATCCCGCACACCTGGAGTCACACCAACTTCTCCGAATTGGAGCCGGGCGCTCGGGTCAATGTGGAAGGGGACCTGATCGGGAAGTACGTGGGTAAGCTTCTCGGCGGGTGGCAGACCGCATCGGGCGGACGGGGACGTGTGGTACCGGACCCCAGCTCCGCCGGACAATCGTCATCGGGTGAGCAGGGAGGGGCAGATGCCCTTTGACCGCGTCGAAGACGCCATAGAGGACATCCGCAACGGGAAGATGGTCATCGTCGCGGACGACAAGGACCGCGAGAACGAGGGCGACCTGGTCTGCGCCGCGTCGGAGATCACCGCGGAGCAGGTCAACTTCATGAGCAAGTACGGGCGAGGCCTCATCTGCGTGGCGCTGACCAGAGAACGCGCGGATGCCCTGAACCTCCCCTTGATGACCGACCGGAACACGGACCCCCAGAACACCGCATTCACCATCTCGGTGGATGCCCACCAGCGATTCGGGGTCACCACGGGGATCAGCACGCACGATCGTGCGACCACCATCCGAGTGCTGTCCGACGATGCCACCGTGCCCGCCGACCTGAGACGCCCCGGCCACATTTTCCCCCTCCGCGCCCAGCCCGGTGGAGTGCTCCGCCGGGTGGGGCAGACGGAGGCCTCCGTCGATCTGGCCCGCCTGGCGGGGCTTCCGGAGGTGGGTGTGATCTGTGAGATCCTGAACGCCGACGGGACCATGGCGAGGAGGTCGGAGCTCGAGGTCTTCGCCCGGGAGCACGGCCTCAAATTCATCACTGTGGCCCAGCTGGTCGCGTATCGGCTCTCCGAGGAGCGCCTGGTTCGCCGCATCGCAGAAGTGAATCTCCCGACGGCCTTCGGGGAGTTCAAGCTGATCGGCTACGAGAGCCTGATCGACGATCGGGAGCATGTCGCGCTCGTGAAGGGGGAGCTGGATCCGCAGGACGATATCCTCGTACGGATGCACTCGGAGTGCCTGACCGGTGACGTCTTCGGCTCGATGCGGTGCGACTGCGGGGAGCAGTTGGTCGCGGCGATGAGGCAGATCGACGAGCAGGGGAGGGGGGCGGTGGTCTACCTCCGCCAGGAGGGGCGTGGTATGGGTCTCGGAAACAAGCTGCGGGCCTACGAGTTGCAGGAGGCCGGCCAGGACACCGTCGAGGCGAATCTGACTCTCGGCTTCAAGCCCGACCTTCGCGACTACGGAATCGGAGCACAGATCCTCGTAGACCTCGGCCTGGGCAAGATTCGCCTGCTCACGAACAACCCGAAGAAGATCGTAGGCCTGGAGGGCTACGGACTGACCATCACAGGGCGCGAGCCCCTCAGGATCGAACCCGGCCAGCACAACGCGAATTACATCGAGACGAAGCGTCGCAAGCTGGGGCACCTCCCCTGATGGCCGATTCCTTATTGGGCGACCTCGACGGCCCGCCCCGAAACTTCTGGAGAGCACGCTCGCGATGAAGGAGACTACCGGATCGCTGGACGGAAGCG
The DNA here is from genome assembly GCA_007125845.1 of Gemmatimonadota bacterium. Taxonomy (GTDB): domain Bacteria; phylum Gemmatimonadota; class Gemmatimonadetes; order Longimicrobiales; family Gaopeijiaceae; genus SLCK01. The sequence goes on from SLCK01000004.1 coordinate 72,611, forward strand.
GCCGTCGCTTCGCCCTGGTGGTGGCGCGGTTCAACCACCTCGTGACGGATCAGCTCGTCGGAGGTGCGGTCGACGTGCTCCTCCGGCACGGCGTCGAGCGCGCAGACGTGGAGGTCATCCGGGTGCCGGGGGCGTGGGAGCTGCCCGGCACCTGTGCCCGGGTGCTGGAGCGTGGCGAGGTGGACGGGATCGTGGCGCTGGGATGCGTGATCCGTGGAGCCACTCCCCACTTCGAATACGTGGCTGGCGAGGCCGCCAAGGGCCTGGGAGCGTTGGCGCGTGAGGCGTCGGTGCCGATCGTCTTCGGGGTGCTCACCACAGACACCCTCGAGCAGGCGTTCGAGCGGGCGGGGACGAAAGCCGGCAACAAAGGATCGGAGGCCGCGCTCTCCGCTCTGGAGATGGTGAACCTCTATCGGGAGCTTTCGTGACGGATCCGACCTCCGGATCCCCTCTCTCCCGGAAGCAGCGCATTCATCGCATGAGGGCCCGCTCCTGGGTCCTCCAGGTTCTCTACGAGTGGGAGGGTCGGCAGGACGGGCGTCAGCTGTCGGACGTCGTGGAGTCCGTGCTGGCCCGGCGCCGGGTCGATTCCGAGCGCGTGCCCCGGATCCGCGAGCACCTCGCTGCGGTCTCGGGTCACCTCGAGCGGATCGACGGGGTTCTGAAGGATGCGATGCACAACTGGCGGCTCGACAGGCTCTCCCGTGTGGATCGCTGCATTCTCCGCCTCGCCGTGGCCGAGCTCCTCGTCCTGCGCGACGTTCCCCCGAAGGTCGTCCTCCAGGAGGCGATCCGGCTGGCCGGACAGTATGGGGGGCAGGAGTCGCCCAGGTTCGTGAACGGAGTCCTGGACGCAGTGTTCCGCACCCATCTTCCCGACGGTTGAGCTCCTCCGCATGAACGTCCTGGTCCTCAACTGGCTGGACCGGGAGAACCCGGGAGCCGGAGGGGCCGAGATCCACCTCCACGAGACCTTCGGTCGACTTGCTTCGGCGGGTTGGGCCGTGACCGTGGTCTCGTCGGGATGGCCGGGAGCCGCCTCCAGGACCGAGCTGGACGGTCTGGACATCCACCGGGTCGGGGGGCGCTTCAGCTACCCACTTCGCGTCGCCGCTCACGTCCACGACGAGTTCGACGGTCGCCGTTTCGACGTGGTCGTAGAGGATCTCAACAAGGTTCCGCTCCTCTCCCCCACCTGGGCACCCGCGCCCGTCCTCCTCCTCGTGCATCACCTCTTCGGCAATACCGTCTTCCAGGAGGCGACCCTTCCCCTGGCCCTCGCCACCTGGACGCTGGAGCGGCCTCTTCCCTCGGTCTATCGGGCCGTCCCGGTCATTGCCGTCTCCGAGAGCACGCGCGTAGACCTGATCGAGCGCGGCCTGGACCGGAGGACGATCGAGGTGATCGAAAACGGGATCGATCTCGATCGTTTCCCCTTCGGTCCGCCGGAGGGGCGCTTCCCGGAACCCACGATCCTCTACCTCGGCCGGCTGAAGCGCTACAAGCGGGTCGATCTCGTGATTCGGGCGGTGGCTCTCCTGCGGGACCGTGGCCACCCGGTCCGCCTCCTGATCGCCGGAAAGGGAGATCACCGTGAGGCGCTCGAGAAAGAGGCCGCACACCGCGGGCTGGACGCCGACGCGGTCCAGTTTCTCGGCTTCGTCTCCGAGGAGCGGAAGGTGGAGCTTCTGCGCCGAGCGTGGGTACACACACTTACCTCCCCGAAGGAGGGATGGGGCATCGCCAACCTGGAGGCCGCCGCTTGCGGGACCCCGACCGTCGCCAGCGATTCTCCCGGACTCCGAGACTCCGTACTCCACGACCGCACCGGGCTCCTCGTTCCCCATGGGAATGTCTCAGCTCTTGCGGAAGCCCTGGAGCGGCTCCTCCAGAATCGACCTCTCCGCGGGCGCATGGGAACGGAGGGTCGCGCCTTCGCCGAGCAACATGGGTGGGACCGCGCCGCCGGTCGATTCGGACGCTCTGTCGAGCGGGTGGTGGCTTCCTCTCGACGAGGAGGATACCTTCCGATTCGCAGGGGGTTCTGAACACGCCGGGCTTCTCCCGGCACCTTCCACACACCTCCCCAGGAGGCATTCGATGAGAGTTCAGTTCGTTGCTCGTCATTGCGAGATTCCCCCTTCCATCCGCGCCCGCGCTGAAGAACAGGTCCGCGACCTCCAGCGCTTCGACCCCCGACTCTCCTCCGCATCTCTCGTGTTCGACGCCGAACGCCATCTGAAGAAGGTCGAGGGCGTTCTCGTCCTCGACGGTACCGAGCCCGCCGTGGCGCAGGGCGAAGGAGACGAGTTCCGGCCCGCCCTCGAGCAGGTTGTGGATCGTCTGGGCCGCATCCTCCGTCGCCGCCGCGACCAGGCGACGAACCATCGGGGCCCGAAGCTCTCCGAGGTCGTAGGCGAGCCGGAGTAGCGAACGGCGGTGGCCACGGCGATCCGGATCCAGGAGTTCTTCGATGCCAAGCGGGACAGCCTCGCCCTGGACCTCCTCACCGTCGACACTCCCCTCGACCGGGAGTGCTCCGACGCCGACATCTCCACTCCAGGCCTTGCCCTCTCCGGATTCACCGAGCGATTTCCGGAGGGCCGGATGCAGGTGTTCGGGCAGACCGAGATGACCTACCTCCACTCCCTCACCCAGGAGGAGCGCCTCGATCGACTGACGGGACTCTTCTCGCACGACGTTCCGGCCGCCTTCGTGACGAAGGGCCAGAAGGTCCCCGAGGAGTTTCTCGAGGTTGCCGTGCGCGAAGGCGTACCGGTCTTTCTCTCGCGCCTCACCACCCGAGACTTCTTCCGCAGAGTCAAGCCGTACCTGGAGCGGCTGCTCGCTCCTTCCACCACGATTCACGGGTCGCTGGCTGACGTGTACGGGGTGGGAGTGCTCTTCGTAGGGAAGAGCGGGATCGGAAAGAGCGAATGCGTGCTCGATCTGGTCGAACGGGGACACAGGCTCGTGGCTGACGATCTCGTGATGGTCTCGCGGCGGGGACACGACGTGCTCCTCGGGCGAGGCCACCGATTGCAGCGCCATCACATGGAGATCCGGGGGATCGGAATCATCGACGTGCGGGCGCTATTCGGGATCCGAGCCATCCGTCAGCAGAAGAGGGTGGAAGTGATCGTGCAACTGGAGGAGTGGGACGACGCCGCGACCTACGACCGCACGGGCCTCACGCGCGATTCGGTGACCGTGCTCGATGTCGAGATCCCGAAGGTCACGATCCCCCTCAATCCCGGGAAGAACATTACCGTGATTTCCGAGGTGGTCGCGATGAACCACCTCCTGAAGTATTCGGGAATCGACTCCGCCGCTCGCTTCGACCAGAAGCTGCGGAGCACCGTGGCCCCCGTGGAGGAGTACCTCGAGGAGGACTATGAGTGACGCCGCTCGGGCTCCGGGCCGGCACCTTCCGGTTCGGGGCATCGTCCTCACCCACGGTGAGATGTGCTTCGGAATGGTGGACGCCGTGCGCAAGATCGCCGGTGCCCCGGACGAGGCGCTGGTGGCCGTGAGCAACGACGGATCCGGTCCAGAGGAGCTCCAGAGGAGGGTGGCCGAGGCCGCGGGCGACGGTCCCTCCCTCATCTTCACCGATCTCCAGTCGGGGAGTTGTGCCTTCGCCGCGCGCCTCGCCTGTCGGGAACCCGAGAGCCGTCGGGTCGTCTTCGGGGCGAATCTCCCCATGCTTCTCGACTTCGTCTTCCACCGGGAGCTCCCGCTCGACGAGCTGGTGGAACGGATGATCGAGAAGGGTCGGGAATCGATCCACTCACTCGAGCTCTGAGCTCCCGAGTCTCCATGGGAATCGTGCTCTACCGTGTGGATGAACGTCTGATTCACGGACAGGTCACAGTGGGGTGGGGGCATCACCTGCAGCCGCGCCGCTATCTCGTGGTCGACGACGAGCTCCCGGACAGCGACTGGGAGCGGGAGCTCCTCCAGCTCGGAACGCCTCCCGGGGTCGAGGTCGAGTTCTTCACGGTTGCGGATGCGCGCATGGAGATCCCGGGCTGGCGAGAGGCCGAGGAGCCGTCAGTCCTGCTCACGCGCGACCTCGACCACATGAGCCGGCTTGCCGAAGGAGGAACCCTCTCGGGCGAGGAGGTGAACCTCGGGGGGATCCACTACCGGCCTGGCCGAACGGAGGTTCTCTCCTACCTCTTCCTCGACGCCGCGGACCGGGATCGGGTCCGGGCGCTGGGGGCCGATGGTGTCACCGTATCCGCTCAGGATCTGCCGCGCTCACCCAAGGCACACGCCGGACGACTCCTGGGATGATGGAAGGGCTCTGCGGATGATGGGTGGTACGGAGCTGGGACTCCTTGTCCTGCTTGGAGCATGGTCGGCCCTCGACTCGACGTCGGTAGGACAATTCATGCTCTCCCGGCCCCTCGTTTCCGGGACGTTGGCCGGGTGGATTCTCGGTGATCCTGCCAGCGGACTCCTCGTCGGCGCCCTCCTCGAAGGGCTCGACCTCGGGGGCGTACCCGCTGGGGGCGCCCGGCTCCCCGAGTTTGGTCCGGGCGCCGTCCCGGCGGCGTTTGCCGCGATCGCGCTGGGCGGTCCGGGGGGATTGGCATCAGGCTTGGCGTTGGGCGTACTCTGGAGCCTGCTGGGTCGGGCGACGATGGACATCCAGCGCCGGGCAAATGGAATGCTCATGGCGGGAGCGGAGCATGGCGCGTTCGTTCCCAGGGTGCTCGCCCTCCGCCACTGGATCTGCGTGGGCCTCGACGGACTCCGGGGCGCGGTTCTGGCGGGCCTCGGGATCCTCGCGGTGAGCGTCCTTCCTGCGGGCCTTAGCGAGCTCTGGCCCCTCGGTCGGGCCGGGACGGCGGCACTCCTCTTGCTCCCGGCCGCCCTTGCGGCAGGCTCACACCTCCGCTCCTTACGTACGCCCTTGTCCCGGGGCCCACTCCTTGTGGTGGGCGTCCTTTCGGGCTCGGCGCTGGCGCTCCTCTTCTGATGAAGACCGAGCTCACCCTCCTCGTGCGGTCCCTCGTCGTCCAGGGATCCTGGAACTACCGGACTCTCCTTGGAGCCGGGATGGCATGGGTCCTCCTCCCCGTGCTGAGGAGCGCCGGTGAGGAAGGGGAGGAGGCGCTGCGCGCTCGACTGGCCAGGCACGCCGAGCACTTCAACGCCCACCCCTATCTCACACCCGTGGCGCTGGGTGCGCTGCAGAGGCTGGAGCGGGAGGGGGCGGATCCCGAGCGGATCCGCCGGTTCCGCCGGGCTCTGGGAGGGCCTCTCGGGAGTCTGGGCGATGCCCTGATATGGTCGATCTGGCGTCCGGCTTGCGTTCTTTTCGCGCTCGTGCTCGTGGTTCTGGGGGCCGCCCCCCTGATGGTGACCGTCGCCTTTCTCTTCCTCTACAACCTCGTGCATCTCGGGCTCCGCGTCTGGGGGCTGCGAGTGGGGTCGGAGTTCGGATTCGAGGTTGCGGGGGCCCTCGGGCGGCTCAAGGTCCCCTTCCTGTCGGAACGGATTGGGACCGTCGGGGTCCTTCTTGTCGGCCTCCTTGTGGGGGCACTGGCCGTCCGGGCATTTGAACTTCCCGGGCGAGGTGTTCCATGGCTTTTGGTCGGCGGGACTCTCTTCCTCGTCGGCTTCCTGAAGCGCGATCTTTTCCATAGGTGGATGCCCGCGCTCGCACTTGCCCTGGTCGTGGGGGGGTTCGTGGCTGGCGCGGTGCGGTCCGCAGGATGAGGGCGGCCGGTGCCTGAGCGATGTACGAGTTTCTCAACCCGGACGGGAGGGGCTCCATTGACATGAGTGAGTCGCTGGTAGAAGTGCGCCTCGTGAGCATTCCGAACCGGCTTGGACTGCACGCCCGTCCGGCGGCGGAGTTCGTCAAGCTCGCGGGGCGATTCGAGGCGGAAGTGTACCTTCGCAAGGGCGATCTGGAGGTCAACGGGAAGAGCATCATGGGGGTCCTGATGCTTGCAGCCGAGCAGGGCTCGGAGCTCAGGATTCGGAGTGAGGGGGTCGATGCACAGGAGGCGGTGGAGGCGCTCGCCGACCTGATCAAGCGCGGATTCGACGAGGCCTGAATTGGGACACACCTTCGAAGGAGTGCCGATCTCTGGAGGCATCGCGTTCGGGCCGATTCGGCTCGTGCGTTGGAAGGTGCCGGTTGTCCCGCACGAGGTTGTGCCCGAAGAATGCGCAGAGGACGAGGTCGAGCGGTTCCTCGCGGCGCGCGACTGGGCAAAGGGCCGGCTGGAGGAGCTCCGGGACAGCACGAGAGACCGACTCGGGCCGATGGAGGCCAGGATCTTCGATCCGCAGCTCCTCATGCTGGAAGACGCTGACGTCGTCGAGCCGACCCTGCGCTACATCCGGGAGAACCGCCTCTCCGCGCCTCGCGCCTTCGAGTGGAGGATGCTCGAGCTCCAGGCGCAGTGGTTACGAACCTCGAACGCGATGGTCCTCGACCGATTGAATGACCTCGAGGACCTCCTGGTCCGGGTCCTCCACCGGCTTCTCGAGCTCCCCGAGTCGAGCGACCTCATTGGGGACGAGGAGCCCGGAGTCGTGGTCTCCCACAACCTCACCCCCTCGTTGACGGTTCAACTGGATCCTACTCAGACGCTTGGAGTTGCAACGGATCTGGGCACCCGCACCTCACACTGGGCCATTCTGGCGCGCTCCCTCGAGATCCCTGCGGTTGGGGGACTCGTGGACCTGTCGAGTCGGGTGGAGAGCGGCCAGCAGGCGATCCTGGACGGGCGCCAGGGACGAGTCGTCGTCGAGCCCGATGCGTCGGAGCGGCACAGCTACGAAGAGCGACGGGTGCTCATCCAGGAGTGGGAGGACGAGCTGGCCGAAGTCGTCCGCCTCGATTCGGTGACGATCGATGGCCAGCCCGTTGCCCTGCGCGCGAACATAGACCTGCCCGGCGAGGCCGTGCGCGGCCGGAACCGCGGGGCCGAGGGAATCGGGCTCTTTCGGACCGAGTTCCTTGTGGTAGGTCGAAACGCGATGCCCGGAGAGGAGGAGCAGTACGAAGCGTACAGAGACGTGGTCGAGGTCTTCCCGAACAGTGCGGTGTTCATCCGAACCTTCGACCTGGGCGGGGACAAGTTCCCGATGTTCCTCCACATGCCACCCGAGGAGAACCCCTTCCTGGGATGGCGCGCCATTCGAGTCTGCCTGGACGAGCTCGAGCTCTTCCGACCGCAGCTGCGGGCCATCCTCAGGGCGACGGCCCACGGAGACGTAAGGATTCTTCTTCCCCTCGTCAACGACGTGGAGGAGATCGTCCGGGTGCGGGAGCTCCTGGGCGAGGAGGAGGAGGGGCTCCGGCGCGACGGGATTCCCTTTTCCTCGGGCTACAAGCTGGGATGTCTCATCGAGACCCCGGCCGCCGCCCTCGACGCCGCTGAGCTCGCCCGCCACTGCGACTTCTTCTCGATCGGGACGAACGACCTGGTGCAATATACCTTGGCCGTCGACCGCACGAACACCCGGTTGGCTCCCCTCTACAACCCCTTCCACCCGGCGGTCGTCCGACAACTCCACCAGGTGTCCAGGGTTTCTCGCGCCGCCGGCATCGAGGTGAGCGTGTGCGGGGAGATGGCGGGCGACCCCCTCGGGGCCTTCCTCCTTCTGGGCCTCGATATCACGGCTCTCTCGGTGGCCTGGCCCTACCTTCCCGAGATCAAGAAGGTGATCCGGAGCTTTCGTATCGAGGATGCGCGCAAGGCAGCTCGCCTCGCGCTCGCCGCACCCACCTCCGCAGAGGTCATCCAGTGCCTGTCCGATGGGATCGGTTCCTCGGTCGAGCTCTCCTCGGTTTCGGGTCGGTGGAGTTTGTCCCGGATGTGAGAACCCTTATAGTGTAGCCGGCCTCCGGACCTTGCGGACGGAGGTTCGACGTACATCAATCCAATATGGAACCAGGTCTCCTTCCGGACTCGCTCGAGCGGGTCGCGGGCTGGAGCGGACTTCAACGTAGGGAGCAATCCTTGAGCTTGCGACAATTCTCTTCGGAGTCGGTATCGGAAGGTCATCCCGACAAGATGGCCGATCAGATCTCGGACGCGGTTCTCGATCATATGCTCGCAGGAGATCCCAAGTCGCGGGTCGCGTGCGAGACGCTGGTCACGACGGGGCTCGCGCTCGTTGCGGGAGAGGTCACCACCGAGACACAGATCGAGATTGGCGACGTGGTGCGCGAAACCATACTCGACATCGGGTACGACGACTCCCGGTATGGGATCGATGGGCAGACGTGCTCGGTCCTCACTGCGATGGACCGGCAGTCTCCCGACATCGCGATGGGCGTGGACACCGGTGGTGCCGGGGACCAGGGCATGATGTTCGGTTTTGCTTGCGACGAGACCGAGGAGCTCATGCCAGCTCCGATCATGTACGCCCACCACCTGGTCCGGGCGTTGGCTGACGTTCGCAAGGAGGGGAGACTCCCCTGGCTGCGGCCGGACAGCAAGTCACAGGTGACGATGGAGTACGATGGCACCCGGCCCGTTCGGATCTCGGCGGTCGTCCTCAGCTCCCAGCACGACGACGAGGTGACCACGGGTGAGATCCGGGAAGTGCTCCAGAAGGAGATCATCGAGGAGACCCTGCCGTCGAAGTTCTTCGACCCCTCGAAGGCGAGCATTCACGTGAACCCGACCGGACGATTCGTGCGAGGGGGACCGCACGGGGACGTCGGACTTACCGGCCGCAAGGTGATCGTGGACACCTACGGCGGCACCGGACGGCACGGGGGAGGCGCCTTCTCCGGAAAGGATTCCACCAAGGTCGATCGCTCTGCGGCGTATGCCTCGAGGTGGGCGGCCAAGAATGTGGTGGCATCCAAGGCGGCCACCCGCTGCGAGATCCAGCTCGCCTACGCGATCGGGGTGGCCGATCCAGTCTCGGTGTGGGTCGATACCTTCGGCACGGGGGTCGTTCCCGACGCCGAGATCTCGAAGGCGGTCGAGAAGGCCTTCGACTTTCGTCCGGCCTCGATCATCAACGACCTCCAGCTTCGCACCCCCATCTTTGGGCCCACGGCGGCCTACGGACACTTCGGTCGCCGTGCCGAGAAGGTCGAGCGCTTCGGCCGCGAGGTCACCCTCTTTCCCTGGGAAGAGCTGAATCGCGTGGACGAGCTCCGAGCGGCGCTCAAGCTGGACTGAGCAACGGGCTGACATGGGCGTGAACCACACCTGGCCTTCGGAGTATCTGCTACTTCGAAGGTGCCGCGCCGGGGCCCGAGGCCCCGGCGCGCGCCCCCGGGCGCCGTAAGAGGAGGACGGGACCGTGCTGGTCGAGGTCAAGGTGCAGAGTCTGGGGTTGGATCGGGCGTCGAACATGCCGGTCCTGATCCTGAGGGAGCTGGATGGAGAGCGGGTGCTCCCGATCTGGATCGGCCCCGGGGAGGCCAGCGCGATCGCCATGCAGTTGGCCGACATGAAGTTTTCCCGCCCGTTGACCCACGACCTGCTCGTCTCGGTCGTGGGAGGGCTCGGGGGCTCGCTCGACCGCGTGGTGATCACCCGAGTCGCCGATTCCACCTACTACGCTGAGCTGATGATCCGCCGTGAAGGGAATGTGATCAGCGTAGACGCCCGGCCTTCCGATTCGATCGCGGTCGCGCTGCGGATGGATGCCCGCATCTTCGCAGCCGACGAACTCCTGGAACGGGCCTCGATCGAGGTCACTGAAGAGGAGGGCAGCTTCACGGCAGAGGGCCCCGGGGCGACGGGCAAGAAGGAGGAGGACGAGGATGCCCCCCTCATGGACGCCGACGAGCTGCAGGAGTACCTCCGCAGGTTGAATCCGGAGGACTTTGGACGATTCTCTCCCTGAGATGAGCGGCCCCCGCGCTCTCCCTGCGTCAGGGATGTTCATCCTCCTGGGGCTGCTCCTCCTTCCTCCTGTCCTCGCTCAGGCCCAGGAGGAGTCCGCCGATCCCATCCTGTCGGGACGGCTCCTCCTGGGTGGCCTCGCCCCGGACTCGGGGACGGTCACCCTCCACCGGGTCACCCCGGAAGAGGCGGGCGAGATCGCCTCCGTTGCGGTGGATGCTGAGGGCGGCTTCGAGATCGAACTTCCCCACGCTCCGGTGCCCGGCTCGGGGGAGATCTTTTTCGCCTCCACCCGCTACGAGGGAATCCTCTACTTCGGTGGCCCCATCACGGCCCCCGAGCACCTGGCCGAAGAGTACAGGATCGAGGCGTACCGGAGCCGCCCGTCCCCGGAGACCGGTGTCCCCCTTCCCGTGGAGATCCGGAATGTCTTCATCCGGGAAGGACCGATGGGCTGGGAGGTCACCGACGTCTTCGAGTTGCGCAATGACTCCACGGTGACCTTCGTGCCCCCTGACGACGGGGGTGCGGTCTGGCGCTATCCGCTGCCTCCCGGCGCGCGCACCTTCCGGCTGGCTCAGGGCGGGGACCTCCCCGACGGAGCCATCACCTTCGAGAATGGGGTCGTGACCGTCTCGAACCCCATCCCTCCGGGGCGGCGCCTCTTCGTCTTCCAGTACGAGGTGGATGCCCTCGACTTCGACCTCCCGCTCCCTGGGGTGACCGAGCGCATCGAGCTCCTTCTCGAAGAGCCCGCTCCCCCGGTGCAGATCCAGGGGCTCGCCCGGCAGGGCGAATCCATTGAGATGGAGGCCGGCTCGTCCTACATCCGTTGGACCGGGATGGATCTCCGGGACCAGACCGCCCGGGTAGCGCCGGCGGCGGAAGATCGTGCTGGAGAGCTCGTGGTCTGGTTCGCGGTGGCGCTCGCCTTCCTCCTGATCGTTTTCGGGACCTGGGTCCTCCGACGGGAGAGCCCCGGCGTGCCGAAGCCGCCGTCGGCGAGCCCGCGCACCCGCACGCGCAAGGCGATCCTGGTCGATGTGGCCCGGCTCGACGAAGAATACGAGGCGGCGGGGAGGGCCGACGCCGAAGCCGCGGCCGACTACCGTCGCCGTCGGGCGGCGCTCATCGACGAGCTCGAACGCATCGAGGAGGGGTCGGAGCCGGCCTCCCGGCCATGAGCCTCGCTACCTCTCCAGCGATCCTGCTCCGCTCCCACCCCTACTCGGAGTCGTCCCGGATCCTGCGCTTTCTGACGCCCGACCACGGGATCGTGGCGCTGGTGGGGCGAGGCGTGCGAAAGGGGGGATCTCGGGGACGTGGCGCGCTCGACACCTTCGGCCGGGGAACCCTCGTGTTCACACACCGACCCGACCGGGATCTCCACAACCTGCGGGACTTCACTCCGGAGGGCGCCTCGCTCGGCCTGGGGAGGGACCTCCGGAGGTTCTACGGGGCCTCGATCGTGGCCGAGATCCTTCTCCTGCACGCCCTGGAGGAGGGGGATCGCGCACTCTTCGACTGGGTGGCGGAAGTGTTCGGACGGCTCGGGACGGCTCCGGACGCGGACGTACCCGGCTGGATCGTGTCGGGCGCCTGGCGCACCCTCGCCCTCCTCGGCTTTCCCCCGGAGCTGGAGCGGTGCGTCCAATGTGGGGGGACGCTGGGGGTGGGGGACGGCGAGGAGATGGACCGATTCGACGTGTCCGAGGGCGGGCTCAGGTGCGTTCGATGCGCCACCGGGGGTGCATCGATGCCCAGGGTCGGTCCCCGAGCGCGGGAGCAGCTCGCGTTTCTAGTGGCCGGGCGTCCCCCTCACCCGCTCACGCACCCCGCCTCCCATCTGGGACTGGTCGAGGGGTTTGCGCTCCATCACCTCGGCGCGCGGAGGGAGTTCCGCTCGTTTCCCGTGCTGATGGATCTGCTCACGAGGACGGGCGCAGCCGATCAGGACAGAATGTAGATGAAACGCCCGCAGTTCTCACAGCCCTGAAGCTCCTGGTGGGCTCCCTCATCGCCCACGGTAGCGGTGGGAATCGAGACGAAGCATCCGTAGCACACCCCGTTGATCACCGGAACCACGACACGGTCGCGGTTCGGCAGCACCCGCTGATAACGCTTCCGCACGACGGGGTTGAGAGAAGCCTCGAGCTCCTGAATCTTGTCCTCCAGCTCTGAGCGTGCCTTCTCCAGGTCAATGTGGAAGTGTGCTCGCTCCACCTCTCCGGCGCCCTCCTCCTCGCCCAGCTCGCGGTGCTGCGAGCGGAGGTCCTGGAGCTCCAGGAGGAGCACGAGCTGCGGATGCATGCGCGATGTTGCCGTCATCGGGGGGCCTTCTCTCTGAGGAGATCCAGGAACTCCTCGGGCTGGGAGATCTCCTCCAACCGTCCCGGGATATCGGGATCCTTTGCGAACTGAGCGATCTTTCCGAGGACGGGCAGGTACTGATTCGAGACTTCGAGGGGAGGGGCGACGATCAGGAAGAAGTGTTGGACGGGGGCGTCGTCGATCGCATTGAAATCCATCCCACCCGGCTTGCGACCGTAGGCGAGACAGAGCTTGTTGACCACGAGCGAGCGGCAGTGGGGAATCGCGATCCCCTTTCCGATCCCCGTGGAGCCCAGGTTCTCTCGTCGCTTGAGGGTCTTGAAGAGGATGGTGTCGGACTTCTCGTCGAGACCCAGCAGCTCGATCAACTCCTTCAGGATTGCGTCTTTCGAGTCCGCCTCCAACTCGAGCTTCACCGCCTCTGCGGTGAAGAGTTCCCGTAGTTCCATTCTATAGCCTCCAGGACAGGCCAGTCGGGTTTTGCCTGCTTGCATGTATGGGAAGTGTTGCCGACGCATCGACGCCGGCGTCGAACTCTACCGGAACAATTCAACGATGTCAAAACTCGGAGGTGTGTAGGAAGCGCCACAACTCCAGGTCTTCAGCCATTCGTTCGCCGTCGATAGCTTATCTCCATGGATTCGGTCGTGACGAAGTTCTTCGCCGAGGGAGCCGTTCCCCTCTTTCTCGCTCCGCAGGCTGGCGTGAGCGAGTCGCCCTTCCGCCGGCTCTGTCGGCGCTTCGGGGCAGACGTCGTCGTGAGCGAGTTCGTGAGCGCCGAGGGGATCTGCCGGAAGAACGAGCGGACGCTCGAGTACCTCCGGTTCGATCCGGCAGAGCGGCCCATCGGCGTCCAGATCTTCGGCGCTGATCCCGCCACCATGGGCGAAGCCGCCGCCTTCGTCCACGAAGCATTCGGTCCCGACTTCATCGACATCAACTTCGGTTGTCCCGTGAAGAAGATCGTGAAGCGGAACGGCGGCTCCGGGTGCCTCAGGGACCTGGATCTGGTTGCGCGCATCATCCAGGCCGTCGACCACGCCACGCCCCTTCCTACCACGGTCAAGATCCGAAGCGGCTTCGACCAGGAAACTCGAGATCCCGTGCGAATCGGGCGCGTCTGTGAGGACGCCGGGGCCCGGATGGTCACGCTCCACCCCAGGACCCGGACCGACATGTACTCCGGCCGGGCCCGCTGGGACGAGATCCGTGCGCTCAAGGAGGCCGTGCGAATTCCCGTGGTCGGAAACGGGGACATCCGCTCCGGGGCCGACGCCGCGCGCATGCGGACCGAAACCGACTGCGACGGGATCATGATCGCGCGCGGGTCGCACGGGGATCCGTGGCTGTTCGCCCAGGCTCGAGCCGCTCTCTCGGGGCGCCCGGTGCCCCCCGATCCCGCGGTAGAGGAGCGCTTCCGCATCTGCCTCGAACACGCCGAGAACGCCATCGCATTCGGAGGCGATTCCGAACGTGCAGTCATGGAGTTCCGCAAGCACCTCGGGTGGTACACGAAGGGACTCCCTTCCGGAAAGCACCTCCGTCAGGAGCTCTTCCAAGTCACCTCCATCGAAGAGATGCGCGAGAAGCTGCAGGGCTATCTGGACCGCTACCTGGTCGACGGGAGCGCCGTCGTGGAGCGCGAACCGGAACTGGGGCGTGCCGTTGTGGTATCAGGTTGAGGACGGAGGACGCCGAGCCAGACTTCGGCCCGGCCCTTCTTTCCACTATCATATCATTACGGCCCATGTTAAGGGGGCGTCACGGTTTCGACGTGTTTGGTGAAATTGGAGCTGCGTGCCGAGGTCCCGGGACCTCGAAAATCCACCGGGAAACTTTACAACTGCCAACGATAACCTGGCACTGGCTGCGTAAGGACTCGTCCTTATCTTGTAGCCCGTCTCCTGAGGAGCCTGCCCGAGGCGACTCTTGAAGGCGACGAAAATTCGGGCTGGCCTCTCGGTGGTGCTGTCCCATCGGAGGCGAGACACTCAGGCAGCTAGCCCGGGTCGGCATCGTTCTGGCCGGATCTGGTAGCGAACACAACAGGGCGATACGCGCGTAGACGCTTTGATGGATCGATTCGCGGACGCGGGTTCGACTCCCGCCGCCTCCACTTGGGCGCAGTAAGCCCACCTCAAGAAAATGGCTTAGTGAGGCGATTTTCCTCACTGGGCCGTTTTTTTGTGTGTCGTGATCTGACCCCGGTCTTGGCACACAAATGGCACACAACTGCGACCCGATCAGATCCCTCAGCGGCTTCGCGCGCCGTCCCGGTCGGCCCTGTCGCAGGAGTTTCCGCGGCGACCATAGCTGGGCGAGTCCGCGGACCGGTACAGCAGCACACTAGGAGATCCGATCGCCTTCTGCCCGGGCCCGCTCGCTTGCTCGCGCTCTGCCTCTATCTAGGTGGGAATCCCCAGCGGCTGGAGCACAGCAGCAGGCAACGGAGGAAAGCCACTTCTTGCGGACGCAGGTGCAGGCTTCCCAAACTCCCTTCAGCCAGCATCTGGCCTTCAGCACAGAGCCCCTGGACGGTTCCGTGTCCACGTCTCCCTGGTCCCGCTCCGATAACACCGGAAGCGAGACGCGGGAGACTTCTCACAAATGAGCCAGCGTATCCCATGAGCAGCTCGCCCGGTGGTTCCTTCGACCGCAGAAAGAGGAACGTCGGGTCCTTGTTGGCGCATCCGCTCGTGATGCGTGCCGCCTGGATGCGGGTGCATGGTTGGTACGAGAGCGGGAATCTCGCTCCTCAACCGGAACACGCCCGCTGGAAGCTTCATCCGGAAGCACAGCTCCGGGAGGTCGCTGCTGAACTGCGCGCCGGGGAATGGCGCCCCGCCCAGTGGCTTCAGATACCCTATCCGAAGAAGGGGCGTCGATTACGGCACTATGTCCTCCCGACCGTCAAGGATCAGGTGGCGTTCATGGCCCACCTCGTCCTTCTCGGTCCCCTCATCGATCGTGAGATGGAGCCTTTCGCCTTTGGGAATCGCTGGTATCGACCGATCAAGTGGGATCGTCGCGCGCAGCCGTCGCAGTGGAGACTCCTTCCCTATCCCCTCCTGCACGGCCAGACCTATCTGCCCTATGCTCGGTCGCACGGCCTCTTTCGTCGAGTGGCTCACTGGACGGCGGCGAAGATGGTCGGAGCGCCCGTTCGTGATGAAGACTATCGTGGGCCCTTACCAGGACCCGATGACTACGATCGCGATGCGTTACCTCTTTGGTTGAAGGACGACTGGTGGCCGCAGCGCGAGGACGGTGAAGACACTCGGGTGCACTGGGCTACCCTCGATATCCAACTGGCGTATCCGTCCGTTGTCCTTGATCGCTTGGGGCCCGATCTGAAAAGACTCCTGGCAGGAGCAGCCAACGAGCCGCCGTCCAAGTCCCTGTCAGGATTTCCGCACGAGCTCGTTTTCCCACTGCACGATGAACAGGTTCGTACGGCACTCGCGGACTC
>SLCK01000139.1 GCA_007125845.1 Gemmatimonadota bacterium
TCCAGGACGGAGAGGCCATCGAAGAGCGTCCTCCCGTTGTACGGGAGCCCGTTGATCAGGTAATGACCCACCCCTGCCGGGTCGATCCTGGAGCTGGGAAGGGGATGGGCGGGGAGGGTTCGCGCCGTGGACAACCAATGGCACCGATTCGAAAAGCTGTGGAAGATCCTGCGCGTGTTCCAGCGATCGGTGACCACGGCCACCCGGTTCCGGCTCGGATCGACGACGAGGAGCGCGTACGATCCGTCTTCCGCACCCAGTGCCTCGATCCCCAGGTCGAGATATCGCGTGAGCAGTCGTTGCGCCGATGACCGGGAAGCGGGATAAATTTCCCCGTGGAGCAGCAGAAACGCTCCGGTCCGGGGATCGGTGGCTGCATCGGTACCCGGGCACACGGCGACCGCGACCTCGTGTCCCGAGGTGGAGAGGCGGACCACGGTCGTCAGGCCCGTTCGGGCCCCCAACTGATCCTGGGGTGAGGAGGGCGGCTGGTCGGATCCACGCGGAGCCACGGCGGCGAGGAATCCCGTGCGGCCGTCCCCGTCTTCTGAAATCGGCACGATTGTATAGAGCTCACATCACGGGTAAGGATGGCGCCTTTGGATCGAATGTAGCGCCAGGCTGAGACAGCGCGGAGATGCGCCGGTGCGCCCTGCGGCGACGTCACGCAATCGGTTGTCGGCTCGACCTGGCAGCGTGCAAGAGTCAGGCCGCCTGCCGGACTATCGGGCCGGCCGCCACTCTACCTGCCAGGTCGATCGGAGGGGGCGAAGAGGGAGGGGAGGGGGGTGTAGCCTTCCGCGAGCGCCTTTCCCCCGATCACGATCTCTCCTCCGCTCTCGATCCAGGCGTGCGCCTCGAGCTTCCCGTCGGCTGCGCGACGCGCCCCCAGCCGGAGCTCGGACGGACGGCCATGCCGGCGGAGGAGCCGGTGGACGATCAGGGCCTGGGTGAGGCAAGGCTTCCTGGGAAGGAG
Organism: Gemmatimonadota bacterium; assembly: GCA_007125845.1. Taxonomy (GTDB): domain Bacteria; phylum Gemmatimonadota; class Gemmatimonadetes; order Longimicrobiales; family Gaopeijiaceae; genus SLCK01. Next base: position 977 of record SLCK01000139.1, read on the forward strand.
ATGGCGTCCGGCGGCGTCGATCGCCCAGATCTTTCGACGAATCGCCTCGTTCGATTTCGCTACCCGCGCCGCGTTTGCATCCGTCAGAGTCGCGGTTTCGGTACCGCCACGAAGGCTCCGGACAATGACCCGGAAGGGCACGACCCGGAGAGCACCGCGGGCGAGAAGCACGAGCAATGCCGCACGGAGCAACTCGACCCGCTCCGCCCAACCGAGCGCCAGAAACTTCGCTCCGAGTCTGCGAATGGCCCTGAGCCCTCGCCTTGAAGGGTTCACGCTTCGGGTCGGAGACGCACCCGGGATCCCAAGACTGACCGGGACCCCGGGAACGTCCCTACCGATCCTTGGTAAAGGATCGATTCAGAGACGAACTGGCGGTCCCTGCGCCGGACCTGAACCGTCCTTGAAGTCGGTTCCGGGCTGGCTTCCACCCGCGCCCGTCAGCTCCGCGACCGTCCCGAAATCTTCGACCTCGGGCCGCTCGTACTTCTGCTTCCGCTCCGTCATGCGCCCTCCTGCTGCTAAGAGTGATGACACGCCTCGGGATCGACACCCCTGCTCGGGGGGACGGACCCAGGCCGGTTCACAGCCGCCTACCCTGAGGGACAGGCAACTGCCCCAGTGGTGAGATGCACGATTCGTACCCGGCCGTACGCTTACTGCCAATGCTCCCGAAGCCACATCTCCACGGTGAGTGTCCGCCACATCGCCCGAGTGGACCCCCGTCCGGCCCGAATCACCATCAGATAGTGCTCCAGCGCACGTTCCTCGTCAATGTAGCCGCGAAGCGCGGCCTCCGAGTCGCTCAGGAGGGAGCGCACCACCGGAGCCCCCCGCTCTCTGAGCCCCCGGTCGAAGAGGGGCGTGGGGACGATCTTGGTCGCGCTGTGCAAGAATTCCTCGGATACGACCCCCTTCATCGCCAGGCGGGTGAGTCGCTTCTCGTCGCCGACCGTGTTCAGCATCCGCTGCGGGACGGCCACGGCGAACTCGGCGAGGCGTCGATCGCTCCAGGGGTCCGCGAAGGCCTGGCCGAAACGGGCATGGACGCGCTCCGAAGCCGCCACCCCGTGGAGCTGGAGCGGGGTGAAGATCGCTCGGTACCGCTCGCGGGCCGCATGGCTCTTCAACTCGCGGGGAGCGCCTTCCGACAGCGGAATGTCCCGGAGGGCGAAGGCGTCTGCGAACGCGTGCGAAACCCATGCGGGAGGGGAATGTACGCGATCTCTTAGAGCTGGGATCGGGGGAATTCGATCGGTCCGTGACCATTCGGCCGGCCAGGAGTCGCGGAGCCACGCCAGGAGCTCGCGGCGAGCCTGGCCGGACACCGTGCGGCCCGACCGCCCGGCGAGGGCGCGGAGCTCCCGGGCAAGCTGCCCCCAGCGTCCCGCATGGAGGAGCGCGGGGAGATCGTAGATGCCGAGCCCGGCGACGAGGTCGCCCCGGTCCCCGGACAGGATGAGGCCGATGCCCTCCTTGCGGGCCATCCCGAGCGCCCGCTCCATGAGCATGAAGTGACTGAGAAGAAAGGGCCCATCGCGGTCGGTCCGGTTGCCCGAGCTGGGCCGGAGGGGCCACGCGTCGTCCGCGGGCACCTCCGTCACCGGAAACCCATATTGCTCCACGAGCACGCTGCTCACGTGGCGCTCGTCGCACTGGGTGAGCTCGTCGAAGGCAAAGCTGTAGACCCGGAAGGCCGGGATCTCGGCCCCGGTACCGTTTCCGAGGAGCCACCCGGACAACGCGCCGATGCTTCCGGAATCGAGGCCCCCGCTCAACAGGAGTCCCACGGGCGCCACACTCCTGAGCCTCGCTCGCACGGCCCGTTCCAGAAGCTCGCGGAGGTGCTCCGCGTACTCTTCCTCCCGCTCGTACCGGATCGGCTCTATCCCCACCGGATCCCAGAAGCGTCGGATCCTCGCCCCTCGGTCCGTGGCCTCCAGGAGCGCGGCGTGGGGAAGCTGGGCGATCCCCCGGTAGAAGGTCCGACCCGGCGCCGGAAAGGCGCCTGCGAGATAGATGCCCACCGAGCCGTCGTCGATCTCCGACGGTACGCCCGGCACGGCGAGAATCTGCTTGATCTCGGTGCCGAAGAGGAGCCCGCCCGGATGCCGGTAGTAGTAGAGATTTCGCATCCCGAGGGGGTCGCGCGCGGCGACGAGGCGCCGGACTCGCGCGTCCCAGACCGCAAAGGCGAAATCGCCGAGCAGGTGCTCCGGACAGTCGCTCCCCCAGCGCAGGTACGCCTCGAGGATCAGGGCGGCGTCCGTCACCGGTCCCTCTCCCGCAGCGATCCCCAGCCGGTCCATCAGCTCCTCGCGGTTGTCGATCCGCACGTCCGCGACGAGGACCACCTGCCCCTTCGCCGCCACGAGCGGCTGCCGCTCGTGAACCGACTCCGGCGTCGTGTGCAGGAGCAGGTGGCCGAAGCCGTAGCCTGCACCGTACCGCTCCCCTCGTCCGTGCGGTCCCCGATGCGGCACGGCGTCGAGCATCGGGGCGAGATCCTCCTTGCCGACCGGGCCGCCGTCCCAGCGCACCCACCCGCAGACTCCGCTCACGAGCCGCCGGGGCGGGTGGAGGGCACGAGCGACCGGGCGTCGTCCAGAATCCTGTCCCGCACCCTCGGAAGCCGGTGCATGCCCTCCGGGTAGCCGAGACGCCTCACCGGGATCTCCTCGGCGAGCCCGGCCAGCATCCGGAGTCGATCCTCCGCGAATCCCGCCACCTGCAGGAGCTCGGGCAGGAAAGACCCCCGGATGAGCTCGATGACCGCCTCCCGCTGCGGAAGGGGCTCGATCGTGACGCCGGTCGCGCCTGCCTCCCCGCCGTCCGCGTCCCTGCGGTCGGGGAGGTAGAGGGCAGACAGGGGGAGCGGGGCGTCGAGAAAGCGCCCGAACCCCCCCGTGCCGACCCGGAGCCGGCGTTTCGAGAACCTCGGATGCACGATGGGAAGGCGCTCCCACTCCGGATCGAAGTGCGCCGCCTGGTCGGGCCAGAGACGCATGCTTGGGTAGCCCGGTCGCGCCTCGAATCCCTCGTCCGAGAGCTGGATCGCGACCAGATCGTCGGAGAGCATGGGATGACCCGCCTGCATCAGGGACGCCGCGAGCGAGCTCTTTCCCCCGCGGTTCGTCGCCATGAAGCCGATCGCCCTGCCGTCGACGGCCACGGCCGCAGCGTGCAGAACCGGAATGCCCCGCCGCTCCATCCAGTACGAGAAGACGGTTCCCAGCAGGTGGATCTCGACCATGTGAGCGTAGGCCGGGTCGAAGAGCCGGGCTCGGATCGCATCCCTGCTCACCCGGAAGTCCGCGACTTCCCGGAAGCGGAGCAGGTCGCTCTCGGAACCTCGGTGGAGCTCCATGAAGGGCACCCCGCTGTCCAGCAGGTTCCGGCTGGCGTAGTCGGGAGTCGCCTTGGGTGGCGTGGGCTCGGGAAACCCCGACTCGGAGCAGGTGAAGAACAGCTCCGGAGGATCATCGGTCTCCGGAAGCGGAGTGCGGAGGGGATAGTCGGTGGCGAGGGTGACCCCGAAGATCCGGTACGACCGCTGAGCTCCGTCCGGTGCCATTCGCGGGCTCATCGGCGGCTCTCCTCCCGTTCGGA
>SLCK01000015.1 GCA_007125845.1 Gemmatimonadota bacterium
GCGGAGGCGGAGGGACTCGAACCCCCAAGGGCTTGCGCCCGCCGCATTTCGAGTGCGGTGCCTTACCAGTTAGGGCTACGCCTCCGTGGACGCCCCGGTCCTCCGCACTCGGAGGTCCGGGCCGTCGAATGTGCCGGTTCGACCGTCGGGTGCCGGTCTGGAGGACTGGGTCAGCCCCCCGTTCGTTATCGGGGCGCCCGGATTCGAACCGGGGACCTCTGCGACCCGAACGCAGCGCTCTACCGGACTGAGCCACGCCCCGGAGTCGGCGGATGCTGCCGCGCCGATCGTGATACGAGCGGACGGGGTGGGATTCGAACCCACGCGGGTATTAACCCACACGATTTCCAATCGTGCGCCTTAAGCCACTCGGCCACCCGTCCCATGGGTATTCGGTGAATCCGCGATCCGGAAGGGAGCGGAGGGGGTGGGATTCGAACCCACGCGGGTGTTTCCACCCAACGCCTTAGCAGGGCGCCGCCATAAGCCACTCGGCCACCCCTCCCAAAGAACCACATTGCCCCTCCTGGGTTCGAACCAGGACTCTCCTGATCCAGAGTCAGGCGTGTTGCCAATTACACCAAGGGGCAAGCCACAGTCGCAAACCTGTCGATCCGACCTGGAGCGTCCAACAGCACCCAAACAATCGCTCGTCAGAGAGCGCGCCGCGCGGCGACTGCCCACGCCGAAGCGAGCTGCGGACGGTAAGAGCCACCAGTCGGACTTGAACCGACGACCCCGTCATTACGAGTGACGTGCTCTACCATCTGAGCTATGGTGGCGAAGGCGATGGAGCCGAGGGGAGTCGAACCCCTGACCTCTAGAGTGCGATTCTAGCGCTCTCCCAACTGAGCTACGGCCCCGCGTCCGATGGTGGGCCTCATGGCCGGACTGCCCGGCCCGGCATGGGCGCGAGAGGATTCGAACCTCTGACCTCTACGATGTCAACGTAGCGCTCTAACCAACTGAGCTACGCGCCCCCACTCCCTTTCGGTCCGACGAACGGGGTGACCGTCGAAGTGCGCCCGGGAGGACTCGAACCCCCAGCCTCTTGATCCGTAGTCAAACGCTCTATCCAATTGAGCTACGGGCGCGTGGATCCATCCTGAGAGTCCGCGAAAGGACAACCAGCATGCCCACGACAGGACTCGAACCTGTACGCCGTTTCCGGCACTGGTCCCTCAAACCAGCCTGTCTACCAATTCCAGCACGTGGGCCTACCACGGCCACCAGCGATCGACGGACTTCCGCCGTTCGAGGGCCGGTCCCTTGATGCTCGGGGAGGGACTCGAACCCTCACAGGGTTTCCCCCACAGGATCCTGAATCCTGCGCGTCTACCAATTCCGCCACCCGAGCTCCAGTAAGTACTGGAGTGGAGCCGAGGGGAATCGAACCCCTGACCTCCTGAATGCCATTCAGGCGCTCTCCCGACTGAGCTACGGCCCCCAACATCGACCGACACAACCGACGTTTTCAAATAACAGAGCGGGGCTGACGGGACTCGAACCCGCGGCCTCCGGTGTGACAGACCGGCACTCTAACCAACTGAGCTACAGCCCCTTTTCCTGCTTCCGGCGGAAATCTTCCGCACAGACTACCCACTATGCCCCCACGGGGAATCGAACCCCGATCTCCACCTTGAAAGAGTGGTGTCCTAGCCGTTAGACGATGGGGGCCCGGGCCACTCTCGATCCCCGGGGAGCCCGAGCCGCCTCGCCCCGGTCGACGGATGGCGGCCTGGCACCTCTCTCTGACAGGCCCGGAGGGACTCGAACCCCCAACCGCCGGTTTTGGAGACCGGTGCTCTACCAATTGAGCTACGGACCTCTATGTCTTCGGGCACCCTCTTCGCTGCCTCGGGCTAGGCGCCTCGCTGCTCAGTGGCCAGGGGCGGAATCGAACCGCCGACACCACGATTTTCAGTCGTGTGCTCTACCAACTGAGCTACCTGGCCGAAAAAAACGCCCGAGCCGGTAGGCGCGGGCGGATCCACATTCGAAAGAGTCGTTCTCGGCTCTAACGATGGGTCTCCCCCGCCGGGTGTCCCGGACTAGACCAGGAGTCGGCCAAGAGCCAGAGCGGCGCCCTGGATGCCGGAGCGCTCGCGCGCGCATGAGCGCTCATCTTGGACATCTGCATGTCTCCGAACCTTGACCTGGGGCGCACTGGTCCGAGGCGGCCTCCGTCTTGCGATCCGAGGGAGGCGGGTCGCCACCTAACGTGGAAACGCCGCCCAAGGCGGCGCTCCAACTTCAAAATAATAGCGGGGGCGGGATTCGAACCCGCGACCTTCGGGTTATGAGCCCGACGAGCTACCAGACTGCTCCACCCCGCAACAAGGACACCAAGTATACCCCTGGCCACAGGGGGTGTCAACCCTCCGACATCCCCTCCCCAGAGCGCCGACGAGACTGCCGATCGGTCAAGTAGAACAGGGGGTTTCGCCATGTGGACGCGAGGCTTCCAGGACCACTCCGGGACCGGGGCCGATCCCTCCGACTCCTCTCGTTGTCGTACCGTGTCCGGGCGAGAAAAGATCCTCCTGACGACCTTGAGAGCCCTCCGGGCCACGGTTACATTAGGCGGTCTCGGGACGTGGCGCAGTCCGGTAGCGCACTGCAATGGGGTTGCAGGGGTCGCCGGTTCGAATCCGGCCGTCCCGACTGACCGACCGTTTGCTTGTCGGATGCATTGGGGATCATCAGGGGCGCTCGACACGGAACGCTCACGCGCCGAGTCGTCCCGGTCGATCCGGTGAAATCAGATACCCGCCTGCGGAACTGGGGAGCATGAGTCGGGTGACCGGGCCGCTTCCCTTCGCCGGGTCGGGCACCATCTCCCTCCCGAAAGCTCGTCGCTGCAGTTCAGATCCCTCTGGCAAGCGACCGCGTCTTCGCCATCTTCCCTCCGGACGATGCACCTTCGGCGTCTCACCCCTTCCTGGAGCCTGCTCTTTGCTCTCCTCGCGGCGTGCGAGGGCACGCCCGGCGAACCCCTGCCGCTCCCTGAGAGCTGCGAGGAGGTGGAGAATCTCCGACTCCAGCCCGGGGAAGGGATCGCGCTTCACGGACACGCGGCGGGTCTTCTCTGCGTGGATCCGCCCGCAGAGGACGAGGAGTACCTGGCAGTGGTCGTTGCGGCGACACCCGACACGCTGCCCTTCACGGCGACGCCCCATAACATCGTTCGGCCTTCGGGACCCGTCGCGGCCCCGGAGGCGCCACGGGATCCCATCCGCTCATCCGACGACCTCCACGACCGGATTCGAGAGATCGAGAGCGCGGAGCTCACCCCCCTGGTCGGCACCCCGAGCGACGCGAGGCAGCCCGCACGTGCGCCTCCGTCCCCGGCGGCACGGATCCCGGCGGTTGGCGACTTCCTCGAGTTGAATGCCCAGGCGGAAAGCGCTTGTGCGGACCCCCTTTATCGCACGGGACGCGTCGAGGCGGTATCCGATCGCGCGATCGTGGTCGCCGATACCGAGAATCCCGACAACGGGTTCACGGCCTCCGACTTCCGACACTTCGCGGCGACCTTCGACACTCTCGTCGCGCCTCTCGCCGAGCAGAGCTTCGGCGAGCCGACGGATCTGGACGGGAACGGACGCACGATCATCTTCTTCACAATAGAAGTGAATCGATTGACAGCGCCCGGCTCCACCGGCTTTTCGGCGGGATTCTTCTTCGCCCGAGACCTCTTTCCGAGATCCGAACCCAGCGGCCGCCTGCAGCCCTGCGAGGGATCCAACGAGGCCGAGATCATCTACCTCCTCGTTCCCGACCCGGCGGGAAGCATCGCCGGCAATGCCCAGAGTCGCAGCTTCGTGGCCTGGATCACACCGGCCGTGATGATCCATGAGTACCAACACCTTCTCAACGCGGCAGTTCGACTGCACCACCGTCAGCTCACCGATTGGCAGGAGCGGCTCTGGTTGAATGAAGGGCTGTCACACATCGCCGAGGAACTCCTCTTCTACGCCGCGAGCGGACTGGCACCGGGCGGGCGGATTGACTTCGCCACCCTCCAGGCTCAAGGCCCGTCCGCGCTCGAAGCGATCGACCGCCATCAAAGGTTCAATCTGCTGCGCCTGCACGAGTTCCTGAACGATCCGGTGAGGAACTCACCGTTCAATCAGGCATCCCAGGGTACCCTGCCCACCCGTGGAGCCGCCTGGAGCTTCCTCCGCTATGCCGCCGACCGAAGGGGAGGTGATCCGGCAGAGTTCTTCCGTGGCCTGGTCAGCTCTCCGAATCGGGGGATCGACAACGTCGCCGGGGCCGTCGGAGGCCGGGAGACTCTGGACGAGTGGCTGGCCGATTGGAGCACGGCGAACTTCGCGAGCGACCGGATTCCGGGTGTGGCCGAACGCCACCGACACGCGAGTTGGAATTTCCGATCCGTGTTCCACGAGGGCCTCGCGCTCCCGGCGGATCCGGTGCCGATCTTCTCGCTGCGAACGGACGTTCCCTTCAGCCGGGAGCTCACCGGCGGTGGAGCCGCGTACCTCCGCTTCGGGGTCGCGGAGGGAATGGAGGGATCCGTGGCCTTCAGGAGCCGGGGCGGTATCCCCCCGACGTCCTTGCGGGTCACTCTCCTGAGAACTCGCTAGGAGCCCGTCCGACCCGATGCCTCGGACCCTTCCCGCGCTCGCCTCGCTCCTCCTCCTCACCCTGTGTCCGGCGACGATCCACGCTCAGGGACCGGGACTGGGGAGTGAGAATCGCGTTGGGGCTGCCGTCTCGCTCCGCGCTGGAGCCACGTGGGTGGACGGTGGACCGACTCCAATCGGCTCGCTCTCCGCCACACTTCGCCTTTCGCGCCAGTTCGAGGTCGGGGGGGAGGCCGCGATGACGCTCCGGCCCACGCTCCTCGATTCGGAGGAGAGCTCCGACGCCCCGGAGCTCTCCCTGGGATACGGGGGCCTCCTCCTTCGCTGGACCTCGGAAGAGGGGACGCCTTCTCCCTCCTTCCGGTGGCGCGCCGGGCTGCTCCTCGGAGCCGGCTCGGCTCGACTCGAGTCGGTGGTCCTCGATCATGAAGTAGCTTCGGAGAACTTTCTCTTCGCGGAGCCCGAAATCGCCCTCCTACTGAGTCAGGACCGCAACATCAGACTCTCGATCGAGGGTCGATACCGCCTCGCCTCGGCGACGGCAAGGCTCTCCGAGCTGGGCCCGCAGGGCGTCCGAGGGGCGAGTCTCACCCTCGGCGTGCAATTCGTGCATGACCCCTGAGGCGAGCCGTCCGACGCCGCTGGAGAGCGAACGCGGAGCACGGCCTCCGACACCCTGAATGTTGTAATTGACATTCGACAATCCTCAGCATTTATTTGATATTGCCGGGCAATTTCTCGGCACTGTAATTTCTATATCGTAAGGAGACCTGAGGGATGGCGAAGAACGAAACGAAGGTTATGCGATTCGTGGAGAAGGAGCTGGCCAGCAACCCGCAGATCGAGACTTCCGCGCTGTACGAGAAGGCCAAGAACGTGGACTCGAGCGTGGCCGACCTGTCCCTCCGGCAGTTCAATGCCCGCTTCCCCCTCCAGGTTAAGCGCAAGAAGAGCCTCGCTCGGCCCCGGCCCAAGCGAGCGCGCCCGGCCCGCCGGAAGAGCGCGACCGCGAATCACCGGGATGCCGTTCGCGAAGCCTTCCTGCGATTCGCGGAGGACCTCACGAGCGCCGAGGAGAAGAAGGACCTCGTCCGAGTGTTGGCCGGAGTCGACAAGTACGTGGATCAGGTACTCCAGCAGACAAGCGCTAGCCGCGGGTCCTAGTGTGGCGAGGAAGGGAAGTCAGCAAGCACCTTGAGTTCGCGCACAGCCACGGTCAACGCTGACAGGTCCGGTTCCGCCTCTCCGGCGAGCTCCTCCAGGAGATTCCAGTAGCGCTCCAGTCGAACGCGCTGACTCCCTGAGAACGCCTCCACTCTCGCTCCGGCGGCTTGCGGATCGTGCCTGGACGAGAGTGCCGAGGTGGTGAGCCGTTGATGCGCTCCGCCCACGTCCTCCGCCAGGACGTGGGCGGCCCGCTGCTCCCATCCCCCTCCCTGAGCCGCAGCGTGGATCCGGTCCCGAAGCCACGGAATGCGGACGAGATCGGCCATCCCGTAGAATACGTGTGCCACCTCCAGGGGGTCGTCCCCGACGTTCCGGCTAATGCGGAGGACCTCCAGGAGCTGATCCAGAAAGCCGAGAGTGATCAGCTCCCGGGCCAATTCCTCTCCAGCCCCATCCGCACGCAGCGCCGCGACCAGACGTTCGAAGCTCCGAAGGTCCTCCCCGGTGGCCAGCCCGGGAAAGGCTTCCCGCAACCGCCTCAGCCCTTCCAGGTTCTCCTCGACCAGCCGTTCCGTGGACTTCGTCCGATCCCCATTGGCCAGGAACCAGCGAGTGGTTCGGTCGAGGACGGTCCCGAGCTCCAGAAGCCAACGGTAGGCGGCGTCCGGGGTGAGATCGGTTCGGAATCCCCGAAGTGCCTCAACCAGACCTCGCCTTCCGGTGAGCCTGGAGGAGATGAGCCATGCCCAGGCCACCGCCGACGGCGGGTGGCCGGTGTCGCGACTGACCCGGTACACGAACGCGGCACCCATGAGATCCACCAGATGGTTGGTCAGCTGACTTGCCACGATCTCGCGCCGGAGGCGGTGATGCTCCAGGACTCCTTCCCCTCCCGCGGCGAGGGCGTTCGGAGGGAAGTACGTCCCGAGGTAGCGCCGGCTCGCGGAATCGTCCGGGAGGTCACTGCGCAGGATCTCCCTGCCCAGGTACAACTTCGAGTACCCGAGGAGCACGCTGAGCTCGGGACGCGTGAAGCCTGCTCCCGTCTCTTCTCTTTCCGTCAACACCTCCCAGGTGGGAAGGCGTTCCGCAGCCCGGTCGAGAACGCCGAGACGTTCCAGGCCGGTCATGAGATCTCGATGATCGTCGATCCGCTCACGCGCCCGCAGCTCGTCGAGGGAGACGGCAAGGCTCTGGGACCGATTGTCCTCGAGGACCGACTCGCACACGGGCTCGGCCAACCGCCGCAGGAGGGGGTCGCGCTGTTCCAGGGCGAGGTGACCCGTGTCGTGCGCCAGGCTCAGGAGGATCTTCAGGTTCACCTCGCGGTCCGATAGATCGACTCCACCCGAGTTGTCGATCGCATCGGTATTGATGCGCCCACCCTCGAGGGCGTACTCGATCCGCGCTTTCTGGGTGAACCCGAGGTTTCCACCCTCCCCGACCACCCTGCAACGGAGCTCCCTCGCACCTACTCTGACCGGATCGTTTGCGCTGTCGCCCACCGACGCGTGGCCTTCGTCCGACGCCTTGACGTACGTACCGATTCCTCCGTTCCAGAGGAGCTCCACCGGCGCGCGAAGCACGCACCGCACCAACTCCTCCCCGTCCATCGAGGTCGCGTTGCCGGACTCGATGCCCAGGACTTCAGCCGCCTCGGGGGTGAGCTGAACCTCCTTGGCTCCACGCGACACGAGCATCGCCCCGCGCGAAAGCACCGCGGGATCGTAGTCCCTCCATGAAGAGCGCTCGAGCGCGTAGAGACGCTGCCGCTCCTGGAAGGAGGCCTCGGGGTCGGGATCCGGATCGATGAAGATGTCCCGGTGATCGAAGGCGGCGACGAGGCGGGTCCTCCTTGAGAGAAGCATGCCGTTTCCGAAGACGTCGCCACTCATGTCTCCGATCCCCACGACGGTGAACGGTTCGGCCTGAATGTCCTTTCCCATCTCGAAGAAGTGCCGGCGAACGCACTCCCACGCCCCCCTCGCCGTGATCCCGTGCTCCTTGTGGTCGTAGCCGCTCGATCCGCCGGAGGCGAAGGCGTCGCCAAGCCAGAAGCCGTATTCCTCCGCCACGTCGTTCGCCATGTCCGAGAAGCGCGCGGTGCCCTTGTCCGCCGCGACCACCAGATACGGATCGGGTTCGTCGTGGCAGACCACGCCTTCCAGTGTGACCGGGGCCCCTCCCACGAGGTTGTCGGTCAGGTCCAAGAGACCGCGGATCAGGGTGCGATACTGCCCCTCGATCTCTGAGGGCAGTTGGTCGGAGGGGAGTTGTCGAAGGGTGACGAAGCCGCCCTTGGCGCCCCCGGGGACGATCACGGCGTTCTTGACCATCTGCGTCCGCACCAATCCCAGGACCTCGGTGCGGAAGTCGTCCGGCCGATCCGAGTGCCGGATGCCGCCCCGCGCCACCCGGGCCGCGCGTAGATGCACCCCCTCCATCCGCGAGGATCGAACCCACACTTCGAACCGCACCCGGGTGGATAGGGACGTCTCGATAGCTTCGCAGTCGAGCTTGAGCGAGAGGTACGGAACACCCCCGGATCGCACGGTCGGATTCTCCGCACCGCAATGGAAGTAATTCGTGCGAAGCGTTGCTAGAATCAGATTCTGGAGCGCGCGGAGCGCCCGATCTTCCGAGAGGAGCTGGACCTCGCGAAGCGCGTCCTGCACCGCGCGAATGGCCTCTCTTTCGGCCTTCTCTCGCTCGTCTCCACGATCCGGATCGAACCGGCTCCGGAAGAGATCGAAGAGGAGGGCAGCGGCCCGGGGATGTCTGCGAAGAGCGTTCGGAAGGGCAAGGCGGCTGGGAAAGATCTGCGCCTGGAAGCCATAGGAGGCGTAGGTTCGCAACACTTCCACCTCCCTCCACGCGAGCCCGGCGGTGAGCGCGAGCTCGTTGAGGAGGTCGCTCGAGCTGCTGCCATCCCTCACCGCGAGGATCGCGGACGACAGCCGCCCGGCGACGCGGTCGATCTCGAGCGGGCGGCGCATCCCGTCCTGCACGGTGAAGACATACAGGAAGGCCTTCTGGACACCTCGGCCCTCGATCTCGTAAGGCGTCACCGAGATCACTCTGAGCCCGAAGTCTTCCAGGATCGGCATGAACTCCGAGAGGATCATGCGATCCCCGCGGAGATACAGCCGCAGCTCCGTGACCAACCCACCCCCGGCCATCTCGGAGACCGCGACCGGATCGCTGAACTCCACGGCGATCGATCGTCCTCCGGCCTCCATCCGGTCGAGCACCCCGATGTCCTCGATTGCGGCCGCAGGGCCCCTGGCCACCTGATATTCGGGGCTGAATCCGTCCGCGTACCGGTGGATAAGGCGAAGCGCGTCCTTTGGCGGCCTAGCATCCGCTAGCGCCTCCCGCAGCCGATCGGACCAGGAACGGATCAACTTCCTCACGATCTCTTCGAGGTGGCTGGGCGCCACAAACGCGACCTGCTGCGGCGGTACAGTCAGGTGGAAGTGCAGGCGCGCCTGGTCTCCTTCACCCAGGGTCAGCCTGTAGTTGAGGACCTCCCCCTCCAGCTCCCGGACGAGGGCTTCCTCGATCCGCTGCCGCACCTCGCTGGAAAACCGTTCCTTCGGGAGGATCACCATCGCGGACACCCCTCTGCGTAGCGGATCCTCCCGGAGAGTCACCCGCACATCGTCCGATCCGTAGGTCGTGAGGATCGTGCGCACGTCGGCGGCGATCTCCTCGACGGGGGTGACGAACAGCTCCTCCTTGGGGAGGGTGTTGAAGATCGTCTGGATCTCCTTGTAGTCGTGCGAGTTCTCCTGGACCCCGGCGTCTTCCAGGATCCACCCCAGCTTGCGACGGAGGATTGGGATCCGCTCCGCTTCCTCCGTGTAGGCCTTCGAGGTGAAGAGCCCGAGGAACCTGCGCTCCCCGGTCACTCTCCCCTCTGCGTCGAGCGTCTTCACCCCGATGTAGTCCATGCGGGCGCGTCGATGGACTGTAGAGCGAGCGTTGGTCTTCGAGATGATGAGGAGCGGACCGGTGTCGACGAGCCCCTGGAAGTCCTTGTTCAGCGATCGGAGCGGAACCGGATGGGCGAAGGACGAGTCTTCAGTGCGACGGAGGATGCCGAGACCGGAGCCTGGCTCCACCTCTATGCACCGCTCGCCCTGGTGATCCCGGATCCGGTAGCCTCGATACCCCAGGAAGACGAAGGCCCCGTCGGTCAGCCAGCGGAGGAAGGACTGGATCTCCCGAAGCTCGTCCAACCTCGTGGGCAGAGTCTGGGCCATCTCTCCGAGGACGGTGACAGTTCGTTCGAGCTCGCCCACCATGGCCGGAAAATCGTCCGTGGCTCGGACCACGTCTTCGAGCCGGCGGGACAGCTCTTCCCTGATGACCGGGAGCCAGTCGGCCTCGGGGACCTGCGTGACCTCGCAGTGCACCAGCGACTCGCGGCTCTCTCCCTCGGAGGGGTGTGCGACAGTTTCGACCCGACCCTGGGCGTCCCGCTCCACGTGGAGAAGGGGGTAGATGTAGAGCTCGATCGAGAGGTCACGAGAGTGAAGGTACTCGCGGATCGTGTCGACGATGAACGGTCGCTCGGAGACGTGAGTCCGGATCACCGTGACGGGAGCGGACCAGCCCTCCCGTTCCACCTCCTCGTTCCTCACCTCCACATCGACCCGGTCGGTCCGACTTCGCTCCAGGAAGGCGAAGGCCTCGACCAACATGTCCGCCAGGTGCTTCGGATTACGCTCCTCCAGGAACCCCGGTGGCGCTTTGGCGAAGAAGAGGCGAGCGAAGTGAAGGAGCGCGTCCCCGGAGGCCACACGAGGCCGCCCGAGAAGCTCCTGCATGACTGCATCGAGAGCGGACCCTTCTCCTGCGGGTGACTTCGGGGACGGCCGATCTGCGCGATTCATGCGCGATCCCGGGAAGGACGTTGGGCAGAAATGGATCGACATCGTACCCCTCCGAGCCCCCTCCGTAAACCCCCGAGGAGGCGCCGACGCGTGAGCGAGCGGTTGGCTTATCGAGGGACCGTCTTCTACCTTGTGCAGCAAGTCTTCCGGACATTTTCCTTCACCCTGGACCATGCGCTTCATCCATCTCGCCGACCTGCATCTGGACACGGCGTTCCGGAGCCGATCCCGTGAGATCCGCGAGGAGCTGCGCCACGCTTCCCGCCGTGCGCTGGAGAGTGCGGTGGATCGAGCGGTCAAGGAAGAGGTCGACGCCCTCCTGATCGCCGGCGACCTCTTCGACGGGGAGACGCTCACGCTCCAGACGGAGCGCTTTCTCGGGGACGCGCTCTCGCGGCTCGGCCAGGCGGGGATCCAGACGATATACGCCACAGGGAACCACGATCCCGGTTCTTCGTCGCTCCCCGGCGGCGAGATTTCCTGGCCCGAGGGCGTGTCGGTCTTGCGCGAGCCCCGCCCCGAACGGATCGAGATCCTCCGGGACGGTCGGCCCGTGGGAGCCGTGACCGGCGCGGGACACGCCACCCACCGCGAGCACCGCGACCTTTCCCGCTCCTTTCCGACGCCGACCCCGGGGCTTCCGGAAGTCGGCCTCCTGCACACGCAGGTCGGGGGCGCCCGCGGTGCGGACGCTCATCACCTCTATGCCCCCTCGGAGCTCTCCCACCTCGAACGCTCGGGCTACGATTACTGGGCTCTCGGACACGTCCACGTTCGCCAGGCGCTGAGCGACGATCCCCCGATCCACTATCCGGGCAATACGCAAGGCCGAACTCCCCGGGAAACGGGCCCGAAGGGCGGCCTGCTCGTGGAGCTTCCTCCCGCAGGGAGTCCCCGGATTCGGTTCCTCGAGCTCGGCTCGATTCGCTGGGAACGCCTGATGCTGGACGGACTCGCCGAGGAGGAGCGTATCGAAGGCCTGTCCCGGAGAATCGAGGCGGCATGGCGGGAAGCCCGCGCCGACGACCCCGGCACCGGTCGGACCCGCTGGATTCTCAGGGTCGAGCTCGCCGGAGCCTCGCTCCTGCATCGCGAGCTCGACCGCGAGGAGACGAGGGAGGAGCTGTGCAATGTCCTCGCGGCCTCACTCGGGCTGCTCGCCGTGGACCTGCGAACCGAGCGCCTGCGGCCCGCTCAGAACGTAGCCGACCACCTGAACCGCACCGATGTTCTGGGTGAGGCGCTTCGGCTGGCCCACCGGCTCGCGGGACCCGAGGGCCCTTCCCCTTCGGAGGCCCTGGAGCTCGACGAATCGGAGCTCGCCGGCTTCGACCTCGGCGGAGGCCGAAGCGTGGACGAGTATCTCCGTGGACTCCTCGAGGGCACCGATGCCGACCTCCTCGACCTCCTCCTGGACCGGGAGGCGCCGTGAGGTTCACTCGCATCCGAATTGAACGGTTCGGGCCCCTGATCGACCTCGATACCGGAGAGGGCGCCCCTCTTCCCCGCATCGTCGCCGTCCTGGGACCCAACGAGGCGGGAAAGTCGGCGTTCCACCAGGCGCTCACGGCGCTCCTCTTCGGGTTCTATCCCGCAAATCGAGATCAGAATCCCTTCACCCCGTGGGACGGGGGCTCTGCGGAGATCGCGGCGGAGATCGAGCTCGCGGAGGGAGGAAGCTGGGAGGTGAATCGCCGGCTCCTGGCGACGCCCCGCGGGGAGCTGATTCGCAATGGCACCGTCGACAATCTTGACAACCGCAATCTCCCGGTGAGCCCGCACGTGGACCGTCACCTCTATCCGCAGCTCTACGGGATCACCCTGTCTGAGCTGGCGGAGCTGGATCAAGCCGGCTGGGAGTCGGTCCAGGACCACCTGGTCGTGGGGATGGGCAGCCAGGATCTGCGCGCACCGAGAGGGGTGGTCGAGCGATTGACGAGGGAGGCGAACCAGCTCTGGCGTGCGGATCGCCGCACGTCGCGCTACCGGGAGCTGCGCGACCAGGTCGCCCAGTGGAGGGAACTGCGCAAGGAGGCCGAGGACCGCGACCGCAGAGGTAGGGAGCTCCTTCGACGACGAGTGGAGCTCAGCGCCGGGCTGGAAGATCTCAGGCGAAAGCGCCGCGCGGCCGATCGACGGTTGGCGAGGCTTCGGGAGCTCCTTCCGCTTCGCGGAATGCTCGCCCGGATCGAGGAGCTCGAGGCGACGGTTGGTGAACCCTCCGAGCTCGAGGCTCTCCCCGGGGATCCGCGTGCGCGGCTGGAGGAGCTCGACGAGCGCCTGCGGGAGGTCGACGAACAGGGGGAGCGGCTCCGGGCTTCATTGGACGAAGCGCGGGAGACTGTCGAGGCCTTCTCCGCCGAGGACCGAGCCCTCGTCGAGATCGCTTCCGAGGTGGAAGCCCTGACCGACCGTGCTCCCCTCTTCCAGGAGAAGGCCGCGCGCGGCGGAGCGCTCGAGCACGAGCTACGGCAGCTCGAACGGCGCATTCGGGAATCGGCGGGCAGCGTCCTCGAAGATGTCCCGGAGACGGGCGCCGACCTGGAACGCCTCCAGGCTCGCTTCGCCGCGCTTCCTCTCACCGATCTCCGGGAAAAGGTCGAGGCGCTGGAGGACGCGAGGCGACGGCAGGAGGGTCTCGAGGATCGACTGGACTCGATCCGACGGAACCCTCCACCCCCTCCCCCCCGACTTCCCCTCTGGGCCTTCGCCCTCGGAATCGCGGGGCTGGCAGCCCTGATCGGCGGGCTCGCCGGCATGGGCACCGCCGTGACGGTGATTGGGCTGGTTCTCCTGCTTGCGGGTGGCGGAGGTCTCGCAAGAGGGTGGGCACGGCTCACGGCCGCTCGAGAGGTCGGGGAGGCCCGGCGCCGGGATGCGGAAGAGTTGGAGCTGCGGCGCGCGGAGCTGTCTGCGAGAACGGATCGGATCGGGACGGAAGTGACCGAACTCCTCGCTCCCCTCGGGGTGCGGGACAGCGCGCTGTCTCGCACCCCGAGCTCCATGGCGAGGGCACTGGAAGAGCTCGGCTCCTTTCTCCGGGAGCACGAGGATCGGGGGCGGACGTTCGCGGCGCTAACGGAGGAGGAGCGCCGGCTCACCGAGGAAACGGCCTCCCTGGGCGATCGCCTGGGGCTCGACCTGCCCCAGGACCTCCACCTGGCCCTCCCCGTTCTCGCCCGCCGCCTCCGAGACGCCCGCGAGGTGGCCTCAGGCGCGGAAGCGAGCCGGAGGGAGATCGAACGGCTCGAAGGGGAGCTCGCGCGGGTCGGGAAGACCCGATCCCGACTCGACGGGGAGCGGGAACACCTGGTTCGGGCGATCCGACGGGCAGGAGGGGACACGGACGAACCCTCCCTGCAACGGGTGGAGGAACGCCTCCGCAGCCGGGAGCTGCGGGAGCGGCTCGTGGAGGAGCTGGAGCGGGAGTCCGGATCGCTCCGTGAGCTGAGACAACGAATCGAGGAGGCGGAGCTCGAAGGAGAGGACTGGAGCGATCCCCGGGCCCGGCTCCACGAAGGCGAGGACACCCTCGCCGAGCTGGACGACGAGCTGGAGGGGCTCCGCGACGAGCTGAGCAAACTGGAACGGGAGGAGGGCACGCTCCAGAATCAGGACACGGTCGACGTCGTGGAAGGCCGGATACAGGTGATCGAGGAGGAAATCGAGGCGGTCCGCAGGAAGAGAGACCGGCTCCTCGTGCTGGCCCGGCTCCTCGATCGGGCAGAGCACCGATTCCGCACCGAGCACCAACCCGATCTGGTGCGCCGTGCGGAGGCCCATATGGAACGAATCACCGCGGGCCGTTACCGACGGCTCCTCCTTGGAAGCGACGGTGAGACGCGAGCCTTTCAACTGGACGCAGGCCACCTGCCCCACCCCTTCCCTCTCATCCCGCCCCTCTCCACCGGCACCCGGGAGCAGGTCTACTTCGCGCTGAGGCTGGCGATCGTGGACCACCTGGACGGATCCGGCGAGCCGCTCCCCCTCCTCCTGGACGAGATCCTGGTGAACTGGGACCCCGAGAGGAGGAGCAGGGCCCTGGACGTCCTCCGGGACATCTCCAAGAGACGTCAGGTCTTCCTCTTCACATGCCACCCCCACATCGCCCGGGAGGCGGCAGGCGCCGAAGGGCGGGTTCTCGACCTCGGCTCGGCCCCTCTTCCCCCGGCTGGAACGGAGGACCCCGCGTGAGGCTGCTCCACCCCTCCCCCCTCCACCTCGAGAGCTGCGGCGCGGGCGATCCACCGCTGGTGCTCGTGCATGGCTTCGGAGCGCACGGGCACTTCTGGAGGAAATGGGTCCCGACCCTTTCACAGAGCCACGAGACCCACGTCGTCGACCTGATGGGGTTCGGCAAGGCCGACACGCCGCCCTGGGCGGACTACTCCCCCTTCGCACAGGCGCGTCACCTCGTCGAGCTCATTCGACGCATCGATGGTGCGCCCCCGGTGCTCATCGGTCACTCGCTGGGCGCCGGAGTGTCCCTCGCGGCCGCTCTCCTTCTGCGCGACGAAGGACGGGCGGTGCCATTGGGGGGGCTCGTCCTGGTGAGCGCCGCCGTCTACCCGCAGAAGTTCCCCTTCTACCTCACCCTCGCTCGAACGCCTCTCCTGGGGCTCCTCTTTCTGCTGGGCCGTCCCCCGGAATGGCTCCTCCGCAAGGGCATCCGCGGGATCGTCGACGATCCCGCGACCGTCGACTCCGAGCAGGTGCGCGGGTACCTCGAGCCACTCGGTACGCTCGCCCGGAGACGCGCCATCCTGCGCGCCGCGAGACAGCTCGACCTGGATCAGGCTCGCACGCTGGCGGAGCGCCTCCCCGAGCTCGATCTCCCGTCGCTCCTCATGTGGGGAGAAAACGATCGGATCGTACCCACCGAGCTGGGCGTCCGCCTCTCGCGTGCCCTCCGTCACTCCGAGCTCGTGGTCCTCCCGGGCGTGGGGCACCTCCCCCCCGAAGAGGCACCGGAGCGCTCCCTTCGCCCGGTCATGGACTTCCTCGGGAAGCTACGCGAGACGGGCGGTGGAACCTCTCCCTGACCAGGGTCAGGAGCATCTTTCCGCCCGCTCCCAGGGTTCCACGGACGGTGCCCGAGATCTTCGAGCGCCCTGCGGCGCGCGGTCGATGGGGCACCTCCACCTCCGCCGTGCGCAGCCCGAAGTGGTGTGCGCGGAGCTGCATCTGCAGCGTCCAGCCCCAGTTGCGGTCGTCCATCCCAAGCGCGAGGAGCGAAGGGAATCGGATCGCCCGAAACGGGCCGAGATCCCTGAAGCGCGCACCGTGGATGAGAAGCGCACCCAGGCGCACGAGCCGGTTCCCGAGTCGCGCGTGCACCGGCACCGCGCTCCGGCCTTCGGGAGCGGGAGCGGTGCGCACTCCCACCACGAAATCGGCCCTCCCGCCGCGGATGGGTTCGAGGAGATCCGCGATCGCCGCCGGATCGTCGCTCTGATCGCCGTCCAGAAAGACGAGGATGTCCGGGGGATCCGCCTTCAGATGGTGGATTCCGGCGAGGCACGCGGCTCCGTAGCCTCGCTCCGGCTCATGGACCACCTCCGCACCGCCCTCCCGCGCCACCCGGGCAGTCCCGTCGGTGGACCTGTTGTCCACGACGACCACCCGGTCCACTCCCCAGCCCGCGATCTGCCCGAGAACCCCGGGGAGAGAGGCCTCCTCATTCAGGGCGGGAATGAGGACGGCGACCCGGTCAGGAGGTCGCGACGGGATCATAATCAGGGAGGGTGCCCCTCGGCTGAAGCTCCCGGGTGGAGGGCGGCTCATCCGCGGCTCTCTCACCGAGAAGCTCGCCCAGGCCGAGCCACGTGTACCCCGCTCCGAACAGGACGAGAAAGGGCAGCGTACCGAAGAGGCCGTGGTGGATCGCAACGACGGTCGAGAGGGCCATCCAGCCCGCGAGCACAAGCTTCAGGGTCGTGTCGCGGGGTGCACCCGGACTCGCGTACAGGGAGATCCCGCCTCCTCGCTTGGGCGTTCGATGGAAGGGATCGCGTACGTCCCGTCGGAGGCCGCGAAGCACCGCGCCCGAGACCGTGGCTGTGAGTCCGATCCCCAGCGCCAGCGCACCCACGGCCGTAGGGACGAGGCGGCGCCAGGGACGGCCCCGACATCGGCCCGCCGCACAGAAGAATACCAGGAACGAGAGCGTCGCCGCCGCAAAGACGACGAGGTCCGCGACCAGGAGACCGTCCAGCCCAAGGGCCCGGCGGGCGAAGGCCGAGGGCAGGAGGAGGAGTCCCAGGAAGAGGGTCAGCGGGTAGGCGAGGTGACCGAGAAGGTGAACCACGGCCTCCCGCTTGATCCCCGGCGACCACCTCCCTCGCAGGAGGCGTGGAAGGAGCTTGCGCGCCGTCTGTATCCCGCCCTGCGACCATCGCTTCTGCTGCACCTCGAGGGAACGGACGTCCTCGGGCAGCTCCGAAGGCACGCCCACCGCCGGCCGGAAGACGAAGCGCCAACCGGCCATCTGGGACCGGTAGCTCACGTCGAGATCTTCGGTGAGGGTGTCGGCCGACCACCCCCCCGCGTCTTCCAGGGCGCGCCGGCGCCACATCCCCGCAGTACCATTGAAGTTCATGAAGCGGTCGGCCGACCAGCGCCCGCCCTGCTCCATGAAGAAGTGGGCATCGAGCAGGAGGGCCTGACAGCGGGTCAGCGTCGAGGCGGATTCGTTCAGGTAGTCCCAGCGGGCCTGGACCATCCCCACTCCGGGATCCCGAAACGGAGGGAGGAGGTCCGAGATGAGGCCTGGCTGGGGAATGAAGTCGGCGTCCAGGATGAGGAGAAAGTCCCCGCGAGCCTCCTCCAGTCCCCTCGCCAGGGCCCCGGCCTTGAATCCCTCCCGCACTTCCCTGCGCACATGGCGGATATCCACTCCTCGATCCCGCCAGTATGCAACCCGGCCAGCGGCACGCTCGGAGGTCGCATCGGTGGAGTCGTCGAGGAGTTGTATCTCGAGCCGGTCCCGGGGATAGTCGAGTTGCGCGGCGGCGTCGACGAGACGCTCCACCACCCCGGCTTCGTTGTACACGGGAAGCTGAACGGTCACGGTCGGAAACGGCCCCTCCCATCGCTCGCACTCTGGCCGCCCCCTGCCGGCGAGGCGTACGAGATGGGTGCGATGGAGCGCGAAAGGGATGAGGAGCGTCAGGCATCCTGCGGTGAGAAACAGAATCGCCCATGCGAGCCCGGGGGGCATCATCGCGTGTCCCCGCCCCCGCCTCCCACCGACCGGGCCGGGCCCAGAGGGCTCTGGTCCAGCGAAGGCCTCTTGTTCAATGATGCCGCACCGCGCATGGCAACCCCGATGAGGTGGACTGAATCAGGAAAGTTGAAAACGGACGCTACGGCTCACCGAGCTGCCAGCGGTCTCACTCCCAGGTAGGCCACCTGGCGACCGGGATCTCCCCCCCGGTGGGAAAAGAATCCACCGTCCTCCATGGTGCAATACGCCGAGACGCCGAGGCGTTCCGAACGCACACCCGCCGCCTCCGCCCGCTCGGCCAGGTGCCCGCGCAGGTCCAGGAGCCCGGGTCGCCTCGATTCCGGCAGCCCAAGAGCCGCGTGGACCTCGGGCCCGACCTCGTAGCAGTCGCCGCAGACGGACGGGCCGAGGTGGACCCACAGCTCGCTCGGATGCACTCCGAATCGATCCTCGAAAGCGTCGATCCCCGCCTCCAGCACACCGGCGGCGATGCCGCGCCAGCCCGCGTGGAGGAGCGCCACCACCCGGCTCTCCGGTGTCACGAGGAACACGGGCACGCAATCCGCCACCGTAACCGCCACGAGGAGCCCAGCTGCGCCCGTGATGTGACCGTCGCAGTCCGGGGCGAGGAGGAACCCGGGAGAGGAAATTCGGTGCGAGCGGACGGTGGCTCCGTGCACCTGGCGAGAAACCACGACCGTGTCCATCCCGACGAGGTCGCGGAGCCCCGTCCACCGGCGCAGGCCGACGCCCAAGGAGCCTTCGCCGGACAGGCCGAAGTCGAAGTCGCTCCCGGAGGCGTCTCGGAGGGTGACCCCCTGCACCAACCACGGAAAGCGCTCCCTCCAGTCCTCCACCTCGATCACCCGGGATAGCCCGAAGCCGGGGTCGGCCTTCACCCGCACCTCACGCCCGGGGTCGGGTCGCCGGGCGGCCATCGACGAATGTAGATCTCCCCGGGACCCCTTCGAGGCGGATGGTTTCATGGATGGAGTGAGGCCGAGGTGAACGGGGGTGCAGGGACCGTTGCTCCCCGCACGCAGCTCACCGGGATATCCGCACCCCCGTGAGAAAGGTCCGAGGAAGCCCCGGGCGAGCCCCCGCCGGCCTGCGACTCACAACGTAGCGTTCGTCGGTGAGGTTCTGGACGGAGGCATAGGCCGTGGCAAGCTCGCCAAAGCGACGCTCGGCCGAGAGGTTGAAGACGAGGAACCGATCCACCCGGGAGCTCTGCTCGATCGAGCCGGTGCCGGCGGTCGTCCGCATCGCAGAGGCCGCGTTCCAGGCAAAGCCCACCTGCCAGCCCGGTTGCTCGACGCCCAGGCTCCCCGACGCGGTGTGCTCGGGAAGGTACGGCAGCCGATCGCCACGATCCACCGTGCCCCAGGGTCCGTACTCGCTCGTGAACGAACTCCGGAAGAGGCCCCGGGTGAAGGTGTAGGCTGCCCGCACCGGCAAGCCCACGTCCAGATCGAGATAGGTCGACAGGTCCGCGTCCACCGCGGCCTCCAGTCCCCAGACGTGGACCGCACCCCCGTTGTACAGCTCGCCCACGCCGGATTCTCCGGTCGCGAGAGTGGCCTGTCCCAGGATGTTCGTGTAGTCCGAGAAGTAGGCCGTCAGATCACCGCCAACGCCGCGACGCCGCATCCGCAGCCCGGCCTCGTAGTTCGTCGACTCCTCGACGCGCGTCTCCGAGCTGGCCCCTGGACCCGGAGGCCCGAACCCCTTGTGCACCCCGACGAAGAGCTCGGTCCACGGACTCCAATCGTAGCTAGCCCCGACTCCCGGGATGAAGGCAGACACCGAATTCTCCCTTCCCGTGAGCTCACCTCCCCGATGAGGGTCGTCCGAGGCCCAATCCGAGCGACTGAACTCTATCGACTCGAACCGGACGCCCGGCACGAATGCCCAGCGCCCCGCCCGGATCTCGTTCTGGGCGTAAGCGGCGAGCGCTCGAGCCTCGCTGAGCCGATTTGCCTGGCTCCCCGGAGTGCCGGCCGACGTGGGGACCAACGTCCCACCCGACATTCGGTATCCGTCCTCCCACTGGAGCCGATCTTCGTCATCGCGGTGGAAGCGGACCCCCACTTCTGCGTCGTGCGATCCCGCGCGAGTGTCGTCGAGTCGCCACCCCAAAGCGGCCTGTACCCCCTGGCTCACGTACTCGCGATTGTTCGCCCTGAGACGAAGAACGTCATCCCCCGAGTCGGCGCCGCGGAGGACCTCGAGACGGGAGGCATGGCTGTCGGGGTCCTCCATGACCGCGCCGATCGACACGCCGTCCACACTCTGGAGCTTGTACCAATTGCGGGCGAACTCGTTGCGGTAGGCCGTGACCACCAGGTCCGTGCGCTCTCCGGGTCGAAAGAAGTACCTGAGCTGCAGCTGCCGATGCTCCGCGTCCATCACATCCGCGGCGGACGCGGCATACCGGAAGGTCCCGTTTGCCCTGAAGTCGGACTCGGTCAGACCCAGGTAGGTCTCGTCGGAAACGTGGTCGGTGTAGGCCACCTTGAGCTCGAGCTCTTGGTAGCGCTCGCTCGACCGGTCCCGATTCACCCGGAGCTTCGCCATGACGTCCCGGGTGTCGAAGCCTGTGTCCCCTCCCCCCTGCAGCTCCTTGTACCCGTCGGTTCGAAGCGAGTAGCCCTCGAGGAGCCACCCGACGTGCTGAGACGAATCCCCAACTCTCGCGTGCCCCTTCATGAGGCCGTCCTGACCGCCCGAGAGATCGACTTCCCAGGCCTGTCGGTCCGGGATGGGTGCCGTGAGGAGGTTCACCGCTCCGGCGAGGGTGCGGGGTCCGTAGCGGATCTGACTGGCTCCCTTCCTGACCTCGATCCCGTCCATCCGGCCCGCCGTCGGGAAATAGTAGGCCGCGGGCGCGGCGTAGGGAGCCGGGGCCATCAGGACTCCGTCCTCCATGATCGTCACGTTGGAGGACCGCTCCGCCCCGGCTCCACGCATCCCGATATGGGGACGAAGGCCGTACCCCTCCTCGTCCTGAACATTCACCCCCGGGATCTGCCGCAGGATGTCGTGTACGTTGTCGAAAGCGAGGCGCTCCGTTCCCAGATCGTCTCGTCCGAGATAGAAAGCCGAGCCCGGACCGGCCGAGCCCCGGAGGGGATCTCCCACCATCCGCGTCCTCTCCAGCAGGACGGCGATCGGATCCAGGGCGATCGCCTCCTGCGCCCCGAGTCGGACCTCCAGGCGAACGGTCGCGGCCGAAGCGGGCTCGACGACTTCCAGGTGCGGGGTGAATCCGATCCGGGTGAATCGAATCACGACCTCACCAGAGTCAGCCGGGAGGGAAGAGAGATCGAATCGCCCTCGGGATCCGGTGGTCGTCCGAGCGAACCCACCTTCGACCTCGACCGTGACCCCGGGAATGGGCACCCCGGTCGACGCGGTGAGCACCACCCCGGTCACGCGGAAAGCGCCGTCCGTCGAGTCGTTCGAACCATCGAGGTGCCCCGCCTGCAACCCGGGTGGTCCCGAGGCGAGTGTGAGGCCGGCGAGGAGAACTGACGCAAAGAAGACACGGAGGATCGAGGATTGCATCCGCGGGGATGCGGAATCTATGGCCATGAGCTCTCGTCTGCCTTCACTTGAGTGACGTCCGATCCTTCGAGGAGGTCCGCCCCCGCTCGACCTGTGTCGGGTGTCGGCGCCCCGGGCGGGCAGTTGAGAACGATTCTCAACCACATCGGCTCCAACGTAGATCCGGAACCTCAGCCCGTCAAGACAATATGGCGTGTGGCGCCAGGCGGAGGCCGCCGCCCTGGGTGGAGCAGTCACCTCGGAGAGGGCTCTGCAGGGAGCGTGAAATTCTATAGTTTACGTATCCGCATCCGAGCCGCCTGCTCGGAGTACCTGAAGACCCGGACGCCATCGACGCCTCCAAGGCCGGAACGATGTCCATTTCCAAGCTCTTCGACGGCTACAACGCCGGCTACGCACAGGAACTCTACGAGCGATACGCCAGGAATCCCGAGTCCGTGTCGGATCAGTGGCGGGAGATCTTCGCTCGAAACCTGGAGGACTTGGTGTCCGAGGGGCTCATCACCCCGGACGCCTTCCAGCGGAACGGCCACCTGGTGGCGCGTGTCCCGTCCGACGACGGTGACGGGACGATGGTCCCCTCGCCTGGCGCGGATGTGGGAAGCGGAACCCGGCTGGGGGCCCAGGGACGCCTCCTCCCACGAATTGCCAGGGCATCTGCCCTCATTCAGGCGTTCCGCGACCATGGGCACCAGTTGGCTCGGATCGATCCTCTCGGATCCGATCCTCCGGGGCACCCCCAGCTCGCTCCGGGTTTCTTCGGCACCTCGATCGAAGATCTCGAGGCGATCCCGACTTCCCTCGTCCTCGAAGACGGGGGCGACCAACCCTTGTCGGAGACTCTACAGCGACTGCGGGAAATCTACTGCGGTTCGATCGGGTATCAGTTCGAGCACCTCGAAGACCCCGTCAAGGTTCGCTGGCTTTGGAACGAAGTGGAGTCGGGCCGCCACTCCCAGCCGCTGGAATCCGAGGCCAAGATCCGGCTCCTGAAGCGCCTGCTCCAGGTCGAGGGGATGGAGAAGTTCCTCCACCGCGCCTATCTCGGGCAGAAGCGGTTCTCGGTCGAGGGGAACGATATGCTCGTGCCCATGCTCGACCTCGCGATCGAAGAGGCCGCGAAGGCTGGCGGCCGGAAGGTCGTCCTGGGCATGGCCCATCGGGGACGCCTCAACGTCCTGACCCACATCCTGGGCATTCGCTACTCGGCGCTGCTGAGGGAGTTCGAAGGGGCTCCGCAGGAAGACGGTGCGCTCGCGTTGGCGTTCCCGGGAACGGGTGACGTGAAGTATCACCACGGCGCTCAGGGCAGCTACCCTGTCGCAGACGGTCTCGAGGTCGAAGTGACCCTCGCCCCGAATCCCAGCCACCTCGAGTTCGTCAATCCGATCGTCGGGGGAATGGCACGGACCCTCCAGTTCGCAGGACACAAGCGGTCCAACATTCAGGAGCAGGCGTCGGTCGTTCCCATCCTGATGCACGGTGACGCGGCGTTCGCGGCGCAGGGCGTCGTCGCGGAGTCGCTAAACCTCGCCCGCCTCCGTGGATACTCGGTTGGAGGTACGGTGCACATCATCGTAAACAACCAGGTGGGGTTCACGACGGATCCGCAGGAAGGACGTTCCACCAGGTACGCATCGGACCTCGCCAAGGGCTACGACATCCCGATCCTTCACGTGAACGCCGACGACCCCGAGGCCTGCCTGGCCGCGACCCGGCTGGCCCTCGCGTATCGGGCCACATTCCACGACGACGTGGTCATCGACCTGGTCGGATACCGGCGCTACGGCCACAACGAGGGAGACGAGCCGACGTACACGCAGCCCCTCTTCTACGAGAAGATCGCCGAGCATCCCTCGGTCCTCACGCAGTGGATCGATCGGGTCCTCGAGGATGGGATCATCACCGAGGACGAAGTCCGCGCACTCGATGACGAGTTCGTCGCGACGCTCCGCGCGGCTCAAGAAGAGGTGCAGGAACAAGCGGAGGAGAACGGCCAGGACCCGTTTCCTCCCCCACCCCCGGAGCCAGAGCCGGTGGAGGTCCACACATCGGTCCCCTTCGATCGACTCAAGGCGGCCAACGACGGCGCTCTCGACGTTCCGGCAGACTTCAACATCCATCCGAAGCTCAAACGCCAACTCCAGCGGCGGAAGAACGACTTCGGACCCGAAAGTCGACTGGACTGGGCCCATGCGGAGAGCCTCGCCTTCGGATCGATCCTGCAGGAGGGCGTGCCCGTGCGGTTGAGCGGACAGGACTCCCAGAGAGGGACGTTCTCGCAGCGGCACCTCGTCCTCCACGACCACAAGACCGGCGAGTCCTTGATCCCCCTGAGGGAGATGGATCCCACCCGATTCGAAGTCTACAACTCGCCCCTCTCCGAGATCGCGGTGATGGGCTTCGAGTACGGCTACTCGGTGCTGTCCGAGAAGACGCTCGTGCTCTGGGAGGGTCAGTTCGGCGACTTCGTGAATGCGGCTCAGGTGATCGTGGATCAGTTCATCTCCTCCGGCCGGGCGAAGTGGGGTCAGCTTTCGCGGCTGACCCTCCTCCTCCCGCACGGGCACGAAGGGCAGGGGCCCGAGCATTCCTCGGCCCGGCTCGAGCGGTTCCTACAGCTCTGCGCCGAGGACAACATGCGGGTGGTCTACCCCACCACTCCCGCACAGTATTTCCACCTGCTCAGACGCCAGGCGCTCGGGACCCCCATCCGTCCACTCGTGGCGATGACGCCGAAAAGCCTCCTCCGACACCCTCGCGCCTCCTCGGGCGTGGACGAGCTGGCCGACGGTCGATTCCGGCCGGTCCTCTCCGATCCGGACGCCCCCGGGTCGCCCGACGGAGTGACCCGGCTCATCCTCTGCTCTGGAAAGATCTACTACGATCTGCTCACTCACGAGTCCAGGGAGGATTTGACCCATGTGGCGATCGGTCGGGTCGAAGAGCTCTATCCATTCCCGGCTCGGGAGATAGAGGAGTTGATCTCGACCCATCCGAGTCTCGAGGAGGTCGTCTGGACCCAGGAGGAGCCCCGCAATATGGGAGCCCTGTCCTACATCGGCCCCCGGCTCCGCGCCGTAGTCCCACGCGAGATCCAGCTCAAGCACGTGTCCCGTCCCGAACGCGCGAGCCCGGCTGAAGGAAAGACATCGAACCACAACGCCTCACAGGCCAGGATCCTCCGGGAAGCGCTGCTCGGGCAGGAGTGAGGGATCGGACGTTTCAGCCGTCGGACTCGCCCCACTGAAGTAGGAGCTTGCCGAAGCTGCGGTTCTCCTCCATCTCCCGGTGAGCCTCACGGACCGAAGCCACCGGGAGAACTCGATCGATCACTGGCCGTAACCGACCGGCTTCGAAGAGGGGTACCACGACCCGCTCGAACGCCCGTGCGAGGACTGCTTTTTCCTCCGGTGGGCGGGCGCGGAGCACGGTCCCCCGGATCGAGGCCCGCTTGGCCATCAACCGTCCGAGATCCACCTCTCCCCTCGCTCCCCCCGGAACGCCGACGACGACCCAGCGCCCTCCCTCGGCAAGGATCGCCTGATTTCCCTCGAGATAGCTGGCACCGACCAGGTCGAGCACCACATCCACGCCCCTCCCATCGAGGCACTCCCGGACGCCTTCGGTCCAGTCGCGGCCGGAATCGGCGAGGACGCCATGGTCGAGGCCCAGGTCGACCGCCCGGTTCACTTTGTCGGGTGACCGGGACGTTCCCACGGTCATCGCGCCAGCGGCGCGGGCGAGTTGGAGTGCAGCGGTTCCGACTCCGCTCCCTGCAGCGTGGATCAGCACCGTTTCCCCGGCTCGAAGATTCGCCTGGAGGAAGAGGGCGTCCCAGGCCGTGATGAAGACCTCGGGAATCGCCCCCGCCTCCTCCGACGTAAGCCCATCGGGGACACGGATCGTCTCCCGTTCTGAAGCTACCACCCACTCGGCATATCCCCCGCCCCCCACGATCCCCATGACACGATCTCCCAGCGCTCGAAGCCGGCAGCCCGCGCCGAGTTGATCCACCTCGCCGCTGAACTCGAGCCCCGGGACGTTCTCAGGCGAGCCAGGCGATGGGGGGTACCGACCTCGCCGTTGAAGAAGATCCGCTCGGTTCACGCCGGACACCTGCACGCGGACCCGCACTTCACCCGGCCCCGGAACGGGGCGTGCACCTTCGGTGAGGAGCAGCACGTCCGGTCCCCCGGGCTCCACGATCTCCACGACTCCCATGGATTCGCCCTGATGGCCCTCTCGCCGTCGATCCCGGTCACCTTTCATCGTCTCATCCCCCTTCGTTCGTCGGGCCGCCTGCCCTCGCCTCCTCTTTGCCGACCACTCGCCGGGCTCTAGGTTGAGGGCCACCGTCGACGCGCCGCATCTCCGAGACCTCTCGTGAACCCCGTTTCGCCATGGCCGATCCCCTCCCCTTTCCGATCCGCCTGGAGCGTCCTCTCGTCTTTCTGGATCTCGAAACCACGGGCCTGAGGGTCGCCAAGGACCGGGTCATCGAGCTCGCTGTGGTACGCCTGGCCCCGAACGGAGACGTGACGGAGCGAGTGCGGCGCTTCAATCCTGGAGTGCCGATTCCGGCCGAGGCCACTGCGGTTCACGGAATCACCGACGAGGACGTGGCCGAAGAGCCGCCTTTCGCCGCCCGTGCCCGCAGCCTGGCCGAGCTTCTCGATCCGTGCGACCTGGGCGGCTTCAACCTCAGGCGCTTCGACCTTCCGATGCTCCTCGCCGAGTTCGAGCGCGCCGGGATTCCGTTCAACGTGGATGAGCGGCGCTTGATCGATGTCCAGCAGATCTTTCACAGAGAGGAGCCCAGAGACCTCTCGGCGGCCGTGAAGTTCTACCTGGAGCGGGAGCTCGAGGACGCCCATTCGGCGCTCGCAGACACCCGGGCCACCGCACAGGTGCTGGCCGCCCAGCTCGAGCGCTACCCGCACCTCCCCAGGGAGCTCGAAGCCCTTGACCGCTACTGCGACGAGGTGAGCCCCTTCGAAACCGAAGCGGATCGCTGGTTCCATGATCCGCGGGGCGACGCGCCGGTCTTCCGGAGAGGCAAGCACCGTGACCGACCCCTCCAGGTCGTCGCTCGAGCTGAGCCCGACTACCTCCGCTGGATGCTGTCCGCCGAGGACATGGACTCCGGCGTAAAGGAGGTCGTGAGGCGCGCCCTCGAAAGCGCCGACCCGGCGGTCTAGGTCCGGAGTCGGGCCTTTATTCCGGGACTTCCCGGGCGACCCGCTCCTCCAAACCTCGCTGCAACTTCAGGAGGACCGGGCCCGGCGAACCGGAGCCGACCGGGTGCCCATCCAGCTCCGTCACCGCGACGACCCCCCGGATCGACGAGGAGAGAAAGATCTCGGTGAGCCCTGCGACCTCCTCGACCTCGACACCACGCTCCTCTACGCTCAGTCGGAGCTCTGCGGCCAACTCGAGCAGCAGCTCCCGCGTGATCCCCGCAAGAGCTCCTTCCTCGGGGCCCGGCGCGAGAAGTACGCCTTCCCGGGTCACTGCGTAGAGGTTCGACGCGGCCCCCTCCACCAATCGATCTCGACTGTTCCGCAGGAGGGCCTCGTCGGCCCCGTGCGAGCGGGCCAACCGTATGGCCTGGATCCGCTCGGGATAGGCCGTCACCTTGAGGGCGGTCACGAGAGCCTTCTCGTCCAGCCGGCCGAGCACACGCGCGGAGAGCCCGCGGCGGGCATGCTCCGGATCGCTCTCGGTCTCCTGGACCGTGACAATCAGCCGGGGCCGAGGATCCGTCGGGGGGGCGACTCCGGCGCCAGCGCCTCTCGTCAGCGTGATCCGGAGGGCTCCATCCACCCCTTCCCACCCCAGGAGCGCTTGCGACACGCGCTGGCCGAGCTCCCCGGGGACGGGAATCCCGAGCAGACGGGCGCTGGATTCCAGTCGCAAGAGGTGCCGATCGAGTCGAAACGGTCGCCCCCGGCGGAGGCGGACGGTCTCGAAGAGGCCGTCCCCGAGCAGGAGCCCCCGGTCATCCGCCGGCACGAGGTCTGGGATGGACCGACTCCTCACGGCACCTTCGCGATCGCCAGCCGGGAACGTGCGGCCGGCCGGTCGGCCGGTCGGCGTCGGACGAGGTGCAGAAAGTTTTCGAAGATCTTGGCCCCGGACGGGGTGAGAACGGACTCCGGGTGGAACTGGATGCCCCATACCGGATCGTCCCGGTGCCGGACCGCCATGAGCTCTCCGCGGGCCGTCCACGCCGCTGGCTCGAGCTCCCTCGGAAGAGATCTCTCGTCCACGGAAAGGGAGTGATACCGCCCTGCCGGGAAGGGTGATGGGATTCCCGCGAACAAGTCGCCCCCCCGGTGGTATACGGCGCTCTCCCGCCCATGGGTCGGAGCGGGAGAGCTCCCTACCCCGGCTCCGTACGCAGCGGCAACGGCCTGATGTCCCAGGCAGATCCCCAGGACGGGAACACGCCCACCGAGCTCCCTCACAAGCTCGACGCTGATCCCGGCTTCGTCGGGTGTACCAGGACCTGGGGAGATCACGACTCCGGAAGCTTCTCGGACGATCGCCTCGGAGACGGTCAGCCGATCGCTTCGAACCACCTCCACCTCGGCGCCAAGCTCCCGGAGAGCCCTCGCCACGTTGTGCACGAAGGAATCGTAATTGTCGAGAAGGAGGATCATCGTTCCTCTCCCACGCCGAGGGCCCGAAGGAAGGCCGTCGCCTTGTCGCGTGACTCCTGCCACTCCGCCTCGGGGTCTGAGGCCAGGGTGATGCCGCCTCCAGTCCCGTATCGCACCCACCCGTCCCTCAGCACCGCGGTCCTGATGGCGATGGAAAGGTCCAGGTCGCCGTGGAACCCGAGTATGCCCAGGGCTCCCGTGTACACTCCCCGGCGCACGGGTTCCAGCTCGCGAAGGATCTCCATGGCCCGAATCTTCGGTGCGCCGGAGATGCTTCCACCGGGGAAGGTTGCCTTGAGAAGGTCCATCCGCCCACGGTCGGGCATCAACCGACCCTCCACTGTCGACACCAGGTGATGGACGGTGGGGTGGGTCTCTAGCTCGGCGAGCTCCGGGACGACGACCGAGCCTGGCTGGGCGACGCGGGAGAGGTCGTTTCGCAGGAGGTCGACGATCATCACGTTCTCCGCCCGATCCTTGGCGCTCGCAGCGAGCTCGTCGCGAAGGGCCCGATCACGTTTCTCGGACGGATCCCTGCGGGCCGTCCCCTTGATCGGCCGGGTTCGGACCCGGTCTCCCCGCAACGAGAGGAACAGCTCCGGCGAGATGGACGCCACCTCTCCGTCCCCCACATCGAGAAACGCCCCGAATGCCGCCGGACTCTGTCGCGCCAGGGCATCGTAGAGGGCCCTGCCTGAGAGCCCCTTGCAGTACGCCGATATCCGCCGGGTGAGATTGGCCTGGAAGAGGTCACCGGCGCGGATGTATTCCCGGATCCGCTCCACGCCCTGTCGGTATTCAGTCCGCGATAGCGACGACGTGATACGGGTTGCGGTGCCTCCCCAGACCTCCGGAGTGCGGGGCCCGCCCCGCATCAGATCGAGGAGGGCTCGCACCCGGCTGCTCGCGTCGCGCCCGGAGCCCCCCGGGAGCTCGGTCGCCACGGCCCGGCAGCGCCCGGAAGGATGATCCCACACGAGGCCGCCGTCGTACACCCCAAACCAGGCGTCCGGCATTCGCACGTCGTCCGCGGGTGGCGCGGGCAGCCGCTCGAGAAGGTCGGCGAGCTCGTAGGCAAGGTAGCCCACGATTCCCCCGGCGAAGGGGATGCCCGGAGGGGGGGACGGGCCCCGCAAGTCGTTCAGGAGCGTCCCCAGGAGCAAGAAGGGATCGTGGGAGCCGGCCCTGGAGGGAGAGTTGGTGAGCTCGAGGTTTCCCGCAAGGCTCGCCCGCCCCCCCTTTACTCGCAGGACGAGGATGGGGTCGCAGCCGAGGAAGGAGTAGCTTCCGCGCCCGCCCGCGCTTTCGAGCAGAACACGCCCGGGAAGTCCGGCACAGCGCGCGAGGGCGTCTCTGGGCTCGGGGGGATCATCAAGCTCCCCCACCACTACGTCGGACCGGGAGCCGGATGGTCGCGGGGATCGTCCGGCCCTCACCGAGTGCGCCCTCCCGGTCGGGACCCGCGACCAGCGGGGGGGATGCCTCGAGCTCTTCCCTCTGGTATCCTGTTGAACCCCCGGGGGACTTCCCCGGAAACCGTCTCGCCTTCAACGGCTCCGAAAGGAAACTCATGGCCACCGGACTTCTTCACGCCCATTCCGGACTCCGCTACCTCGTCCTCCTGGCCGGGGTCGCCGTGGTCTGCTACTCTCTCTACGGACTCATCACCGGGCGCGCCTACGACCGAGCGATGCGTGCCACAGCGGCCTCCTTCGCGGGCCTCCTCCACCTCCAGGTCCTGCTCGGATTCTTCCTGCTGGTCTCGGGCCGCTTCTATCCCCAACTCATTGGCCACATCTTTCTGATGCTCGCTGCCGCGGTCGCCGCCCAGGTGCCCCTCTCCGTATTCCGACGTCGGCCGCCGGAGGAACGCACGTACGCACCGCACCTGGTCTCCTCCGTCGTCGCCCTCCTCTTGATATGGTTCGGGGTGCTCGCGATCAACCGCACCCTTCTCGGCGCCGGCTTCTGAGGCACCGGCACCGGATTCCCTTCGATCCAGACGGCGAATCGCTGGAGCGCACGAATGCCCGACCACCCTCCCGAACCGCACACGCCCCGGCCTCCCTCGGGGAAGGGAGAGCTGGCCCTCGTGATGGGGGGAGGGGGAGCCCGGGCCGCGTATCAGGTCGGCTTCCTCAGAGCGCTGGCCCGCTTCGAACCGAATCTGGAGATCCCGATCATCACCGGCGTCTCGGCGGGAGCGATCAACGCAGTCCACCTGGCTTCCCACGGAGGAAGCTTCCGCGAAGCGGTCGAGGACCTTGCGGAGCTCTGGGAGTCGCTGACGGTGGACCAGGTCTTCAACGTCGATCCGCGCTTCCTGCTTTCGAATGCGATGAGATGGGGCCTTCAACTCGCCTCCGGAGGCCTGGGACACCCCCCCGCCATTCAGAGCCTGGTGGACACGGCGCCGCTGCGACGGTTCCTGGAGCGGGCTCTCGAGGAGCGCGAGGGTGAGATCCCGGGGATCCGGGAGAAGATCGATTCGGGACGGCTCAAAGCGCTCGCGATCAGCACCTCCTCGTACACCACCGGGCAGTCGGTGACCTGGATCCAGGGACGCGAGATCAGGGAATGGACCCGACCGCAGCGTCAGGCCAGGCTGACCTCGATAGGGTTGGATCATGTGATGGCCTCCGCAGCGCTGCCACTCTTCTTTCCGGCGGTTCGGATCGGGGACCACTGGTACGGCGACGGCGGCATCCGACTCACCGCTCCTCTCTCACCGGCGCTCCATCTCGGAGCCCACCGGCTGCTCGCAATCTCCACACGGTTCGCTCGTCTCGAAAAGGAGTGCGACCGCTCGCTCATCGAGGGATACCCTCCGCCGGCGCAGGTGATCGGCTCGCTGATGAATTCGATCTTCCTGGACTTGCTCGATCAGGACGCCCTGAGGGCGGAAGCGATGAACGACCTGCTTCGAAGAATCCCGCCGGAGGGACGCGGAGGCATGCGCATCGTGAAGTTGCTCACCATGAGGCCTTCGCGAGACCTGGGCCAGCTCGCCGACGATTTCGAGCTTCGGCTTCCCCGACTTTTCCGCTTCCTGATGCGCGGGTTGGGTACGAAGGAAACGCGAAGCCCCGATCTTCTGTCCTTCCTGCTCTTCGAACCCGGATACCTTCGGCTCATGATGGAGATCGGAGAATTGGACGCCGACGCCCGCATGGGGGAGGTTCGAGAGCTGCTCCACCCCAGGTCCCGAACGCGAGCGCCTCTGGATCCCGAGGTGAATCGCGCACCATCCCCTGGAAGGTTGTCGAAGGAGAAGCGTGGCCGCCCCCCTCCTTCGAAAACCTTCGAGTAAGCGAAAGCCCTCAGAACCCCGGGATTCAGAGGGGGTAGTAGCATGGTGACCCCACTCCCCCGGCATGAAGAGAGGTGAACCGCCATGGCCACTGAGACGGAACGGAAGGGTGCGGCCGAACGGGAGGCCGAGTCCCGGCGGGTCGCAGAAGGGGCCCGGGAGGCGAAGTGGGTCGGCGAGAGCTTCATGCGACACCTCTTCGAAGGCCGGTTTCGGCTGGATCTCATCCATCCGTACCCGGAGCCAGACCCGGAGGAAGAGGCGCGGGGCAGGCAATTCCTCGACGAACTGCGGGCATTCTCCCTCGCCCACATCGATGGAGACCGCATCGACCGGGAAGGTCATGTGCCCGAGGAGGTGCTGGACGGGCTCCGGGAGCTCGGAGCCTTCGGGATTCAGATTCCCAGGGAATACGGGGGTCTTGGATTCTCCCAACTGACCTACAACCGGGCGCTCAGCATCGTCTCTGCACGATGCGGGGCCACTGGTGCATTCCTCTCGGCCCATCAATCGATCGGGGTGCCGAAGCCGCTTTCCCTGTTCGGCACCGGGGAGCAGAAGAAGAAGTACCTGCCCCGTCTCGCGGCGGGAGCCCTTTCCGCCTTCGCGCTGACGGAAGCCGAGGTCGGATCCGATCCAGCGAACATGTCGACCACAGCGACCCCCTCCGAGGACGGAGAGAGTTGGATCCTGAACGGCGAGAAGCTCTGGTGCACAAACGGCCCCCGGGCCGAGATCATGGTCGTCATGGCCCGCACCCCGCCTCGCGAAGGCATCGCGTCGGAGCGGCCGATCACGGCATTCATCGTCGAAACGGCCTGGGATGGGGTGGAGGTCGTGCACGAATCCCGCTTCATGGGAATCCGGGGAATCTCGAACGGGGTCATTCGCTTCAACGACGTGCGGGTGCCCGCAGAGAACGTGATCTGGGGTGAGGGTCAGGGGTTGAAGCTCGCCCTGATCACCCTGAACACGGGCCGCCTTTCCCTTCCCGCCTTCTGCACTGCTTCGGGCAAGGGCGCCCTGGAGCTCACTCGCCGGTGGGCGGCCGAGCGGGTCCAGTGGGGCCAGGCGATCGGAAAGCACGATGCGGTGGCGCAGAAGCTGGGACGGATCGCCACCCACACCTTCGCGATGGAAGCCGGTGCGGAGCTCGCATGTGCCCTCGCCGATCGAGGAGTGCTGGATATCCGGCTGGAAGCGGCGCTCGTGAAGTTGTGGCACACCGAAACCGCATGGGAGCTGGCCAATGACGCGCTCCAGATCCGCGGCGGGCGCGGCTACGAAACGGCCGACTCCCTTCGCGAGCGGGGCGAGACCCCCTACCCCGTCGAGCGCAATCTCAGGGACCTCCGCATCAATCTGATCTTCGAGGGGTCGTCCGAGATCATGCGTCTCTTCATCGCCCGTGAGGCCGTGGACACCCACTTGAAGATCGC
This sequence comes from Gemmatimonadota bacterium, assembly GCA_007125845.1. Lineage (GTDB taxonomy): Bacteria > Gemmatimonadota > Gemmatimonadetes > Longimicrobiales > Gaopeijiaceae > SLCK01. The sequence continues at coordinate 32,882 of SLCK01000015.1, forward strand.
CGGAGATCTCGTGGATTCGAAGGCTCCGACGGGCAAGAGGGTCGCGGCGGCGGTCCGGAGCGGCCTCCACTACGCATGGTGGTATCCCACCCGCTGGGTGGGCTGGAGCTATCCACCCAGGTACGCGGAATTCGATCGATTGGCCCGTCACCTCCGGTACGTGGATCGAACCTCCCGGCGGCTCGCTCGTGGCCTCTTCCACTCCATGGTGCGATTCGGCCCACGCCTGGAGAAGAAGCAGGCCGTCCTCGGGCGCCTCGTCGACATCGGGGCGGAGTGCTTCCTGATCACGGCCTCGTGCGTATTGGCTCACCGCCTGGTCCAAGCAAATCCCGACGACCGCTCCGCGGAGGAGTTGGCGGACGCCTTCAGCCGCCAAGCCAGACGCAGGATCGAGGCCCGGTTCTCGGCGCTATTCCGGAACGACGACGAGGTGACGTACGGCATCGCGAGGGGGGCGATGGACGGGAGATACGCCTGGCTCTCAGAGGAGTTCGCCGAGTTCGTCGCCAACCCGCCTACCGAGCCGGGGGGGTCGGGCACTCGGACCGGCTCAGGAGCCGGTGCCGGACATTCCGCGGGCGAGGGCCGCGGCGCCGGCGCCCTCTCCGGCTGAGGCCATCGCCTCTTCGAACTGCCTTCGGTAGAGGCGCGCGTACAGATCGCTTTCCTCCAGAAGCCGATGGTGTTTCCCTTCGGCTACGATTTCCCCCTGGTCGAGCACGAGAATGCGGTCGGCCCGGAGGATGGTGGAGAGCCGGTGGGCGATCACCAGGGTCGTGCGCCCCTCCATGAGGCGATCCAGGGCGTCCTGGACCAACCGCTCGCTTTCGGCGTCGAGGGCCGACGAGGCCTCATCCAGGATCAGGATCGCCGGCGCCTTCAGCATCACCCTGGCGATGGCCACCCGCTGGCGCTGCCCCGCGCTGAGCGTCACCCCCCGCTCGCCAATCTCCTGGTCGTATCCTTCGGGAAATTTCGCGATGAATTCGTGAGCGTGTGCGGCGCGGGCCGCGCTGCGGACCTCCCCGTCGCCGGCATCCTCCCTGCCGTAGCGGAGGTTCTCCCACACCGACCCCGCGAACAGCATTGGCTCCTGCGGCACGACGCCGATGGCCTGCCTGAGCTCGGCGAGACGGACGTCGCGCACATCGACGCCGTCGACGGTCACGCGCCCCCCCGTCACATTGTAGAAACGGGGAAGGAGGCCGGCCAGCGTGCTCTTTCCCGCTCCGGAGGCTCCCACGAGAGCCACCGTCTCCCCGGGCAAGAGCTCCAGGTCGATTCCGTGCAGGACCTCGGGAAGTCCCTCCCCGTAGCGGAAGCGCACGCCTTCGTAGCTGACCAGGCCCCTGGGAGGCTTTGGAAGGTGCCCGGGCCGGTCCGGTTCCTTCAGCTCGATCCGGTGGTCGAGGAGATCGAAAATCCTCCGTGCCGCACCCGAAGCCTCCTGGAAGTTGCTCCAGAAGCCTGCCAGCGAGGTCACCGCTCCAGCAATCGTGACGGCGTAGAGGAGGAAGGCAACCAGGGTGCCCGGCGTCAGGGCTCCTTCGAGGACCAGCCTTCCCCCCTCCCACAGCACGAGGGCAATCGCCCCGAAGGCCGTGAAGGTCACGATGCCGGTGAGGAGGGCACGGGCTACGGCGCGGCGCAGTCCTTCGTCCCGCGTCGCTTCGATCTCCTCCGCGAACGCCCTTCTTTCCCATTCTTCCCGGGTGAAGCTCTGCACCGTGGTGATCTGTGTGAAGACCTGCTCCGCCCGCGACACCGCGGCTGCGAGGCGGTCCTGGATTCCAGTGCTGATCCCCCGCACTTTCCGACCCAGAATCCACGCCGCGGCCACCGTGGGCGGGATCGCCACGAGCGTGACCACGGTGAGCCGGGGGTGCGTGACCGTGACGAGGACGACCGCTCCCACCAGGAAGAGACCCTGACGAACCAGCTCGGGAACCCCGAATCGGAGGATCCCCTGGATGAGCCCGGCGTCTGAGGCAACTCGGGAGGATAGCTCCCCGACGCGCCTCCGCTCGAAGAATCCCGGAGGTTGTGTCACGAGGTGACCGAAGAGGTCCGTCCGGAGCCGCGCCACGACCCTCTCGGAAACGGATGCCGTCAGGTAGCTCTGCCCGAAGTTGACCACGGCCTGCACGAAGAAGAGCCCGACCAGGAGAAGTGCGACCCGGTCGAGCAGCCCCCTGTCTTCGGCCAGGAAAGCCGCGTCCAGGAGTTCCCGGACCAGGAGGGGGAAGGCCAGGCCGATCGCCGTTCCCACCAGGATGAGGACCGAGGCCAGGGCGAGAGCGGCCCGATGCGGTCGGAGCCTCGGAGCCAGCCGCGAGAGAAACCCGTACGCCGGTTGGGAGTTCATCGTTACGTTGACGCGTCGGATTCGAAACCACCGGTGTCCGTCTCCGGGAACGCGAGCTGTCCCGGCCGATCGACATTCTCCGGAATGTAAGGGGAGAGCCAGAGTTGGAGCACCCATCCCAGGGGAACGGTCGCGCCACGGCCATCGCCTATCTCCAGGTCCTGCTGGCCGGAATCCTCTGGGCTACCTCCGGCCCCTTCTCGATCGCGCTGCACAGGCTCGGACTTCCACCGACGAGCGTGGCGTTGCTGCGTCCGGCGACTGGCGGGCTCCTGCTCGGCCTGATCCTTCTGTTCTGGCACGGCCGCCGGATCCGCCCCACACCCGGAGCCCTCCTGTGGATGCTTCTCGGGGGAGGAGTGATCGTCGGCGTGTTCCAACTTGCCTATCAGATGTCGACCGCCGCGGTCGGCGTGCCCGCCACGGTGGCTCTTCTCTACCTCGCCCCCGCCCTCGTGATCCTCGGGTCGAGGGTGATCTTCGGTGAGCCGATCACTCCGGTAAAGGGGACGCTCGCGATCGTCTCGGTGGTCGGAGTCTGGCTCACCGTCATGGGAGCGGAGGGCCTGGACGTGGAGTTGACCCCGGCCGGGATCCTCTGGGGGTGCCTCTGCGGCATATCCTACGCGAGCTATACGATCTTCGGGAAGGGGTTCGGTGCCCGTCACGGTGCCCTGGCTCCCCTCTTCTGGAGCACGCTCGGAGGCTCCGTGCTCCTCGGGGCCGTCTGGCTCCTGTCGGGCGAGCCCGTAATCCTGCCTGACGACGCCCTTACCTGGGCCACGCTCCTCCTGTTCGGTTTCCTGACCATCGGGGGAGCCCCGCTGCTCCTCTTCCACGCCATGCGCACGATACAGGCCGGGAGGGCCGCCATTGGCACCACCATCGAACCGCTGGTGGCGACCCTCCTTGCGGTGGCCCTGCTCGACCAGGTCCTCACACCCGGGGGATGGCTGGGGATGGGGCTGCTTCTCGTGGGCGTCACCGGCGCCTACGCCACCCGCACGCGGCGTCCGGAGGACGACCGATCCCGACCCTGACACGACGATCAATCGCTTCGGGGCAAGGAGATGGACGCCTCCGCACCGCCCTCTCCGTCGCCCCGGTTGCCTACGGCGAGCCGGGCCCCGGAAAGGGAGAGGAGCTTCCGCGCCTGGGTCAGACCCAGCCCGAGGGCGTCGCTCTCAGTGCTCCAGAAGGGTTCGAAGGCTCGCTCCAGAGCTTCCGGCTCGAATCCGGGGCCCCGATCCAACACCCGCACTCGAACCTCGCCTCCCTCCAGCTCGGTGACCACGTCCACCGTGCGTCCCCCCCCGAAATGGCCGGCGTTGGCCAACAGCAGGTACAACGCGTCCTTGAACCCCTCCGACGCAACTTGCACCGGAAGCGCACCCCCAGGACTCCGAAACTTCACCGGAACCCCCGTCTGCAGGGCGTACTCGCGCGTGACCGACTGGATCACCGAGACCAGGTTGTCCCGGCGGAGCGCTTCGTCCTCCCGGGTCTCCGAGTACGCCTCCAGGTCTTCCAATGCGGCGAGCGCGTCAGCCAGGGAGTCTTCGGCGCCTCCCCTCTCCAGGGCTTCCCTCAGGGGCATCGCCACGGCCTCCCGAGCGTACCGCACGAGGGCCCTCAGAGCCTGCTCGGTCGGAACGTCACCGCCTCCGTGAGACGCCGCCAGCGCCCGGGCGATCGCCTCTCTGAGATCCCGGACTTCGGGGGGATCGTCTGGAGCCGGATCTCCCGGGCCGTCGTCGCTCAGGACTTCCCTCACCAACCGTCGCACCGCGTCCGGATAGGGATCCTCCTCCTTCCGCAACGCGAGGTACGCGGAGAGAGCACCCAGCAACAGCACCAGCGCCCACGCTACGATCTCCATGGATTCCTCACTCCTTGCCCCTCACTTGGACGATCGTCGACCCGCACAATCGACGGGGAACCGGCATGCCTCAACTCCCCTGGTGGAGCTCGGCTCGGAGGTGCTCGGAGACCTGATCCGCGTGGCCCTTCGGCTTCACCCGGCGCCAGATCTTCCGGACCTTTCCTTCCCCATCGATCACGAAGGTCGAGCGCTCCACTCCCCAGAACTTTCGCCCGAACATCGACTTCTCCTTCCAGACGCCATAGGCTGAGGCGACCTCGTTCGATTCGTCCGAAAGAAGTGGGAAGTTCAGCTCATGCTTCCGTTTGAACTTCACGTGCGAGTCGACGGGATCCGGCGACACTCCCAGGACCGCGACCCCCAGCTTCTCGAAATCGCCGAGCTGGTCCCGGAACTCGCACGCCTCGGTGGTGCAACCGGGAGTGTCGTTCTTCGGATAGAAGTAGAGAACTACCGTGCGGCCCCGCTGATCGGACAACGACACCGTGGTGCCGTCGTCCGCCGGAAGTCTGAAGTCCGGCGCCTGGTCTCCCTCCTCGAGCATGCTGACCCCTCCCGTCGGGATGTTCGTTCCGGAGGCTCCCCCTGTGTCTGGGGGAGCTCCCCGGCAAATCTTCAGTCGCCCGCCGTCCAGAGACAGCGCGTGTCACCCCGGGCGCGGCACTCGGAGTGGAGCACATCGGGCGACTCGATACCGTAGGCCTCGAGAACGCTTCTGGAAAGCCCGACCACGAGCTGACAGGCGTCGCCGCCCGGATCGGCCGTGATGAGGAGGTCCTGTACATCCTCCACCTGGAAGGGTGAGCCCACGGATCGCACGAGTCGCCCGCCAAAGAGCGTTCTGAGACGGCGGCTGGCCATCCGCCTGGCCAGCGCGAACTGCGCTCGCCGAGGGAGCACCCTCCTCCATCCAGGGGTCCGCTCGCCGCCCAGTAGCGCGCGACCGCTGGCGAGGAATACCTCGTCGGCATCCGGACGCCGCACGACGAAGCGCACGAGATCCACGAACTCCGATTCCGGGATCCGGCCCCGACGCCCGGCCTGCTCTCGATACCGGCGAATCTGGACGTCGACGACTCCGGACAGCCCGAACCTGCGGGGAATGGTCACCGACACGTTCTCGTCGTCGAGGAGCTCCGGAGGCAGGTCCTGGGTCCGAATCGTCTCCATGAGCGCGAGCGCTACGCGCGCGTGTACGCGGCGGGGACGCCGGGCGGGGGGAGAGGCCGGAAGGGAAGGGTTCGGCTCGAGAGTCATGGACGCGCGGGAAGGGATTGCGAGACCGAAGAGGTCAATCTCGCTCGCGGCCAGCGAGCAGGCAACGCCTTGACAAGCGACCCATCCTCGGATTCCCGGTCGGCGCAGGGGCCCCGATCAGCGGATCGGGGATTCGCCGGGAGACGGTTGTGCGCCTTGAAATCCAGGGCGCATTGAATCATATTGGGTAGCAGATGAACATCAGGTGACTCCCTACCGAAAGTGGGATCGCTTATGCAGCGGAGGGCCCGTGTCCACGAGGTACGGAGCCCTTTTTTGTCCTCTCCAGTTCGGCGTGACTTGAACCAGGGAAACCAGAGGGACATGCCAGATATTTCAGGCCGTCAGGACCATAGATCCATCACCAACCCAGCCCTTCATCGGCGCGAGCTCGACGAGTTGAGCGACGAGGAGTTGGTCACCGCTCACCTCGAAGGACGTCCCGGCGCCTTCCAGGAGCTGTTCGATCGGTACAAGGACCGACTGGTCCACTTCATTACCCGCAAGACCGGTGACGGGGACCGGGCGCAGGACCTCGTCCAGGAGGCGTTCATCCGGGTCACCCGACATCTCCATCGGTTCGACACGAGCAAGAAGTTCTCGACCTGGGTCTATACGATCGCAAGCAACCTCTCCAAGAATGAATTGCGCAACCGCTCCAGGAGTCCGCTGGTCCTCTTTCAGAAGCTGACCAGCAACTGGGACGACGACCACCGGCCGCTGCAGTTCGAGGACGTGAGCATGCAGCCCGACGACCTCTACCGGAAGCGCTTTCTCCAGCGGCTCGTGGAGGACACGGTGGAGGAGCTCCCGGAACATCACCGGCTGGTCTTCCGTCTCCGAGAGCTGGAAGGGAAGAGCTACGAGGAGATCTCCGAGATCACCGGGGTCAATCTGGGCACCGTGAAGAGCCGACTTCACCGCGCCCGGAACTCGTTCGCCCAGCGGATCGAGCACCTGCTGAACTGACCCTCCCCGCTGGACCGGCCATGTTCGAATCGCTCCGGGACGCCTTCCGGCAGGCCATCGACAACTTCAAGACGGAGCTGCACCGAGACGACGTCCCCGAGGCGGCCGATCGGCTCCTCCGGGCGATGCGCAGGGAATTGGCGGTCGCGCAGGAGACGCTCGACACCCTGAAGGCCGAGGTGAGCGAGCTCAGGCGAGAAGCCTCCGAGGAGGGTCAGCATGTCCGGACCTGTCTTCGGAGGGAGGAGATGGCCCTCCGCATCGGCGACGAGGAGACGGCCCGGCTCGCACGGGAATACGCCGGCCGACACCTGCGCAAGCACGACCTCTTGATCCGAAAGGCCGAGGTCGCCTCTCAGGAGCTCGACGAGCGAGCTCTCGAAATGAGTGAGATGAGGAGCCGGTTCCGGAGCGCTCGGGCACGTCGCAGCGCCCTACTGGCCGAGGCGGTTCGCAGCGACGTCCGGGAAACGCTCCGAAGCGCCGACGCCCTCATGGCCGAAGTCGACCGGATGGAAGCGCGTGTCGCGGACGCCGAGCTCGAGCTCGACGCGGCTCGGGAGGTCGAGGAATCGCTCGGTGGCTCGCGGGCCCCGCGAGCCGGTGATTCCCCCGACCGGGACCTGGATCGGAGGTTGGACCAGCTCAAACGTCAGCTCATGGAAGAGTAGCTAGTGTGGGGACTGGCCACCGCAATAGGGGTCTTGCGGGAGGGTAGCCGGATCGAACTTCCCGACATAGATTCTCGGGGCCGTTCAGACCCTGTGCATACATGTGACCCGTCTCGCCGACTCCCCCGGTGGGGAGGCGGCGTGCGACGCAACCCCGCGGTAACCGAATGGAAAACTGGATCGGAGTTGGAGTCTGGATCGTCCTGGGTGCAATCGTCGGGCTCGTCATGAGGCTCGTGATCCGTCGACCGGACGAGCAGCCCGGGCATGGGGCGCTCATCGCGGTCTTCGGAGCGTTCGGGGCGGTCATCGGTGGAATGCTGGGCGTTGGGATGTTTCACTTCCAGGAGCCCAGCGCGTTGAGCCTCGGGGGAATGGCGGGTGCGTTGGCGCTCGCGGTGTTCATGTCGTGGCTTTACCGTTGGGGAAGCACCGAGTGGGTGTGATCGGGGCCCCTGTCCCCGAATCTCTGACTCACCACACTAGGCGTGCCCTCCGTTTCTGACCTGACCCGAGCGGAACTCGAGCGCTTTCGGAACGAGCTCTTCGAGTTCCTCTCCATTCCGTCGGTCAGCGCTCGCTCCGAGTTCCAGGACGACACCCGGAAGGCGGCCTCCTGGGTGGTCGAGACCCTTTTGTCAAGCGGGCTCGAGGCGCAACTGTTCGAGACACCTGGGCATCCCATCGCCCTGGGAGAGTGGCGCGGCGCGGGGCCCGAGGCCCCCACGCTTCTCGTGTACGGGCACTACGACGTCCAGCCACCTGAGCCGCTCGAACGTTGGACTTCCCCCCCCTTCGAGCCAGCGATCCGGAATGGGAGGATCTACGCTCGAGGCGCCGCGGACAACAAAGGTCAGCTCTTCCTCCACCTGAAGGCGCTCGAGCTCCTCCTGGCCCGAGACGGTGAGCTCCCTGTCAACGTCGTGCTCCTCGCGGAGGGAGAGGAAGAGGTGGGCTCCACCAATCTCCGTCCGTTCCTCGAGGCCCATGGCGACCGACTGCGGGCCGACGCCGTGGTGATCTCGGACTCGGCGATGTTCGGGCCCGGTCTGCCGTCGCTCCTGTTCTCCCTGCGGGGCCTGTCCTACTTCGAGCTACGAGCTCGAACCGCGCGCACTGACCTCCACTCGGGCATGTACGGTGGAGCCGCTCCGAACGCCGCGACCGCTCTGGCCCGCCTCCTCGCGAGCCTCCACGACGCAGAGGGACGGGTGGCGATCAGGGGCTTCTACGACGACGTCGTGGAATGGGACGAGGAAACCCTCAGGGGGATCCGGGAGCTCCCCTTCCGGGAAGGGTCGCTACTGGAGGAAACGGGGGCACGCGGACTCGTGGGGGAAAAGGGGTACTCGGTGCTCGAACGGCTGTGGCTCCGTCCGAGCGCGGACGTGAATGGGATCCTCTCCGGTTACGTGGAGGAAGGGGCCAAGACGGTGATCCCTGCGGAGGCGATGGCCAAGGTCAGCTTCCGTCTCGTACCGGATCAGGATCCAGACGAGATTGCCCGACTCTTGAGCGAGCACGTCGAACGGATCGCTCCCCCCGAAGTCGAGGTCGAGGTGAGGGAACTCCACCGGGGGCGGCCATGGCGAGCGCGCCCCGAAGGACCCTACTTCGAAGCCGCCCGGGCAGCGTTACGAAGTGCTTTCGGGAGAGATCCGGTGCTCGTCGGCGAAGGGGCGTCGATTCCGGTGGTGGCCGATTTCGAGCGCCACCTGGGCGCCCAGGTGCTGCTCGTGGGGTTCGCGCTCCCGGGTGCGAACATGCACGCTCCCGACGAGTGGTTTCCACTGGATCACATCGAGAAGGGCATCCTCACCTTGCTGAACTTCTACTCTGCGCTCTAGTGTGGCGAGTCAGAGATTCGCCACACTAGCAAGCCTCCTCACGGAGGGGGCGCCAGCATGACGCCCGCTCGCAGGAGTGCCCTGGCCTTGTTGAGCGTCTCCTCGTATTCGCGACCCGGATCCGAGTCCGCCACCACACCGGCGCCGGCCTGCACGAACGCCTGATCCTCGTGTACCATGACCGTCCGGATGGCGATCGCGGTATCCATGGACATGCCTCCGTATCCAAGGTAGCCGACCGCCCCCGCATACGGCCCCCGGCGCACGGGCTCGAGCTCCTCGATGATCTCCATCGCCCGGATCTTGGGGGCACCCGAGACCGTACCTGCCGGGAAGCAGGCGCGCAGGACGTCCAATGCGCTGAGCCCCTCCCGGAGCTCGCCCTCGACCTGGGAGCAGAGGTGCATCACGTGGGAGTAGCGCTCCACCACCATCAGCTCCGGAACCCGGATGGTTCCGAAGCGGGCCACCCGTCCGACGTCGTTCCTCCCGAGGTCGACCAACATCCGATGCTCCGCCAGCTCCTTTTCGTCCGCGAGCAGGTCGGCCGCGTGTCGCTCATCCTCGGAGGCATCGGCCCCCCTCGGGCGGGTGCCGGCGATGGGACGAACCGTGATCGTCCCTTCCTCGACGCGCGCAAGCACTTCGGGGGAGGACCCGACGAGCGTCACATCGTCCGCCTCGAGGTAGAAAAGGTAGGGAGAGGGATTGAGCGAGCGCAGAGCCCGGTAGAGATCGAAGGGAGACCCGTCGAGCGACATCCCCAGCCGCTGGCTGAGGACGACCTGGAAGACATCCCCCGCCAGGATGTACTCCCGTATCCGTCGAACGGCCGCCTCGTACTCGGTGCGGCTCATCGTGCTCTCGAACGGTGGATCGCCGGGAGGCTCGGCTCGCAGGGAAAGTGGAGCGGGGCCGGGTTCGGAGCGCAGGCGATCCACCATCGAACCGATCGCCCGATGCGCATCGTCGTAGGCGGCTCGCAGCTCCTCCCGCGTCGACTCCGGCTCTACGGGAACGGCCCGGATCGCCATCGCCCGCCCGCGGAGATTGTCGATCGCCAGGACCACGTCCGTGAAGACCACGAGCGCTTCGGGAAGTCCAAGGTCGTCCCGTGCGAGCTCGGGGAGCCGCTCGATCTGGCGCACCACATCGTACGAGAAGTACCCTACGGCACCCCCCCAGAACCTGGGCAGCCCGGAGACTCTTGCCGGCCGGCGAGCGCGGAGGCGGTCGTCGAGGTCAGAGAGGGGATCGTCGGCCTCGACGGGAGTCCACCCTCCTTCGGGCGTCCAGGTGGACACCCGACCGGATCGAAGCCTCCAGGCAGAAGCGGGCTCCGTCCCGAGAAAGGTGTATCGCGCCCAGGTCTCGCCGCCGACCACGGATTCGAGCAAGAACCCGAAAGGGGGCCGAGCCAGCTTGTGGTACGCCGTGACCGCAGTCTCGGTGTCGAAGAGGAACTCGGATCGCACGGGAACCACCTGGGAATCCCGAGCGAGCTCCGCGAAGTCCTCGAAAGAGGGAATCAGAACCATGGAGCCTGCCGATGGTGAACGATGACGCTGGTGGGCCGGCAATGTCCGGAGCCCAAGGAGGAAAGTCAACGCCCGTGGTCGCGGTCGACACCGGCGGCACCTTCACCGACCTCATACTCCTGTATGAGGGATCGGTCACGGCGCTCAAGGTTCCCTCGACGCCCGCCGACCCCGCGGTGGCCGTGCTCGAGGGACTGAACAAGCTCCTGGCGCCGCTACCGTCCCCCAGGTACGTCCTGGTCCACGGCTCCACCGTGGCCACCAACGCGATCCTGGAGCGGAAGGGATCCCGGGTGGGACTCATCACCAATGCCGGGTTCGAGGACGTGATCGAGATCGGCCGCCAGAACCGTCCGCAGCTCTATGCTCTCACCGGAACACGACCGCCGCCACTGGTCTCGCGCGACGACCGGATCGGGATCGAGGGGCGCACCGATGCGGATGGAACGGAGCACCGTCCAACCGAGCCCGAGGAGCTGGCCTCACTGCCCCAGCGCCTGCGGGGCGTCGAAGCCGTCGCCGTGGTCCTCCTTCACAGCTACCTGGATCCGTCCGGCGAGGAGGAAGTCGCTCGGGCACTCGCCGAGCTCGACACCCCGATCTCCGTTTCCTCCCGAATCCTCCCAGAATTCCGGGAGTTCGAGCGAACGTCCACCACGGTCGCGAACGCCTACGTCGCTCCGAGGATGGCCGGATACCTGGAGCGGATCCGGAAGGGCGCGAAGGCCGACCGCATTCGGATCATGGGATCGAATGGCGGATCCCTGCCCATCGAACGAGCAGCCGACGAACCGGTGCACACCGTCCTCTCGGGGCCGGCGGGAGGGGTGGTGGCGGCGCTGGAGTGGGGCCGGCGGGGGTGCACCGACAGGGTCCTATCCTTCGACATGGGGGGCACCTCCACTGACGTCAGCCTGGTCCCCGGTACCCTCCTTCAGACCCGGGAAGGAGAAGTCGGCGGCGTTCCGATCGCGATTCCTCTCCTCGATATCCACACCGTAGGCGCGGGAGGGGGATCGATCGCTCGGGTGGACCCGGGAGGGGCGCTGCGCGTGGGCCCGGAGAGCGCCGGCGCGGACCCGGGGCCGATCTCCTACGGCCGCGGGGGGAATGACGTCACCGTAACCGACGCCCACGTCTGGCTCGGCCGCCTGCCCCCCGACGGTTTTCTGGGTGGGGAGCTTGGGCTGAGCCGGGAACGGATCGGAGGTCCGATGCAGGCCCTCGCGACTGCGGCCGGAACGTCCCCCGACGCGGTGGCCGAAGGGGTGCTCGAAGTGGTGAACACGACGATGGAGTCGGCTCTCCGCGTGATTTCGGTCGAGCGGGGTGTGGATCCCTCCGGCTACGACCTGGTGGCCTTCGGGGGAGCCGGAGGGCTACATGCGGCCGAGCTCGTAGAGCGTTTGGGCCTGAAGAGCGCCCTGATCCCGCCCGATCCGGGCCTGCTCTCGGCCCACGGCATGCTTCTCGCCCCCATCGTTCGGGAGCGCTCGCTCACCGTGCTCGCCTCCACCGACGACCACGAGGCCCTGCATCTCGTGACGGCCGGCCTCGGAGAGCTGGAAGAGGAGGCACGAGCCGAGATGATGAGTGAAGGCTTCTCGCCTGACCGACTCGATGCCACCCGTTGGGTCGACGCCCGCTATGAAGGGCAGAGCTATGAGCTGAGGGTGCCCGCCCGGGACTGGATCGAGGCGTTCCACGTCGCCCACCGGGAGCGCTACGGGTACGAAGCCCGCTCGAGCCCGGTCGAAGCGGTGACTCTCCGGGTTCGCCTCGAGACGCCCGGGGAGCCGGTGCCGCTCTCGCCGCAAGAAAGCTCCCCGTCCGATCCCACGACCCGTAGCACCCCCGTGGTCGTGGGCGGCAGGACAACGGACGCTCAGCTCATCACCCGCTCCGCAGTGACCGCCCGCGGAGGTATCGAAGGTCCGGCGGTCGTGCTCGAGTACAGCTCCACGATCTGGTGTCCGCCGGGATGGAGGCTGGACTCCGGAAACGGTGGCATTCTCCGGTTGCGGCAGGGGGCCTAGGAGGTTGTTCAACCCCCGAGCCCTTCCAACCGAAAGCCGGCAAAGCCTCCCTGCCTCCAGACCACCCGCCGTCCGCCGAGGGCCTGCGGACGCCATTCCACGATCAGGCGAGGACATTCCACCATCCCTTCGGACACCGAAGGGGGAACCAGCAGGAGGACCCTCGCGCCAGTGGGCGCGGAGATCCGCGTAGAGAGGAGTTGGAGGGCGGGAAGCGCCAGCTCCTCGCTGCCCGAGCCCCGGAGCTGCCAGAGAAAGAGCCCGCCAAGCCCGTGGGCGCGCACCCGCGCCGTCTCCCAGAGCGCGAGATGAACGGCGAAGTGGAGTGCCGACGCCTCCGGCCCCTCCGGGTCCACCTCTCGTCCGCGGGCCTCGACCGCCGTCAGCCGCTCCCGGCGCGGTCGGATGGCGACCAGCCGTCCCCGCGTCAATCTCTGCAGGATGCCGCCGGCTCTCCTGAGAACCGGGCGGATCCCCGTCAAGCGCTCGAGGCTCTCTACCGGAGCGGCCGTCGAGCGGCTGGCGGCCCCGGCCGAGGGACTCCTGCCGAGAGAACCGGCACTCGATCCCTCCGCACGCGCGCGCTCTCGCTCGACCCGCTCACTGGTGTCGGCGACCCGGGACTGAAGCACAAGCACCCTCCTCTCGAGCTCTCGAAGCCTCTCCGGCTTGATGTCGAGCTGCTCCCGCCTGCGCTTCCACCATTTCCCGTCCTGGACCACTTCCTCCCACTCCTCCTCCAGCGTTCGCAACAGTCCGGGAAAGGCCTCACCCAGCTCGCGTTCGCATGTGGGGCAGCGACCCGAGGAACCCTCCTCCCGGATCTCTCGAAGGCGCCCAGAAAGCTCCCGCGCTCGGTCCCGGTACGCGCTGAGCCGCGAGTCCGCTTCCTGCCGGTCTCGGGCCCACTCCATGGTCAGGGCTTCGAGGTCGCCGGAGGCCTCCACATGGTCTTCTCGCATGCGGCGGAGAGAGGCCTCCAGCCTCTCGAGCACTTCGTCGCTCTCCCTGGGTCCGGCTGACTCGGGGCTCGAGGGTGAGTCCTCGACCTCTCCCCCGATCCCGGGTCCTCCCAGAACCGCTCGCAGGAGCTCCTCCGGAGTCCCTTCGCCTCCCCAGATCGCCCTGGACACCGGGTCGGCGGGAACGTCAGGGGCCACGGTGAGACCATTGAGGAGATCGGAGTCGGTGCCGAACCCCTCAAGCCATGGACGCTGGAGCCTCCCTGCCAGTCGGACGCGGGACTCGTCGGTCGGGGAGGTGATGACGGTCACCCCATCCGGAAGCTCGAGCCCGCGGCGTCCGCGAACGCTCCGCGAGGGAAGGAAGAGTCGCTCAGGACGCCACTCATCCACCGCGGCCGGGGGTAGCTCGTCGTCCGAGAGGTGCAGCTCCACGTATGCGGAGCGCCGCCGAATGGCGGACACGAGACCCTGGGGAACGCCTTCCTGGGGCGTCAGGAGATCCCCTCTCAGCCGGGCCCGTACCACCTTCCCTTCGATTCCACCGGGAATCCCTTCCACGAGCTCTCTCAGCCTTCGCCCGCCGGCTTCGGGATCGCCCACCTCGGTACGTACGGGAGCCAGGTCGACTACCGGACGCACGGGAATCGGATGGAATTCGCCCTGCCCGCTGTCGAGATCGAAGCTGAAGAACCCCTTGTCCTCGGCAGCGTCGGCCCAGGGGTCCCAGCCGGGCCGCTCGAGGGAGCCTGCTCGGTGCACGTGGGGAGCCCAGCTTCGCCGCGTGTGATCTCCCCCTATGGCAACGTAGCTCCAGTCCTCCGCGTGGATTCCGACGCCGCCCGAGGGACTCGGTTCTCCCCGGATGAGGAGGAGATTCCAACGCGCCTCAGAGTGGGGAACGAGACGAGGGGGCTCGGCTCCTCGGAGGGCGCGGTGGGGCACGAGGAGAGCATGAACACCCACCCGCTCCAAGTGAATCGCGCGTGGCTTGGACGTGGCCGCTTCCACTCCGGGAAGCGCCCCGAGCACCGCAAGTGGCCCGGGTTCCGCCGGATTCGCGGGAGAATCCCGCTCCCCCGCGGTCAGGAGCACGGAGACCGAGGGAAGGCGATCTCTCAATCTGCGCAACCCTCGACTCGCCACATGGAAGGCGGTGCTCGGCGGATCGGGTCGATCGAAAAGATCGCCAGTAACGAGCACGAGATCCGGCCGCAGATGAACGATCTCGTGCAGGCAGCGGAGGAAGGCCTCTTCGAGATCCCTCTCGCACCGATGCCTGCCCCGCTCCATGCCCGGGAGGCCCCGAAAGCCCAGATGCACGTCGGAAAGGTGGACCAGTCGCACGGTCACCTGTGCCCCTGCAAGCAGGCGTCCCCGTCTCGCATTCCTCCGGACCAGCCCGCAACGCGGGGCATCACGAACCGAGAGTCCCGTATCCGCCCTGGAAGAAGACGAGGGGCCGGCCGCCCTCTCCCACCCCGCAATCCAGCACCTCCCCGAAGAGGACCGAATGGTCGCCGGCATCCACCGCGCGCCAGAGTTCGCACTCGATCCATGCCAGCGCATTGGCCAGAAAGGGGAGTCCGGACTTCGACCAGCGTAGCCCGACGCCCACAAATCGCTCTTCCGGCTCCTCCCGGGCAAATCTCGCGGCGAGCGACTGGTCCTCGACCCGGAGTATCGAGATCCCGAATCGCCCCGTCTCGAGAAAGACCGACCGCGAATCGGACTCGCGGTCCGCACAGACGAGCACCAGCCGGGGCTCGAGCGAGACGGAGGTCACCGAGTTCACCGTCAGGCCCACGGCCTCTCCGCCCGGGGCAAGGCCCGTCACGACCGTCACCCCGGTCGCAAAGTGTCCCATCACGCGCCGGAATGCGGTTGCACTCGCCATCGCCCACTCTCCCTCCCGATGCGTCCTCTGTCTGTGCCTTCGGACCCTTACATTCTCCCGGCTTCCCGGGTAGCTTTTCAATCCTCAAGGGTCCGGCCTGGTCACGTCTGTACGTGAACGGTCGACCGATCCCTGAAAACACCAGAAACGTCATGCACCCCAAGGCATTCCCCCGGCTGCTCAGCGTTGTGATGATAATCGCGGCGTCGGGGTGCGACAACGCGGCCTGGGAGGGAATAGACGTGGAAGTGCGTCCTCCTCCCCCCAATCCCGGGGCCGCCGCGGAGTTCGACGGCGCCGATCAAACCGGACCACTGGAGTTGGAAACGGTCCTCTACCTCGTGGAGCGCCAGGAGGGCTCGCGTGCGACTGCGATCCCGGTCGCCCAGATCTCCGGGGACAACTACGTTCCCCTCCCCGAAGAGTGGGAGGTGAATGAATTCCTCGAACGGTTCCCCCTGGAGAGATGGGAAGGCGGTTCCGAGCTTCGCCTCCTGGTAGACGACCAGGAGATCGGAAGGTTCCTGGTGCAGAGCACGCTCGAACCGGACGCCTCCACCTGTCGGCTGCGACCGCAGGCAGTTGGTTTCCTGGAGACCCGGGACGAAATGCGAGACCGAGCCCGATTCCTGGCGGTGGCCCGAACGGAGCGGCCCGGAGCCAGGTTCCCGGCGGAGGTCCCGCCCCCCCTGGAGGACGCCGCCCTCGAAGCCAGGGCAACGAACATGGTGGAACGGGTGCTTCTCGATCTCGGGGCGCCATGGCCAGCTTCCATACCCGAAGCTCGGGGCGCCTTCCGCTCCTTCCCGCTCGGCTCCTCGGGCCTGCCTGCCGTGGCCATGACGCTGGCAGTCGAGGACGATCTCACCGTCGGCCCTTCCCCTCCGTCCGCTTACGGGCTCTTCATCCTGGGAACGGACGTGAACGGGACCTACGATCCCCTCTTCTCCTGGTATCAGCAAAGTGACGAGGGCGGAAAGGCCGTAGCCGCGGTCGTGGACTTCTACGACCTCCGTTCCCGGGGAACCCCGGATTTCCTTCTGGAGGTCTTCGGGCAAGAGGATCGTTGGTTCGCTGTGCTGGGCAGTGGGGAAGAGGGCTGGGAGCTCCTGCATCAGGACTCCTGCGGAGTCGCTGCCGAGGCGGAGGCGGTCCGATCGTACCCTTGAGCGAACCGGCGTGGCGCGGGAGAACCGTCCACCATCTCGTTGCGGCGGCCCTGATCTTCGTCTCTGCCTGCGGGGAACCTCCGGGGACGGCCGATGAGAGTCACCTCGATCCACCGGCGATCGGTGTCGAGGGCGCCACCCCGGGGACGGACCCGTTCCCCACCGAAGTGGTGGATCAGGCCGATCGGGTCGTCCGGTTCGAGGAGCCGCCGCTCCGGATCGTCTCCCTCGTCCCGTCTGCCACTGAGATCCTCGTCGCGTTGGGGCAGACTTACCGCCTTGTGGGCCGCACCGACCACGACCGCACCGGGGAGCTGGCTCACCTGCCCTCGGTCGGAGGAGGCCTCGAACCTTCCCTTGAACGACTGGTGGCGCTCGAGCCCGACCTCGTGATCAGGTTCCACGGCCCGTCCGATCCGGTCACCCCGAGCAGCCTCGACGCCCGGGGAGTGCCGCACCTCGCGGTCCGCCCCGATCGTATCGACGACGTCCGCCGGCTCGTGAGCTCGCTGGGACGGGTGGTCGGAGTCCCCGAGCGCGCGGATTCTCTCCTGACCCGAATGGACCGCGAGCTCGACGCGGTCGCTCGCGACGTGGAGGGTCTCCCGCAGCCCACGGTGGCGTTCCTCCTCGGAGGAAATCCCCCGCTCGTGGCCGGAGCCGGGACCTTCGTGCACGAGCTCCTCGAGTTGGCAGGGGGCACGAATATTCTCGCCGACGCAGGGGAACTCTACGCCCCGGTCAGCGTCGAGGAGATCATCCTCCGGGAACCCGACCTCCTCCTCGTCTCCGAGGGCGGATCGATCCCTCCGGCTCTCGGCGGAATCCCCTCCCGAACCGTCTCCTCCGAAGTGGAGATACCGGGAGTGCACATGTCGCACTCCGCCGCCGAGCTGGCTCGAGCTCTGCACCCGGAACGAGCGCCTTGAGTCGCTCACTGACATCCCACCTCTCCGCCTGGGTCCTCCTGGTCCTGGCGGTCGTCGGAGCGTCCTGCCTCAGCATCCGCTTTGGCGCTGCGTCGCTGGGCACACTGGAGGTGATCGACGCTCTCCTTGGAGGTGGATCCCCCACGGACCGCTTCATCGTCCGAGAGCTGCGCCTGCCCAGGACCTTGCTGGGGATACTCGTGGGCGGTGGCCTGGCTCTGGCAGGCGGCGTATTCCAGGCTCTCCTCAGGAATCCCCTGGCCGAGCCCTACATCCTGGGGATCTCGGGAGGGTCGGCCGCCGGCGCCGTGCTCCTCCTCTCGCTCGGATGGGTGACGGCGACGTCCTGGGCCCTCCCGCTCGGTGCCTTCGCGGGAGCTGGCCTTGCCATCCTGCTGGTCTTCGGCGTGGCCCTCTCCGCCGACCGCCGGCTGGACGTCAGGGTTCTTCTTCTGGCGGGAGTCGTCGTCGGAGCGTTCTTTTCGGCCTGCATCGCGGTCATCCTCACCCTCTCGGACGCTCCCACCGTGCGGTCGGCGGTGCTCTGGATGATGGGGAGCCTCTCGGGCGCGTCCTGGCGCAGTGTTGGCGTGGTCGCCTCGTACACTCTGCCGACGGCCCTGGTGCTGGTCGCGCTGGCGCGCCCGCTGAACCTGATGGCGATCGGAGAGGAGACCGCAAGCCACCTGGGAACAGAGGTGGAGCGGGTGAAGCGGATCGCCTACGCGGTCGCTTCCCTGATTGCGGCTGCAGGTGTCGCCTTTTCGGGAATCATCGGCTTCGTGGGACTCATCGTTCCGCACGCCGTGCGCCTGGTCGTCGGTTCGGACCACCGCCAGCTGCTTCCCCTCTCCTTCCTGGCGGGGGCAACGTTTCTCGTGCTCGCCGACCTGCTCGCCCGCCTGGTCCTGGCCCCGGTCGAGATTCCTGTGGGGGCGATCACGGCCCTCCTCGGCGTGCCCTTCTTCCTCCTCCTCCTGAGGCGGAGCCTGAGAGCATGAACTTCCGCACCCGCGACCTGGTCGTCCGGTACCGGAAGGGAGCGCCGGCAGCCCTGAGCAGAGTCGCGATGGCGGCGGAGCCCGGAAGTGTCTTCGCCGTGCTTGGACCGAACGGCTCCGGGAAATCGACCCTCATGCGGGCGCTGCTCCGCACCGTCGTCCGGGACTCCGGAGAGATCCATGTGGGCGGGAGATCGATCGACGACTGGAGCAGGCGGGAGCTCTCGCGAACGATCGGGGCCGTCGCGCAGACCGAGGTGATCTCGTTCCCCCTGTCCGTTCGTGAGCTGGTCTCGATGGGCCGATACCCTCACTTGAGCCCGCTTCGCTCCGAGGGCCCCGCCGACCGGGAAGCGGTCGAGCGAGCACTGGAGCGGTGCGAGGCGGAGGAGCTCTCGGCGAGGGAGGTTGGAACCCTCTCCGGAGGGGAGCTGCAACGGGTTCGGATCGCTCGTGCGCTCGCGCAGGAACCTCGGGCGCTCATCCTGGACGAACCCACCGCGAGCCTGGACATCCACCACGAGATGGCCATTCTCCGGCTCCTCCGCCGCTCGGCGGACGACGGGATGACGGTCGTCCTGATCACGCACGAGCTGAACCTTGCCGCCCGATTTGCGGACCGGCTCCTCCTTCTCGACCGCGGCCGGGTGGCCGCGACCGGCTCGCCGGCGGAGGTCCTGAGGGAAGAGGTCCTGGAGGAGGTGTACCGCTGGCGACTCCGGGTGCGCGAGGACCCGGAAGTCGGCCGGCTGACCGTGACCCCTCTCGACTGACGGCGAGCAGGACGATCAGCCTTCGCTTGCTCCCGAGATCCCGAGGTAGCTTTCGTATCGCTCCACCGGCACCTGCCCGTCGCGGACTGCTCGCTTGACCCCGCAACCGGGCTCGTGCACATGGGTGCAGCCCCGGAAGCGACACTCCTCGCCCGGCCCGGAGAACTCCGGGAAGGCCTCCGCCACACGGTCGGGATCGACTCCCCAGAGAGACACTTCCGAGAACCCGGGTGTATCGACGACCCACCCCTTCTGGAACGGGAGCAGGCGAGCGCTGACCGTCGTATGCCGGCCGCGTCCCTTCCGGCGGCTGACCGGAGCCGTCCGCAATTCCAGCCCCGGATCGAGGGCATTGAGAAGGGAAGATTTTCCCACCCCGGAAGGCCCGATCAGTGCGGACGTGCCCCGGCCGAGGCGCTCGCCGAGCGCTTCGAGACCCTCGCCCGAGACTGCGGAGGTGAGCAGCACCGGGTACCCGACCGAGCGGTAGAGCTCAGCCGGCTCGGTCGCCACATCGCGTCCTTCGGGAAGCTCCACCTTGTTGAGTACCAGCACGGGTGGGATGCCGCAGCTCTCCGCGAGCACGAGGAATCGGTCCGCGACTTCGGTGCTAAACGGAGGCTCGACGACCGACATCACGATGACCGCCCGGTCGAGGTTCGCGGCGACCACCTTCGGCCGGCGCCCCCCAGGACCTGCTCTGATCAGGACGTTCTCGCGGGACTGGACCGCTTCCACCACCCCTCGATCCTCCTCCGGGCCGGGACCCGAAACCTCGACGAGGTCCCCTGCCACGATCCGCTCCTGCGGACGATCCCCCTGCTTCAGGCGACCCCGGACGAAGGCCTCCAGCTCGCCTCCGTCCCCAAGGCGAACGCGGTAGACTCCGCCGACCGACTCCAGCACTCGCCCCTCTCGGAGCTCGTCCTGCTTCGAGCCTCTCCGGGTCATCGCCGGGACTCCGGACCTTCGAGGGATCGGGGGGGGAAGAACAGAAAAGTCCCGCCCCCCGATTCGTCGCGAACGAATCGGGGGGCGGGACCATGAGCTCGTCTCAAGCGCACGACCTTGAGGAATCGAGCCACTTCATCATGGCGGCGTCAGGCGGCGAACGACTCCAGAGCAGAACCCTTGCCACCCTCTCGCAACCTGCGGAGCGCGCGGTCGCGGAGCTGGCGAATTCGCTCGCGGGTGACCCCGAGCATGTTGCCGATCTCCTCGAGGGTGTGCTCGCGCTCGCCGTCCAGGCCGAAGTAGAGCCGGAGCACCTTGGCATCCCGGGCCTCGAGTGTGTCGAGCGCACCGGAGACGGCTTCGGTGAGCAGTCGCGTCTCGACGTCCTGCTCTGGCTCGGCGGCCTCCTCGTTGATGAAGCGCTCGACGAGCTGGGAATCCTCGCTGTCGCCGATCGGGGCATCGAGGCGAATCTCGGCCGCGTTCAGGGTCTGCAGGGACTCGATCAGTTCGGGAGTCAAGTCCGTCGCTGCGCTCAGCTCCTCCGGATTGGGGTCCCGACCCAGCTCCTGCTTGAGCCGTTCCTTCTCCCGGAAGATCCGCGCGAGATCCGACGCCCGGTTGAGTGGCACCCGCACCGAACGCCCGTGGTTGGCGAGGGCCGCCAGGATCGCCTGCCGGATCCACCATACCGCGTAGGAGATGAACTTCACTCCCTGCTCGGGATCAAACTTCCTCGCCGCAGTGACCAGTCCGACATTCCCCTCCTGGATGAGATCCGTCAGGGAAACGCCTCTATTCTGGTACTTCTTCGCGACGCTGATGACGAATCGGAGATTCGCGCGCGCCAACTCCTGAACGGCGTCCTCGTCACCGGCCTGAGCCCGCGCACCGAGCTCCTTCTCCCGTTCGGGCGTGATGAGCTCGTGCCGGCTCACGTCGCGGAGGTACTGATCCAGCGCGGTCTGCTCATCGAGGGATGCGTCGAATCCGCCGAGCGACCCCTTGGATCGTCCCTTCCGCTTCTTTCCGCGATTCTTTGTGGCAGTGCTGGCCATGTCGATCTATCTCCTTCTGATCCCTTGTGGGATCCTGCTCTTAATTGGGGAACGCCCCTATCGAACCGTCGAGAGCCGGTGAGGGTCGGATCGCGCCGTACCTTGGTGCGTCCGGGTTGCACACCAACCCTGGTGAGAACCCTTTACCCTGAGGGGAAACGAAGGATCCATAGCCTTTCAATCTAGGCAAGTACCTCCGTGCCGTCCACCCTTCTTGGTAGACTCAGACCCCGCCCGACATGCGCCCTGCTAACCCGGCTGCGAGTCGGTGTTCCCGGGAATCTCATCTCCTGGAGATCCCTCCCCGGACCCGAGGAGCTCCAGCGCCTCATGGGATTCGATGCGGCGAGGTTCGAAGGTGAAGATCCGCAGCACCCGGGTCGTCCGGTAGAGTTCCTCCGCGACTCGCGGAAGATCGATCAGCCCCCGTAGCCCTTCCTCCCGCAATCGCTCCACCTTCCCGCTCCGCCTTTCCACGAGAAGGTCCAGGTCCAGCATGCGCCGCTTGGCAGGATAGTCGATCAAGACCTCCCCCGGAGCAAGTCCGAGACGATCCGCGAGGCGATCTTCCACTCGCCTCCGGCCCGGGGAGTCCTGGGAGACCCAACGCGGGAGCTCGATTCCCTCGAGCTCCGCCGCCGTGATCTCGCATGCTCGCTTGGGGAGCCGGCGGTGGCGAATCGCTTCCACCCAACGGCTTCCGATGCGGCGCACGGAAGGCTCGGAGGACTCCTCAGCCCGAGTGCTTATCCAATAGAGGAGCTCCTCGTCCGTGGGACCCACCAGCTCCTCCGATCCCACGAGACCCACCCGAACGGCCTCGTCCACGATGCGCCGGTAGAGCGCGGTGGCGCTGCGAACCGCATGATGCCAGTAGACGTTCCTGAACATCTGGTACTTCGCGAAGAGCAAGGATTCCAGCGCGCTGATTCCCTTCTCCTGCACTCCGACCTCCACATCACCGCTCTCCGGGTCCGGGAGCAACACCAGTGCCTGCAGAAGCCGGTCCACGTCGACCTCCCCGTACGGCACCCCGCAGAAGAAGGAGTCGCGGCGAAGGTATTCCATCTTGTCGAGATCGAGGCTTCCGCTCACAAGCCCGGCAAGAGGATGGGAGCTCTCGCCCCGGATCACGGCATGAATCCGGTCGGCCGCGCCCTCACCGAGGGGTAGGAGAGCCTGTTCCAATTCCGGAGATTCGAAGAACCGCGCGCTGAGCGCCTCATGGTCACCCGGCAGGCGCTCGGCTTCGAGCTCCTCCATGGCATGGGAGAAAGCGTAGTGCCCGATGTCGTGGAGGAGCGCGGCATAGGGGATGAGCTCGGCCCCTTCCCACACGCCGCGATCCACGCCCCCGCGATCCCGGAGCAGCCGGAGCGCAGTCCCGGTCAGGTGGTAGACACCGATCGCGTGACCGAACCGGGTGTGGGTCGCACCCGGGTAGACGAGATGGGCGAACCCGAGTTGCCGGATATAACGGAGCCGCTGGAACGCAGCGGTGTCCACGATCGTCATCGCGATCGGGTCCACTCGGATCGTGTTCCACAGCGGATCGCGGATGATCCGGATGCGGGAGCGTCGAGTCATGCCCTCAGCCTGGAGACGTTTCCGGGGCGAGAGGATGGGGGCACGAGTGACTCGTCGACACGGCTTCGCTCAGGAAGTCGGGGGATCGAACGCGCCCTCCGGAGGTTCGGTCTCCACCCGCAGGTGGGGAAAGTGAATCCTCGGATCCGCCTCGACACCCTCCGGCCTCCGGTTCTCCGCGAGCTCGATCGGCCCGACCCTCTGCCAATCCGTCCAGTACGATGGGGAGGGATCGGCGTCCGCCGTGGAGTAATAGTGCCAGAGCTCCATGCGACCCGTCTCCGGATTGATGAAGGCGTGGTAGCGGTTCTGCGGCGTCAGGCCGGTGCCGTCGTCGAAGGCAAGCTCCACCACCTCCCACTCGCGGCCTTCCTCATCCACCTCCTCCCCCAGATACCGGGCGGACACGCCCGGATCGTTCCACTTGAAGGGCATGAGGAGCCAATAGGCATCATTGATGTGGTTTCGGTAGGCCTGCTGCAATCGCTCCTCCGCATCCTCGCCTGTCAGCTCCGCACCGTCCAACCAGACGCGCCCCCCCGCAGGGTTCGAGGTGTTGAAGATGGCCACCATCCGCTGGCCGTCGACGGGCGCTTCCACGCGCGCGACCCCCTCCCATCGATCCCAGTGATGCCGGCGAGACGTCCCGCCGACGACCGCCCATTCGAACTCGAGGTAGCGAGCCCGTTCCCAACCCCCGTCGGGGGCGATCACGGACATCATGCGATCGTGGATGCGAGCGACCTCCGGGTCGTCAAAGGAGGCCCCGGCCTCCTGCGCCCGAAGGCCCTCCTGGGAGGGCTGATCCTCCGACACCGCTTCCCCGCAGGCCACGAGCAGGAACCCGAGGGAAACCGCGATGGTGATCCGTGTACTCATACCCACCCCCTTGTGGTCGGTGCGCTCCGGCCCAACCGGGCTGGACAAATTGCAATGTAGGTCCACGCCACCGGTCGGAAAACGACTTTCCCGAGCCCATTACCCGAACACGACCTGAAGGATCGAATCGCCGTGAAGTCTTCCAGCTCCTCCCCCCGTCGGAAGTTCGCACTGGAGGTGAACCGCGCCGACCCCGAGATCGATCTCGCCCGTGCGGCGCTCCTGGTCGCACAGGAGGAGTACCCGCAGCTTCCGGTTGAGCACTACCTGGCCCGGTTGGACGGGATGGCGGAGGAGGTCCGTGATCGCCTGGCGAACGAGACGGCTCCGGTGGTCGTCCTGCAGGAGTTGATTCGAACCCTCTACGAAAGGCATCGGCTCCGGGGAAACCGGAAAGCCTACTACGACCCCCGGAACTCCTTTCTGTCCGACGTGCTGGACCGTCGAAAGGGAATCCCCCTCACACTCGGAATCATACTGCTGGAGGTGGGCTGGCGACTCGACCTGCCCCTGGAGGGGGTCAACTTCCCCGGCCACTTCCTGGTTCGATTCCCCGGACAGGAGGTTCGCCTCCTCGTCGACCCGTTCGACAGCGGACGGGTTCGCTTCGAGGACCAGGCCCAGGAGCTACTCGACCGGGTCTACGGGGGCATGGTGAGAGTCCGCCCGGAGTTCCTCAAGTCGGCCGCCCGGAGGGAGATGCTCGTGCGTCTGCTCACGAACCTGAAGGGGGTCTACCTGAACGTTCACGACGACCGGAGAGCGCTTTCGGCCGTCGAGCGGATTCTCGTGATTCACCCGACCACCACCACCGAGATCAGGGACCGCGGTACGATCCTGGCGCGCTTGGGACGAACCGAGGAGGCGCTCGCTCAGCTCCAGTGGTACCTGGATTACGCTCCCGAGGCGACGGATGCGAGTCGGATCCGGGCCCTCGTCGAGGAGCTGAAGGGCGCGGGGACCGGAGGGGACGAGGAATGACCGATGCGAGAGTTGGATACGAAGAGGACCCGGGCGCTTCGCGCCGAGGCGAGGAGCCAGACGAGGGATACCGTGCGGCCGTGACGGCGGCGGCGATCGTCGATCGTCCGCCGCGGACGCTGCTCACCGTTTCCGGACGGGCACCCGGTCGGATGCTGCAGGGCGTTGTGACCGGGACGTTGCCGCCGGAGCCGGAAGAGGGGGAGGGAGGCCTCCTCCGGGGGCGGATGCACTACTCGGCAATCCTCACCCCCAAGGGACGGCTGGTGAGCGACTTGCGCCTGGCCCGCCTGGGGAACGGAGAGCAGGGGGCGCTGCTCATGGATCTTCCCGGGGAGGGCACCGACAGCGCGCTCGAGCACCTTCGGAAATACCTCCCACCCCGCTTCGCCCAGGTGGAGTCACCCGATCCCCGCTTCGAATTGCTCTCCGTGGTCGGCCCCCGGGCGCCCGAGCTCATCGCCCGGGAGGTGCTGGGCGAGCGGATGGATCCGGAGCTCCTGGAAGCACTTGCCGAGGGAGAGGAGCGCGTGCTGTCGGGTGAGGAGGGGCCGGGAGTCCGCGTGGTGCGAAACCGGGACGTCCGCCCTCCCGCCTTCGACGTGATCGCCCCGTCTCCGACCCTCGAACCTATTCGAACACGGCTGGAGCTTGCGGGAGCCCGTCCTGCGGGAGCGCCCGTCTGGGAAACGCTTCGGCTCGAGAAGGGCCGCCCCGCTTACGGGTACGAGTTGGACGAGGCCACGCTTCCGCCGGAGGCCGGGATCGTGGATCGAGCCGTCGACCACATGAAGGGGTGCTACACTGGACAGGAGGTCATCGTCCGCATTCGGGACCGCGGCCGGGTGAACCGGAGGCTGCGCGGGATTCTCCTGGGCGAAGTGCCACCCCCCGAAGCGGGCACTCCGCTCTTCCACCCCTCGCGGGAGGCTTCGGCCGGCGAGACCCGAAGCACGGCCGAGTCCCCTCGCTTCGGACAAGCTATCGCGCTCGCCTACCTCCGTCGGGAGGTGGATCCCCCGGCCCGGGTCCGCATCGGATCGCCGACCGGTCCGGAGGTCGAGGTGCGCGCCCTGGACGACGAGGCGGGATGGATTCTGGAAGAAGGCGACCCCGGTCGCAATTGAGCAGGGAGGGAATGCGGCGAGGTGGCCGCCCTTCACACTCCCCGCCTGATCGCCTCCACGATGCGATGCCCGTGGAGGCGGCCCGTCTCGATGAAGATCCGATTGGCGTCCAGGCCCGCCGCCAGCACCCCTGCGACGAAGACCCCGTCCACCGGAGTCTCCATCGTCTCCGGGTCGTGTTCGGGAACCCCGGTCCCCGCGTCCACGGGAACCCCGATGGATTGCAGGAGCCTGGGTTCGGGCCGCCATCCGGTGAGCGCGAGCACCCAGTCGTTCGCGAGCTCCTCCACGCCTCCCCATTCTTCTTCGCGGAGCACCACCGATCCGGGGCGGATCTCGGCCACCCTCGTCCGCCAACGGACCGCGATTTCGCCTGCGGAGACCCGGTTCCGGATATCGGGCAGGAGCCACGGCTTCACCCCCGAGTCGAAGTCCGAGGCGAAGTGGACGAGGGTGACCCGGGCCTCGGTGCGGAAGAGCTCGAGCGCCGCCTCCACCGCCGAGTTCCCTCCACCGACGACGACGACCTTCTGTCTCCAGTAGGGATGCGCCTCGCGGTACTGATGGGAGACGTTGGGGAGATCCTCTCCGGGCACGCCGAGGAGGTTCGGCTCGTGGAATCCTCCGGTAGCGACGACCACAGACCGCGCCGTCCACGCCTCATGGGCCCCCGCGTGCGTCCGGGTCCGCAGCACGAACGCCTCCGCCCCGGCGTCGACGGCCAGCGTCTCCTGATACTGACGGACGTCCAGCTCGAAGTAGCGAGCCACTCCCCGGTAGTAGGCGAGCGCCTCCCTTCGAGTGGGGTTTGCATCCGAGGTCACGAAGGGCACGCCTTCGATCTCCAGCTTCTCCGGGGTCGAGAAGAACTTCATGTAGGGTGGGTAGTCCACGAGGGAAGCACAGAGGGGGCCTCGATCGAAGACAACCGAGGTGAGACCGGCCTTCTGCGCGGCCGCACCGACCGCCAGGCCGCAGGGCCCTGCCCCGATGATCGCGAGATCCACTTCCCGAATGCTTCCCATCCGCCGGCTCCTGACCGTTCGCTCTGGCGCGCCCGCTCCCCGGCCACGCGTGCCTCGCCTCACCCCGGACGGCGATCCCGGTTCCCGCTTCCCGGCCCGTTGCCCGGAGCCGGCATTGCCCCGGGCGAACGGATCCGTCACCGTTCAGTTCGCTACGGTGCGCCGACCCCCGGCGGCGCGCTGCTCCCGTCCTTCCACCCTCTGCACCCGGTAGAGCGACGATGACCGAGCTCGAATCGGCAGCCCGTAGGGCACTGAACCGCCTTCGGCGAGCCCTGGAAAAGAGTCGAAGGGAGTTGGACTCCCTCGCCGCCACGATTCGGCACGCGGAAGGACGGGACTTTCCGGAGAGCGAGTACCGCCAGGCCGAGGAGAGGCTGGAGGCGCTCCTGTCGTTCGCCGAGGAGGAAGGTCGGCGCCTCCAGGAGAAGATTCTCGCCGCCGGAGGCCTGGAGCCGGGAAGGGTCCGGCGTTCCTCCGACGGCTGAAGCGATCCTTATGAGAGGGATGCGCGAGCCCACCGGGACCGACGAATCGACGCGGCGGGACCTTCGCCGCGAGCTCCTGGCGGCGATGTCGGAAGGAGTTCAGGTGCCCTGGTCCGAGGAACGATTCGACGACCTGGCCCTGCGAATCTTCCGATACCAGGCGGAGTTCAATCCGGTCTACCGAGCACTCGTGGAGGCTCGAGGAATGGATCCCGCTGGAGTCTCGGGTTGGCGGCAGATCCCGCCCATCCCCACCCGAGCCTTCAAGGAATTTTCGGTCGCGGGCTCCTCGCCGGAGCCTCCACAGGCTCGCTTCCGGACGAGCGGAACGACGGGAGGCCGCGAGCGCCGCGGGGAGCATCCCATCCGCGACCTCTCCCTCTACCGCGCCTCCCTCCTCGCGAGCGCCACTGGCTTCCTGCGTCCTGAAGCGGAGCTGCGAGGGCCGGACTGGGCGGACCGCTCACTGCGTGTGCTGGCCCTCCTGCCCGACCCGCAGGAGCGGACCGACTCGTCCCTGGCACACATGGCGGGCGTCCTGGCAGAAGCATGGGACGACGGGAAGGGTGGATTCTTCCTCGACACGGAGTGGCGGATCGATCATCTCGGATTCCAACGGGCGCTCGACCAGTCTGCCGGCCTGGGCGCACCAGTCCTCCTGCTGGGCACGGCCTTCGCCTTCGTTCGCTGGCTCGACGGCGGGCCCACCCGTACCCCGCTTCCTCCCGGCTCGCGGATCATGGAGACCGGTGGCTTCAAGGGCCGTAGCCGCGAAGTAACCCGGGTCCACCTCTATGCAGCCCTCTCGGATTCGTTCGCGGTCCCCGTCGAGCGGATCGTCAACGAGTATGGGATGACCGAGCTCCTTTCCCAGTTCTATGAGCCCGTCATCTCGGAAGGCGTCGACCCGGGTCCGCAGGCACGGCGCCACGTCGGCCCGCCGTGGATTCGCACCCGCGTTCTGGATCCCGAAACCCTCGAGCCCGTCCAACCCGGCCGCACCGGGCTCCTGAGTCATCTGGACCTGGCCAATCTCGACTCGGTTTCGGGAGTGCTCACGGAAGACCTGGGCATCCAGCTCCCGGACGGCTTCCGTGTCCTGGGACGGGTGGCCGGCGCCGAGCCGAGGGGGTGCTCGCTCGCGATGGAGGAGCTCCTGTCATCGACCGGTCGATGACCACCCCCTCCAACGGTCCGCGCGCCCACCACACCCGGGAGAGTGCGGAGAGCTTTCTCGCCGAGCTGAGAGCCAGCGCCGCCGACCTCTCCTCCCGGTCGATTCGGGATCTGGTCCGGGTTCTCGGCTCCGTGGGCACCCGATTTCTGGACCCCGACGATCCGTTGCGGAAGGCCGCCGAAGAGCGGATTCCCGAAGAGGCGGGCCTGACCCCACAGATGACGCGCGCCGTGATCGAAGGAATGGCGCGCGACTGGACTCCGACGCGCCTCACGAAGCTCGTCGAAGCGGACTTTCCCGACCCCGGGGTGTTGGACGGGTTTCGACCGGGGCCGAATGGGGATCTCCTCAGAGCCGTGGGCGGCTCGCTCGCCTTCCACGTCGGTGCGGGGAGCGTCCCGGGGGTGGGTGCCACCTCCCTGCTCCGGTCGCTCCTGGTGAAGTGCCCGGTCCTTCTCAAGCCGGGCCGGGCCGACATCGCCCTCGCAACCCTCTGGGTGCGCGGGCTGGCGGAGAGAGATCCCGACCTTGCCCGCGCCTGTGCCGTCGAGTACTGGCCCGGCCACGCCGGCGGCCACCTGGAAGCTGCGGCCCTGCGCTCGGCCGATCGCGTGGTCGTCTACGGAGGAAGCGACACGGTGAGGGAGTTGCGCTCCAGGGTTCCTCCGACCACGCCTTTCCTGGCCTACCACCATCGCTGGTCGATGGGTGCCATCGGCAGGGAGCGCCTCGCAGCCTCGACGGAGGCCAGACGCATCGCGGCAGCCGCCGCCACGGCCGTGGCGACCTTTGACCAACGCGGCTGCGTCTCGCCCCAGGTGATCTGGGTGGAGGAGGGCGGACGGACGACCGCGGGGGAGTGGGCTCGCGCCCTGGCGGAGGAGCTCGAGGCGCTCGAGACCTCGCTGCCTCCGGGACCGGTGGATGCCGCTACGGCAGCGACGGTCCAGCAACTCCGGGGAACGGCCGAGCTTCGCGCCGCCACCGGCACAGGGGATCGCGTCTTCGCGGGAAGCGGAGTGGGGTGGACCGTGCTCTACGAGACCGACCCCCGACCTGCGCCGAGCTGCCTTTCACGAACTGTGCGCGTGAAGCCGATCGAGCGTCTCGAGCACCTCTCCGAGCTCCTCGAGCCCCACGCCGCGACCCTCCAGTCCTTTGCCCTCGAAGCCTCCGACGAGCGCCGACGAACCGTGGGGGAGGCTCTCGGGCGAGCCGGTGTGACCCGGATCACGAGCTTTCGGCGCCAGCCGTGGCCACCGGCGTGGTGGCGGCACGACGGGAGCGGCCCCCTTCAAGCCCTCGTGCGCTGGATCTCTCTGGAAGAGCCGGAGGAACCGCGCAGAGAGAACCCGTGAGCGCTCGGGGCCGGGGCCCCGAGCGCTCAGTCCTCCGCCTGCTGCTCCGAGCGCCAGATCACCATCTGCCTTGTTCCGGAAGCGTTCTCCTCGACCCGAACCGTGAGCACATCTCCCTCTTCGATCCCCAGGTCGTCGCGCATGTCCTGCGGGATCGTGATCCTTCCTCCGACACCAACGGTCACGTCGCTATAGTAGCGAGTCCGGTAGATGGCCATCCGGTCTCCTCTCGGATTTCACTGTGGGGTCTGCCGTTCCTGTAAACCACATCGAAACAGGCACCAACCCTTTAGAACCCCCGACCCCCTACCCAGGATCCCGGCCCGAAGGAAGTCGTTGAATGACCTGCGGATTTCACTCGGGAAGCAGGGAGCGGAGAAAGGCAACCAGCTGGTGATCCTCCAGCGCCCGCGCCCTTCTGACCGCCTCCTCGTAGGAGGGCTCGATGATCACGGGAATCGTGCGCAGCGGCCTTTCCCCCTCGTTTCGGTCGGCGGGAGAATAGCTCAGCGCCGCCCTGTAGGAGTCCGGCCGCCTGGGGTCGTCTTCGAACTCGAGGTACACGTCCCAGAGTCGCCCCGAATGGCCGATCGTGGCGAGATGTCGCCCCGGGGAAGGGGGAACCTGGGCCGCGCCTTCACGATCCGTCATCCAATGAGTCTCCTTCCTGTCGAGGCCTTTCCTTCACTACCCGCACGGGGAAGGGATCGGTCTCGAGCCCGGTGTAGAGGGTGCGGTGCGGGAATGGGATTTCGATCCCTTCCTCGTCGAACCTCGCCTTCACCTCTTCGAGGAGCGAGTTCTTCAGGGAGATGAAATTCTCCCTCACGGCCCACACGGCCAGACGCAACTCCAGGGCCGAGTCTCCGTAGCCGTCGAAGAGGACCCTGGGCTCCGGCTCCATCAGTGCCATCGAGTTCTTCGTGACGACGTCGATGAGAACCTTCCGAACGTGAGCGACGTCCTCCTTGTAGGCCACGCCGATGTTCAGGTCGAGTCGGCGGATCGGAAACCGGGTGATCGTGGTCACCTGGCTCTTCACGATCGTCTCGTTGGGGATGCGGACGAACCGATTGTCGAAGGTCCGCAGCTTCACCGAGAGGGTGTCGATGGAGGAAACCCGGCCCACCGTCTCGCCTACCTGGATGATGTCGTCCACCTGGAAGGGCTGCTCCCCGAGCAGGAAGAAGCCCGAGATGACGTTCGAGATCGAGGTCTGCGAGGCGAACCCCACGGCGATCCCGAGAATCCCGGCGGCGCCCAGAAGGGGGCCCAGGCTGAAGCCGAGCTCGCTCAACACCGACACGACCAGAACCAGGAGGCCCGGATAGATCACGAGCTTTCCGGCCACCATTCCCTGCTGGGCACTGTACCTCCGCTCCACCGCCCCCCGCGTCCACCGCGCGACGACGAGGACGACGGGCACGCCCACCAGGATCATGACCGCCGCGCGGATCCATCGCCCGAAGTCGACCTGTCCAATCAGCTGAACCAGCGACGTCCGAGCCCCCGGCTCCCCGATGAGCGGCTCCGTCGCCTGAAGCCAGAACGCGAGCGTGAGCTCGACCGCGCCCGGGAGCATCAGGCGAGTCCCCCCAAGCCGTGAATCGCGCGCAGACGGTCGAACGTACGGGCCCGAAACCCCCTGGGGACCGGGGAGCGAGGCGGGGCCACCAACCTTCCGCCCTTCGCTTCCCGGGGCGCGCGCCCCGCCATCTCGATCTGGCTTCCCTCGGCATCTCCCTGGTAGGTGACCCGGGCTTCATCGGTCCAGAGGTGGCCGTCGTGCGCGAAGAGGGAAAGATGCTCCACGCGCAGCGCGAGCTTCTCCACGCGGAGGTCGCCCCGGGCTCCGTTCTTCAACAGGAGTGGACAGACCGCGAGGTGCTCGGCGAAGAGCTCCTCGCGCATCTCCCGCCTCGCGGTGGTGGGAAGCCAGTAGCAGAGCTCACCCTCGGTAACCTCGCCCCACCACGTGTCTGACAAGGCGAGGGTCGGCGCCTCCCGGAGAAGCGGTCCCCCCTCCTCCTCCGAGGTCGCGAGCCGGATTCTCGCGAAGAGCGGAACCCTGACGTATACGCGAACGTTCGCGCCCGGGAGCAACCGGAAGGGCCGCTCGGGCTCGAGCACGAGGGGGCGATCCGGGAGGATCGGAAGAACGGAGACCTCGCGCTCTCCAGCAGCGGTGGCCCATCTCGACCAGGAAAGCTCGTCCGCCTCGGTCTCGACAACAGCTTCGGCCTCCCCCCCGGTGGGCAAGCCGGCGTCGGCCGGAGGACGTGCGACCTCGGCCAACCAGAGCTCTCCGTCCTTGGACATGAGCCAGAAATCGCGAGGACCGAATCGGACGAGCTCGGGAGAGCCCGGATCCAGCAGGCGCCGTCCCCAGGGAGGGGGAAGCTCGGGTCTAAGGTCTCCGGATTCCATGACTTGAATGTGCCGCTCGCACCCGGAACCGTGCAACCGGACGAGGTCGTTTGTGTCCAGCGTTGACGCTCCGCACGGGGGTCCCTAACTTCGGGGCTGCTCATTTCAGGGGGAGCTCGACCTGCACCCCGTGCCTTGATCGACCGAGACCCGATACGGTTATGAAGACGCAGTGGCTCATCGCTTTGATGGTGGGGCTCGCCCTCGTCGGCTCACTCGCCTTCGTGCAGGCCCAGACCAACGGGTCGGACGATCCGGGTGTCCAGCAAGAAGTCGGTGCCTCGGGCCAGCCGATCGCCTTTCCGCACGACCGCCACACCCAGGAGTTCCAGATCGATTGTCAATTCTGCCATTTCTCGGCGGAACGATCGGGGAGTGCCGGGATTCCGCCGGTTTCCACCTGCATGGGCTGCCACACCTTCGTCTCGGGATCGCAGAATCCCGAAGAGGTGGAGCTGCTCCGGGGGTACGCGGAACGTCAGGAAGCCATTCCCTGGAACCGCATCTACCGTGTGTCCAGCCACGTCCAGTTTCCCCACATGCGCCATGTCTCGGCGGGCGTGGACTGCGCGAGCTGCCACGGCAATGTGGAGGAAATCGGCGTGATCCAGGAGGTCGCTCAACCGCTCACGATGGGCTGGTGCCTGAGCTGCCACATGGAGATGGGCGCCTCGAGGGATTGCACGGTCTGTCACTATTGATGGATCAAGCGGCATGTCCCGGGCTCCGGGACATGGGCCGTCGGTGTGTTCGGAGGGGACCTCCCCTCCGCTGGATCGGATCTCAACAGGGTTTTCGATGAGCGAAGGGATCAAGCGGCGAGATTTCCTCAAAGTGCTCGGCGTCAGCGGGGCCGGCGCGAGTCTCGTGGGGTGCTCTACGGACAGGGTGGAGAGGCTGATCCCCTACGTGACGGCACCCGAAGAGATCACCCCCGGCGTCGCGACGTGGTACTCGACCGCTTGCGCTGAATGTCCCGCTGGTTGCGGCGTATGGGTCAAGACCCGGGAAGGGCGTGCGATCAAGCTGGAGGGCAACGCCAACCACCCGGTCTCGCAGGGCGCGCTCTGCGCCAGGGGGCACTCCGCCCTCCAGGGACTCTACGACCCGGACCGACTCGACCAGCCGATGCGCCGCGAGGGGGACTCCTTCGAGCCGATCACCTGGGACGAAGCCGGGGCCATGTTCGCCGACGCGATCCAGGGAGCCGGGAGCGACGTGGTCCTGGTGAGTGGCCGCACCGGGCCGTCGCTGACCAACCTCCAGGAGGAGTTGCTCGAGGCCATCGGGGGAACCCGGGTGGAGTACGAAGCCCTCTCGGAGGCCCCGCTCCGGGAAGCGGCGAGAATGGCCTTCGGCACGGACGCCGTTCCGACCTTCGACTTCGAGGCCGCAGGGGTCGTCTTCTCCTTCGGTGCGGACTTCCTCGAATCCTGGCTCTCCCCCGTCGAGCACGCCAGGGGCTTCGCCCGCATGAGCGGAACCGACCTGGACGGAGAGAAGGGACGGTTCGTCTTCGTCGGCCCCAGGCTCTCTCTCACGGGCCAGAACGCCGACGAGTGGATTCCAGTCCAGGGTGGTAACGAGGGGCTGGTCGCCCTCGCGATGGCCCACGTCATCGTCCGGGACGAGGGCGGAGACCCCGGTCCGTACGCTGAGCTCCTTGGAACGTATGATCCCGGGAGCATTGCCGAGGAAGTGGGCCTTTCGGTCGAGACCATCGAGGCGTTGGCCCGGAGGTTCGTCGAGGAGGGCCCAGGGTTGGCGGTCGGTCCCGGGGTCGCGGGGCAGAGCGGCAACGCCACGGCGATCAACCTGGCCGTCCTCCTCCTCAACGCGGTCGCGGGGAGCGTCGGCCAGACCGTCCATCCGGGACGCGCCCAGCTCACCGCCGCCTCCGCCGGCCAGGGGGACCTCCTCGAGGCCCTCGACTCCATGCGGACCGGAGGGGTCGGAGCCCTCATCGTCCACGGTGCGAACCCCCAGTACAGCCTTCCGGCAGCCGCGGGCTTCGCCGAGGCGATGGACGCAGTCGGATTCAAGGTCGTCCTCTCCGATCGCATCGACGAGACCGCCGAGTTGGCCGACCTCGTCCTTCCGACGCAGCACGCCCTGGAGTCCTGGGGCGACTCGAATCCGCGCCCGGGCCTCTGGACCATCCAGCAACCTGCGATGCGCCCGGTTCCGCATTTCGACTCGCGGGCGGCCGGGGACGTCCTCCTCGACCTCGCGCGCCTCCTTGACCTCGACCTCGGCGCCGAGACGTTCTACGACTACCTGCGGGCCCGCTGGGACGAGCTCTACCAGAACGCCGGCAGCCCGGGAGAGTCCTTCTCGGCCTTCTGGCGACAGGCCCTCCGCGATGGTCTCGTCGAGGTCGCCGTCGCCGAGCCGGAAGCCCCGGCTCTCCAACCGCCCGACCGGGCGCTCACCTTCGAGCCCGCACCGCTGGAGGGCGATGGACTCGCCCTCCTGGTCTACCCCTCCTCCCGTTTCGGGGATGGTCGGGGGGCGAACCGGCCATGGCTCCAGGAGCTCCCGGACCCCGTCTCCAAGATTGGGTGGCACTCCTGGGTCGAGATCCACCCGGACACGGCCGCCGAGCTCGGCGTGAGGCAGGGAGAGATCGTCCGCCTCACCTCGCCCCAGGGAGAGGTGGAGGCTCCGGTCTGGACCTATCCCGGAATCCTTCCGGGAACGGTGGCGCTCGCGATGGGAAGCGGCCACACGCGATTCGGGCGCTTCGCCGATGATCGCGGCGTCAACCCGATGACCCTGTTGCCGGCCGTGATCGAGCAACCCTCCGGCTCTCTCGTGCACCTCGCGACCCGGGTCGAGATCGAGCCCACCGGACGTGGCCGGCAGCTCGCCACCATCGAAGGCTCGGACCAGCAGTTCGCTCGACCCATCGCTCCGGCGGTGGAGCTCGAGGCCCTGCGGGCCGGAGAGGTATTCCAGGAGCCGGAGCCGGATCGGCTCCACGAGCTCCAGGCCGTCGGCGGCTTCGTGCCGGTGCCCACGGACGGGGAGCCCGACGCCTACCCCCTCGAAGGCGCGCGCCACGGGGAGTACGATCCCGAAACGAGCGCCCGCTGGGCGATGGCGATCGATCTCGACAAATGCACCGGCTGCTCCGCCTGCGTCACGGCGTGTCAGTCCGAGAACAACATCCCCTGGGTCGGCGAAGAGCAGCTGACCATGGGGCGGAGCCTGGAGTGGATGCGCCTCGAGCGCTACTACGAGGAGGTCGACGCGAGCGGTCCCGGCCCGGTCGACATCCGCTTCGTCCCCATGCTCTGTCAGCAGTGCGGCAACGCCCCCTGCGAGCCAGTCTGCCCGGTCTTCGCGGCCTACCATACCCACGACGGGCTCAACGCGCAGATCTACAATCGCTGCGTGGGCACGCGCTACTGCGCGAACAACTGCCCGTACAAGGTTCGCGTCTTCAACTGGCACCGCTTCTCCGAGGTCCCGGAGCCCCTCAACTGGCAGTACAACCCCGACGTGACCGTCCGGTCCGAGGGTGTCATGGAGAAGTGCTCCTTCTGCGTGCAGCGGATCCGCCAGAGGGAGAATCAGGCCACCCTGGAAGGAAGGTCTGTTCAGGACGGCGAGGTGGTCCCCGCCTGTCAGCAGAGCTGCCCGGCCGAGGCCATCGTCTTCGGGAACATCCGCGACCCCGACTCGAGGGTCGCCCAGGTCTCCAGAGACCAGCGGACGTACAGGGTGCTGGACGTGCTCATCAACACCCAACCGGCCGTGAACTATCTCCGCAAGGTCACCTTTCACCCGGTCGAGGACATCCATGTCTGAGCGGTCGCTCGTAGGCACGAGGACCCCCGGCCTTTCCGGGAACGCGAGGTAAGGAATGGCGACGGCCACGAAACCCGACGAAAAGGCCCGGGAAAGAGGAGCGCTGACTCACCCCGACGTGGAGTCTATGGGGGAAGTCAATGTCGACATCCTCCGGATGCTCTCACGCCCCGGCAAGGGCTGGTGGATCCTGTTCGGGATGTCGGTTGCCGGAATCGGGCTCCTCTTCTTCGCATGGGGGAACCAGCTTGTCAACGGCATCGGCCTGACCGGCCTGAACACCCCGGTGGGCTGGGGAGTGTACATCGCCACCTTCGTATTCTGGGTGGGGATCGCGCACTCTGGCACGCTCATTTCGGCGGTGCTCTTCCTCTTCCGGGCCCGCTGGAGACAGTCGATCTACCGGGCGGCCGAGGCGATGACCGTCTTCGCGGTCATGACCGCTGGACTCTTTCCGCTGATCCACCTGGGTCGCGCCTGGCACGCATACTGGCTCTTCCCCTACCCCAACGAGCGCCTGCTCTGGCCGAACTTCCGCTCGCCGCTCGTATGGGACGTGTTCGCGGTCTCGACCTACTTCACGGTCTCATCGCTCTTCTTCCTGCTCGGGCTCGTGCCTGATCTGGCGGC
This sequence comes from Gemmatimonadota bacterium, assembly GCA_007125845.1. Taxonomy (GTDB): domain Bacteria; phylum Gemmatimonadota; class Gemmatimonadetes; order Longimicrobiales; family Gaopeijiaceae; genus SLCK01. The sequence goes on from SLCK01000015.1 coordinate 69,685, forward strand.
TGCGCGTGACCAGGCCAAGCCCGGGACCCTGCGACACAAGTTCTACACCCTCACCTCCTTCGGATGGCGAGGAACCGACCGGCAGTGGCATCACTTCGGGAAGGCGTACCTCTACCTGGCCGCGCTGGCCACGCCCCTGGTGCTGTCGGTCCACTCGGTCGTCTCCTGGGACTTCGCGATGTCAATCGTCCCCGGCTGGCACGCGACGATCTTCGCGCCCTACTTCGTGGCGGGAGCGATCTTTTCCGGGGTGGCGATGGTCATCACCCTGATGGTGCCGATCCGGAAGATCTTCGGCCTCGAAAAGTACCTCACGACCAAGCATTTCGACGCTCTGGCGAAGCTGTGCCTGGTCACGGGCCTCGTGGTCTTCTACGCCTATCTGGTCGAGTTCTTCATGGCCTGGTACTCGGGTGAGGATCCGGAGCGGAGGGTCTTCTGGAACCGGGTGTTCGGGCATTACTGGTGGGCCACCTGGATCATGCTCATCTGTAACGGGATGATCCCGATGCTCCTTTGGTTGAAGCGGGTCCGCTACTCGATCGCCGCCCTCTTCGTCATCTCGATCTTCATCAACATCGGGATGTGGTTCGAGCGGTTCGTGATCGTCGTCACTTCGCTCTCGCACGAGTTCATCCCGTTCGCCTGGAACACGTATCGTCCGTCGCTCACCGAGATGAGCATCGTCATCGGAAGCTTCGCGTGGTTCTCCTTCTGGTTCCTCCTCTTCATCCGGCTCATGCCCCCGGTGGCGATCGCCGAGATCAAGGAGGTCCTGCCACCGCCGATGCGTCGCAAGACGGAAAAGGAGGGCGCCCGATGAGTGAAGGCCGCAAGGGTATCCTCGCCTCCTTCGACTACCTCGACTCCGCGGTGGAGTCGATCGAGAAGCTGCGGGCCGAGGGGTTCGATGAGATCACGGCGTTCGCGCCCTTCCCGGAACACCATATCGAGCATGCCCTCGGGTACCGAACGAGCCCTGTCCGGCTCTTCACCCTCGTGGGCGGGCTGACCGGGGCCGCCACGGGGTTCGCCTTCACTACGTTCACTTCGATGGACTGGCCCCTCGTCACAGGTGGGAAGCCGATCGTGTCGATCCCAGCCTACACGGTGATCGCCTTCGAGCTCACCATCCTATTCGGAGTCCTGGCAACCGTGATCGGGGTGTTCTGGAACATGCGGGTGCCCGACCTCAAGTCGAACGTCATCTACGACCCGCAGCTCTCCGCCGGACGGTTCGGAGTCTACGTGACGGCTTCCGCCGGGCGGCTCGGCGCGGCACGGGACATTCTCGAGGCGAACGATCCAGCCCTGGTGGAAGAGGATGCTGAAGGGAGGTCGCATGGCTGAAGGAAGGCGTGGAAAGAGACTCCGTGGGTGGCTCGCGGGCTTCCTGGTCGCACTCACCGCCGCAGGGTGTCACCCCATGGACGACCTGCTCGTAACGATCTTCGGAAGGAGCATGAGGGAGCAGCCCTCGCTGGATCCATACGACCAGCCGCTCCTTCCCGCCGAGGGCACGGTGCCCTTCGCCGCCGGGAACTTCCCACCGGCCGACGGCGTCGTGCAGCTCGGACAGGCGGAGTCCGCCGCCGAGTTCCCGGCGCCGGTGCAGCCGATCCAGCTCCTTCAGCAGGCCCCGGAGATCATGGAGCTGCAGAATCCGGTCGAGCCGACCGCCGGCTCCCTCGCCCGGGGGGAAGAGATGTTCAACCGAGCCTGCTCACCCTGCCACGGAGCTGGGGGATTGGGCGACGGCCCCGTCACCGAGGCCGGGATGCTTTCCTTCTCCCTGCTTACCGATGAGGCCCAGGAGTATCCTGACGGATACATCTACACAATCATACGGGTCGGCCGAGGGGCGATGCCCGCCCTCGGCCACCAGGTTGCGCACTTCGATCGGTGGCACCTGGTGAACTACGTGCGCGAGCTACAGGGCGTGACGCCCGCCGACCCGACCGCCCAGGACGCCGAGGACCGCTAAGAGATGCACGAGATCTACGTTCCCTCCGAGATCCAGGCTCGCTACCTGCCCCGGGCGAAGGGATTGACCGCCCTCTTTGCGGGGCTGGTCGCAGTCGGTGCCCTGGCCTTCGTACTCCTGCTTTTCGCCGACTCCGACCGGGCCTGGCAGGCCTATGTCTCGAACTGGCTCTTCTTCACGAGCGTGGCCCAGGGCGGCATCATGTTCGCCGCGGTGACCCTCATCGTGAAGGCGAGGTGGAACTGGTCGGTCCGGCGCCTCTCGATAGCGGCCGCCGGATTTCTACCGATCTCGTTCCTCCTCATGCTACCCATGTTCACCCTCCGCGAGAGCTACTTCACGTGGATCCGGTATATGGAGTTCGATCCGGTGGTGCAGCTGAAGGCGGCGTACCTGAACATCCCCTTCCTGATCACGCGCAACGTCCTCGGTGCGCTGCTCCTCTTCGGATTCAGCCTCTTCTTCGTCTACCTCGCGCTCCGGCCCGACATGGGACCGGAGAGGGAGAAGGACGAGCAGGAGGATCCCGGCCGGAGGCGCTGGCGGGAGCGGCTTTCCGCCGGATGGCGGGGGCAGGAAGAGGAGGAGGCCCGAAGCTGGGAGAAGCTCAAGGTCCTGGCTCCGGGCCTGGTCCTCCTCTACGCGCTGGTGATGGGGATCTTCTCGATCGACTGGGCGATGAGCCTGGAGCCGCACTGGTTCTCGACTCTCCTTCCCGCCTGGTTTTCGATGGGCGCATTCTGGGCCGGCATCGGGTTCACCGCGATCCTGGCGGTCATCCTGAAGCGAGGATACGCCTACTTCGATCAGGAGATGGGACCGCAGCAGCTCCACGACATGGGAAAGCTCTTCTTCGGCTTCTCCATTTTCTGGATGTATCTCTTCTGGTCGCAGTACATCGTGATCTGGTACGGGAAGCTCCCGTGGGAGCAGGAGTGGATCATCCACCGCTCGGGCGCCGAATGGGGCGCCATTTCCCTTCTCGTGATCGTACTCTGCTTCTTCGTCCCCTTCGCTGGACTCATCGGACGGAAGCCGAAGATGATCCCGAACTGGTTCGGTGGAATCGCCCTGCTGGCACTCTTGGGACTCTGGCTCGAGCGCTTCATCCTCATCGCTCCGTCGCTGCACGAGCCCGGCACGGCCACGATCACGCTCTGGGAGCCGCTGATCGCCCTCGGTTTTCTGGGCCTCTTCGCGGCGAGCACCCGGTGGTTCCTGACCACGTTCCCGGTGATCCAGGTCTGGCAGCCCAGTCAGGATCCGGAGATGCTGGAGGGCGAGACTCCACCCGATCGGCAGATGGTCGTGCGACGCCAGGCGTCGGCGCACATGAGATCCGAGGAAGTGGAGCTCGACTAGCTCTCGACTAGCTGTTCAGGAGAGCCGAGACTTCGGCGTGGACAGCGCCATTGGTGGACAACCCCGAGCCTCCGTGGACGGTTGGGCGCCCCGCCAGGTCCGTGAATCGCCCACCGGCTTCCTCCAGGATCGGGAGGAGAGGAGCCGCGTCCCAGGCAGAAAGCACCGGATCGATCATCGCCTCCGCGCGCCCCGTGGCCACCAGCAGGTGCCCGTACGCGTCCCCCCAGCCTCGGACGAAGCCCGCGCGGCCCGCCAGCGCCCGCCAGCCTGAAGCCACAGGGGAGAGGAGAATCGCCTCCGGATCCGTCGTCAGGACTCCGGCCTGCGAGAGTTCCGATACCTTGGAGACCGCGGCCGCTGTCGGCTCGCTCGAGCCCTCCTTCCACCATCGGCATCCGGTACCGCGGGCGGCCGCCACGGTCTCCCCGAGCGCCGGAAAGTGCGCGACGCCCACGGCCGCTGCCTCCCGTACCTCCACGCCGACGAGAACGGCATAGAGGGGAACGCCCTGCATGAAGGAGCGCGTTCCGTCGATGGGATCGAGGATCCATCGCACAGGAGCCTCACCTGCCTCTTCCCCATATTCCTCCCCCAGGATCGCATGATCCGGGTATCGGCCGCGAATCTCTCGCCTGAGGAGCTCCTCGGTCTCCCGGTCGGCCGCGGTCACCGGAGTCCCGTCTCCCTTCTCCTCCGACGACAGGACCGTACCGAAGTGACGCAGGGTGATCTCTCCGGCTCTGAGGGCGATCGCCAGGGCATGCTCCAGCAGCGGCTCGAGGCTGTGGGGTATCTCCGGATCGAACGTCTCGTGGGCGCCCATCAGCCGTTCCCCGCCGACTTGGATCGGTACATGTCCTGATCCGACGCGAGAATCAAGGATTCCGGCGACTCGTTGCTCTGGTCATAGGCCGCGACTCCGGAGCTCAGGCTGACTTGGCGTGGTCCCAGGTCGGGGTCGAAGGGCACGACCGAGACCGGTCGCCCTCGCTTCGCCGCCGCGAATTCGCGCGCCAGATGGAGCTCGAGGTGCCGACGGTTTGCGAGCCCGGTCAGGGCGTCCGTGAGCGAAAGCGCCCGCACATCCGCATAGAGGCGGGCCTTCCGGAGCTCGGCGTCGGCGAGAGTCCTGGCGCCCTGCGCCAATCGGCTGAGAAGCTCCCCGGGGTCCAGCGTTTCGAGCATCCCGAGTGCCAACCTGTCCAACCGGTCCGCACCCCTCTCGGTCTGTACCTCGCCGGAAGATCCTTCGGCCCTTTCCCCTTCCATGGTCGGCATGACAACCCTCGGATTCCGGACTCGTCCCCTCGGCGCAAGAGGCGGCGGAGGCACGTTCCGGGAAGATAGACCTCGCCCAATCGCTCGCAACAACTACGGTGGCGATCATCCGTCGCCCGCTTCCCGGTCCGGTTGCTCGACTCGGTCGATGTAGTTCACGATCTCGAATCCGACTGCCCGCACCAACCCCGCCTCATGTCCGTCCGGATCGGCACGGGCAAGTAGAGTACGAAGTGTTCGCATGACGCTCTCCGGAGTTCTCGCATTGAAGAACTCGATCCGCTGCAGCCCCTGTTCGAGCGCCTGGAACATGGACTCCATTTCTCCCCTCGTGGCCGGGCCGACCGTGCGCTTCCCTCGGGGAAGCGGCCGCTCTCCGGCCTCTGCGGCCGTCCGGAGCTCATAGAGGAGGAGGAGGCAGGCCTGAGCGAGGTTCAGGCTCGAATAGTCCGGGTCCGTCGGAACGACGATCACCTCGTCGCAGAGGTCCAGCGCCTCGTTCGACAGACCCCGATCCTCCCTCCCGAAGAGGAGGGCCACCGGTCCCCGCGACGTCCGCTCGACGATCCATCCGGCGCGCTCCCGGGGCCGATGATAGTTGCGATGAGCCGTGCGCGCACGGGCCGTCGTACCCACGACCGTGAGGCAATCCGAGAGTGCGTCCTCGAGCCGATCGAAGAATTCGGCCCCCTCCACTACGTCCTCCGATCGATGCGCGATGCCCGTAATGCGCCACTCGTCGAATTCCAGGGGCCTGACGAGCCGCAGACGATGCACGCCCATGTTCTTCATGGATCGTACCACGCCGGCGATGTTCACGAGGTTCTGAGGCTCGTCCAGGACCACCACCACGTTTTCCAGGCCTTTCGCAGTCATCGTTCGATCACACTCATTTGCTCGACGGTGGTTGAAGTTGGGGATTGACCACCGCTGGGAGGGTGGAGAGGATCAATCCGGCTGACGGAGGCGGAGTCCCCAGAGGCCCGCCACTCCCCCGATCAGGGCCGCTACGAGATAGGGCCATGACGTGCCGGCGAGATCCCACAGGACGCCGGCGAGGAGAGGCCCCAGGATTCGCGCCATGGCTCCCACGCTCTGACCCACTCCCATGGCCCCCCCCTGCAACGCATCCGGCGCGGAGCGCGACAGCAGGCTCACCAGGGAAGGAAGGGTGCCGCCGAATCCCAGCGCCAGGAGGCCCAGCCCAACCAGAAGGACCGGAACCGTCCCGGCGGTGGCGATGACGATAAGGCCCGCCACGAAGGGCACCCCCGAGATCCGGATCAGGAGTACCTCTCCGAAGCGGGGAACGAGGAGCCGGACCAGTCCACCCTGCATCACCGCCGAGACCACGCCCATGAAGGCGAAGAGCCACCCCACATCGCGTTCCCCGAGGGAGAACCGCTCGGCGGCGAAGAGCGGAAAGGTGGGATGCATCGCCGAGAACGCGGTCGTGAAGAGGAAGGAGAGGACCAGCACGCGGAGGAAGTCGGGATTTCCGAGCACCACGCGCAACTCGTCGCGTCCGGGCGTGGCGGAGCCTTGCCGGTCGCGAGTCGTCAATAGCGCCCGCTCACTCGCCGGGAGCGATTCCGGGAGCAAGAAGAGAGCCAGAAAGGCATTCGAGGCGCAGAGCCCGGCGGCGGCCAGTCCGGGCAGCTCCGGAGAGATCGGTGCGAGCAGACCTCCGATGGCCGGGCCAAAGATGAAGCCCAGGCCGAACGCAGCTCCAATGAGCCCCATCGTCCCGGCGCGCTCCTTCGGTGGCGTAACATCGGCGATGTAGGCTTGTGCCACGGAAATGTTCGCGCCCCCCGCACCCGCCATCACACGCGAGAGGAGGAGGACCAGAATCGAGTCGGCGAAGGCGAATACAACGTAAGAGGCCGCAGAGCCCAGGAGGCCGACGATGAGGACGGGCCTTCGCCCGAACCGATCGGAGAGGCGTCCCCAGAGAGGAGCGAGGACCAGCTGGGCCGCCGAATACGACAGGACCAGGATCCCGATCTGTACGCCCGAGGCACCAAACCGGTCGGCGTACAGCGGAAGGAGGGGGAGTACGATCCCGAACCCCACGAGGTCCACGAAGACCGTGAGGAAAAGGATCCCCAGGCGTACCCAGGGGGGAGCGCCGGGAACTTCAGGCCCTCCGTTCGTCTTCGTCTGTGCCGGACGCCTCACCGTCTTCCAGCCGCTCCGGCTCCTTCACCCCGGTCTTGAAGTTTCGGATGCCTTCTCCCACCCCGCGCGCGATGTCCGGGATCCGTTTGGCCCCGAATAGGAGCATGAGGAGGAAGAGGACAATGATGACCTCGCCGATGCCGATGCCACCAAACACGATCTGGCCTCCCTATCTCGAAGAAACGCGGACCCTCTCCCTCGCTGTACCCCGGACTCGCCTCCGGTTATCGAGCGGGCCCGAAATCTCTCGAAGAAGGCTCCAGAAAGCCACCCGTGGCCACCAGTGGAAGACGAGCGCTTGACGCCTCCTGCGGGAATTCCTCTATTGGCGTGGCGCCACCGCCCCCTTTCACCAAGTCGGAGGTATGGATGTCTGAGATCCCCACGGGCCTGCACTACACCCAGGAGCACGAGTACCTGAAGCCGACCGACGAGGACGACGTCTTCGTGGTGGGAGTCACGGACTACGCCCAGGGGGAGCTCGGAGACGTGGTGTACCTCGAGCTCCCCAGCGCCGGCGAGGCCTTCGAGAAGATGGAGGTCTTCGGCACCATCGAAGCCGTCAAGGCCGTCAGCGACCTCTTCAGCCCGATCAGCGGGGAGGTGGTCGAGGTGAACGCCGCTCTGGACGAGGACCCGGCCCTGGTGAACGTGGATCCGTACGGAGAGGGCTGGATGGTACGCATTCGCGCAACCGATCCATCCGAGCTGGACAATCTCCTCGACGACGACGGCTATCGGGAGCTGCTCGGGGAAAAGTAGCCTCTCACCCTGGCTCTTCGGAACGCGGGCCTCGCAAGCGGGTTTGCTCACAACTGCGGAAGCGACCCGAACGAACCGTTGATCCCAGGCGCAGGTAAATGACGACCACGACCAGCCGGACACTCGACCGCACCGACTCCTTCCTGGACAGACACCTCGGCCCGGACGCCGAATCCATCTCGGCGATGCTCGAGGCGTTGGGCTACGCCTCGATGGCCGAGCTCCTGGACGACGCGGTTCCGGCCTCGATCCGAAACGATGAGCTCCCCGGATTCGAGGAAGCACGCTCGGAGTTCGAGCTGCTCGCCGAGCTCCGGAAGATCGCAAGCGAAAACCAGATCCATCGATCCTTCATCGGTCTCGGATATCACGACACCGTGACACCTCCGGTGATCGTCCGGAACATCCTCGAGAACCCCGGATGGTACACCCAGTACACGCCCTACCAGGCGGAGATCTCGCAGGGACGGCTCGAGGCGTTGCTGAACTTCCAGACCGTCGCCATCGACCTTACGGGCCTGGAGATCGCAAATGCCTCCCTTCTTGACGAGGGGACTGCGGCGGCAGAGGCGATGGCGCTCCTTCTGGACGAAGCCGGTAAGGACAGGAACGCCTTCCTCGTCGACGAGGGGTGCCATCCTCAAACGATCGAGGTGATTCGCACCCGAGCGCGCCCTATCGGGGTGGAGATTCGGATCCGGCCTCGCGAGGACATGACCTTCGATGATTCGGTCTTCGGAGCCCTCCTGGCCTACCCGGACACCAATGGCGAGGTGACGGACCTCACACCGATCATCCGCACGGCTCACGAGGCGGGAGCGATGGTCGCCGTCGTCGCGGACCTTCTGGCCCTGACTGTCCTGACGCCTCCGGGCGAGATGGGCGCCGACGTCGCGGTGGGCAATACCCAACGCTTGGGCGTTCCTCTCGGCTATGGAGGCCCGCACGCCGCCTACTTCGCCGCTCGGGACGCCTTCAAGCGGCGCATTCCGGGCCGGATCATCGGAGTCTCGAGAGACGCGGATGGGAACCGGGCGCTGCGGATGGCGCTTCAGACGAGAGAGCAGCACATCCGGAGGGAGCGGGCCACCTCGAACATCTGCACGGCCCAGGTGCTCCTCGCCATCATGGCCTCGATGTATGCGGTCTATCACGGACCCGAGGGCCTGAAGCGTATCGCGACGCGGATTCACGACCTCACGCGCGCGCTCGCCAGGGGGCTCGAGGGAATGGGTCACGAGGTGCTGACCCGCGTCTTCTTCGACACCTTCCGGATACGCCCGATCGCCCTCGATCCCGCCGAAGTCATGGCAAGAGCCCGGGAACGAAGGGTCAACCTGAGGGACTTCGGGGACGGAACCCTTGGAATCGCCCTGGACGAGGCCGTCGAGTCGCACGAGCTGACTTCCCTCCTGAAGCTCTTCGCTCCGGAAGGGAAGTCGACCCCTTCCCCTGCCGAGCTCGTCGAGGCGTTGAACGAGGACGACCCGGTGGTTCCCGCCGAGCTCAGGCGCAGCTCTCCCTTTCTCGAGCATCCGGTCTTCAATCGGCATCACTCCGAGACCGAGATGCTCCGCTACATCAAGCAGCTCGAGGAGCGGGATCTATCGCTCGCGACCAGCATGATTCCCCTGGGTTCCTGCACGATGAAGCTCAACGCCACCACGCAGATGCAGGCGCTGAGCTGGCCCGAATTTTCGCGCATGCACCCCTTCGTTCCCTCCGAGCAGGCTCGGGGCTACCGCCGCATCATCGAGGACCTGAGCCGCTGGCTGGCGGGCATCACCGGCCTCCCCGGCGTGTCATTGCAACCGAACTCGGGCGCCCAGGGGGAATACGCCGGACTCCTGGTGATCCGGGCGTTCCACGAGGATCGGGGAGAGGAGCACAGGAACGTCTGCCTCATTCCCTCGTCCGCCCACGGCACGAATCCCGCCTCGGCGGTGATGGCGGGCATGCGCGTCGTCGTGGTCCGCTGCGAGGAGAATGGCGACATCGACCTCGGCGACCTGCGGGCGAAAGCAGAGAAGCACAGCGAGGAGCTGGCCGCGGTGATGATCACCTACCCGTCGACCCACGGCGTCTTCGAGCCCCACATCGAGGAGGTGTGTGAGGTCATCCACGAGCACGGGGGACAGGTGTATCTGGACGGAGCCAACCTGAACGCCAAGGTGGGGATCTGTCGGCCCGGTGACTACGGAGCCGACGTCTGCCACATCAACCTGCACAAGACCTTCGCGATTCCTCACGGCGGGGGAGGCCCGGGGATGGGGCCGATCTGCGCCGCCGCACACCTGCAGCCTTTCCTTCCCGGGCATCCGCTCGCAGAGGTGGGAGGGGATCGGGCGATCGGACCCATCGCCGCCGCCCCCTGGGGCAGCGCGTCGATCCTTCTCATCTCATGGGCCTACTTGGCTCTCCTCGGGCGGGAAGGTGTGCGGAAAGCGAGCGAGGTGGCGATTCTGAACGCGAACTACATGGCGGACCGACTCGCGGGGCATTTCGACGTCCTCTTCAGGGGACGGAAGGGGAGAGTGGCGCACGAGTTCATCCTCGACCTGCAACCCTTTCGCAAGTCCCTCGGAATCACTGAGGAGGACGTCGCCAAGCGTCTCATGGATTACGGGTTTCACGCACCTACCATGTCGTGGCCCGTCCCGGGCACGATCATGGTCGAGCCAACCGAGTCGGAGTCTCGCGAGGAGCTGGACCGCTACTGCGACGCACTGATCTCGATAAGGGCGGAGATCCAACAGGTTGAGCTGGGAATCGTGGAGGCTCAGGAAAGCGTGCTCAAGCACGCGCCCCATACCGCGGCCTCGGTCATTAGCGATGAGTGGACACAGGCCTATTCGCGGGAAACGGCGGCCTTCCCCGCACCGTGGACCCGGGAGCGAAAGTTCTGGCCCGGGGTCCGACGGGTGGACAACGCCTACGGTGACCGTAATCTGGTGTGCGCCTGTCCCCCAATCGAATCCTACGCCGAGGCCGCGGGCTGAGCGCAGAGCAGGGGCGCCCCCCGGCGAACGAAGCGGAAGCTCAACTCGAAATACGGGAGGAATCAACGATGGCAAAGCTCACCTTTCACGGCCACGCCACCTTCTCGATCGAAACCGAGGACGGCACCCGGATCGTGATCGATCCATGGTTCGACGAGAACCCAGTCTCAGATGTGACCAGCGAGGAGGTCGGGGAGGTGGATTACATCTTCTGCACCCACGGTCACACCGACCACTTCGAGGATGCCATTCCCCTCGCCAAGCGCACCGGAGCGACCCTCGTGGCCTCCGCCGAGATCGCCGGCTTCGCAGAGACCCAGGGAGTGGAGAACGTGCACCCGATGCATATCGGCGGTGCCTTCCAGTTCCCCTTCGGACGGGCGAAGATGACTCCCGCTCTGCACGGCGGACAGGTTCATGGGGACGAGACGGGGACCTTCACCACGGTCCCGGGCGGCTTTCTTCTGAACGTCGACGGTGTGGGGGTCTACCACGCGGGCGACACGGCACTTCTGGGGGACATGCGGTTCCTGGAGGGTCAGGTCGACTTCGCCCTCCTTCCGATCGGCGACAACTTCACAATGGGCCCGGATGACGCGGTGCGGGCCACCGAGCTCATCCATCCGCGCGTGGTCGTGCCCATGCACTTCAACACCTGGGAGCCGATCGCGCAGGATCCGGAAGCTTTTCGCAAGATGATGGGCGACCGGGCCCGCGTGGAAGTCATGGAGCCCGGGGACACCATCCCGCTCGGTTGACAGGCCCTACGCCCCCGAGGCGGTGGCGAATCCTCAGGGATCCCCCGGCATCGGGCGCCTGGAACATGGCGGTGGACGTGGCCCTCGCGAAGGCGCTCGAGGAGTCAGAAGGGGTTCTCCGCATCTACCGGTGGGCCCGACCCACGCTCTCGCTCGGGCGAAACCAGCCTGCCCGTGACCGCTACGATCCCAGCGCCATCGAAGCGCTGGGGGGGGACGTCGTGCGCCGACCCAGTGGCGGGCGGGAGGTCATGCACGACCGGGAGCTGACGTACTCGGTCATCCTTCCGCTCAGGGGTCTCGGCGGTCTACGCCAGAGCTACGTCACGCTGAACCAAGGGTTGGTCTCAGCCCTCCGCTCGCTGGGCGTAAACGCCCGGCTCGCCCCCCGCACCGGTCGTCCACCGGGACCGGAGGGGGGGGACTGCTTCAAGCAGGCGGCCGAAGGGGAGGTGGAGGTCGATGGTCGCAAGCTCGTGGGCAGCGCCCAGGCCCGGATCGGACATGCGCTCCTCCAGCATGGATCGATCCTCCTTGCGCCTCCGTCCATATCGCTCGAGTCCCTCTACACGCCCCCCGCCGACCACGCCCCTTCGCCCGGGCAGGTTCGCATGCAGCGCCCGCACAACGGCCCGAGACCCGTCTCCTTCCCTCCGTCCCCCAGCGGCGGGATCACGCTATCCGAGGCATGCGCCGGGCCGATTGGATTTCCGCGCCTCTCCGCCGCAGTGGAGGCGGCCATGGCCGGCTGTCTCGGTGGGCGGTGGGCGATCGACAGCCTCCGGGACGGCGAACGAAGCCTGGCGGAATCGCTCCTGGGCCAGTACCGTTGCTCGGCCCGGACCTGGGCCAGGTGAGGAGTGGGCGGACCTTTGCGGGGACGGCGCGGGACGGCATGATTCGGCCCGCGGCCGAGTGGGGACAAGCGGTCCGCAGCGGTGCATGAAGCTCAAAACGTACGTCGGGAAGCGGACTTGACATGTGGCGAGGGTGGCCTCATTATCCCACCTTCCACTTTAAAGAGCCCGACGTTCCGCAGCCCCAGGCCGGAACGAGAGTTCGATTGATTGCAACAGCATCCACTTTGGCAGGAGGTCCCTTTGGTCGGTCAAATGCAACTCTACGGCGCCCTTCTTCAGATCCCGGGGGTGGACGCCCCCGAAATGACGATGACCGAACAGATGGCCTTCGTCTGGGACGAGATGGGCTTCATGCGCTGGCCGCTCGGCGCCTGCGTCGTGGTAGCGATCCTGGTGATCATCTGGAAGTTCTTCGATCTCCTCGCGAAGAGTGGGAAGACGAGAAGGATCCTCACCGAGGTCAACCAGCTCCTCAGCGAGCACAAGGTCGAAGAGGCCATGGAGGTCTGCCGGGAGTCGGACTCGCCCGCCGCAAACATCCTCTTCGCTGGGTTGGAGCGTCGGAACGAGGGCACCGACCGCATCATGAAGGCGATCGAGAACCAGGGGCTGCTCGAGCTCTCGCGTCTCGAGAAGGGGCTCGTGGTGCTCGCGACCCTCATCAACATCGCTCCCCTCCTCGGCTTCCTCGGGACCGTCATTGGGATGATCCTGGCCTTCCAGGCGATCGAGGTCGCGGGTGAGGTGGAGGCGACGCTGGTGGCGGGAGGAATCAAGGTGGCGCTGTTGACCACCGCGACCGGTCTGGCCATCGCAATCCCGGTCAGCATCGCTCACAACTACTTCGTGTCGCGGATCGACTCCCTCGTCATCGACATGGAGGAGTCCGCACAGAAGATGATCGACACGCTCCACGCGATGGAGAGCCCGCGCGTCTGAGCGGCAGCCCGCCGGGTTCGCCCTGGACGGCCTGAAAGACAAGAGAAGGGGGGTCACTCGACGCGGGGTGGCCCCCCTTCTTGCGTTCCGCGTTCCCGTCCGCCCCGGGCACCTCGCCGCACGTATGAGCCACACGCTCGATCCACCCTCGATCCTGCCCTGATCCGCTGCCATGGTCGACGCTCCCCCGAAGACGGCCCAGCGCCTCTTCCTGATCGACGCCTACGCCCTGATCTACCGGGCCTACTTCGCGCTCATCCACCGCCCCCTCACCAACTCGCGCGGAGAGAACACCTCCGCCCCGTGGGGATTCGTGAACTTTCTCCTCCGAATCCGGGAGGAGTACGATCCCGACTATCTCGCGGTCGTCTTCGACTCCGGCCTGAGCCATCGGGAGAAGCTGTTTCCGGAGTACAAGGCCACGCGGGAGAAGATGCCCGACGACCTCCGGGCTTCGTTGCCCCGGATCCGGGCCCTGGTGGACGCGTTCAATGACGTCATCGTGGAGCTCGAGGGCTATGAAGCCGACGACGTCATCGGCACTCTGGCGCGAAAGGCGGCTGCGGCCGGGGTGGAGGCGGTGATCGTCTCGGGGGACAAGGATTTCTACCAGCTCGTCGGCCCTCGCGTCCACCTCCTGAATCCGGGTCGTGGGGGAGCCACCGGAGTGGCCGCGGAGTGGATCGACGAAACCAACGCCGACGAGCGCCTGGGGGTTCCTCCCGATCAGGTGGTCGACTACCTCGCGCTGGTGGGAGACTCTTCGGACAACGTGCCCGGAGCGCCTGGCATCGGGGACGGATGGGCGCGTCGACTCCTCGCGGAAGTCGGACCCCTGGATCAGATCCTCGAGGAGCCCGACCTCATCCCCTGGGCGGGGAAGCGGAAATCTGTCGCCGACAACGTCGAGCAGATCCGTCTCTCCAGGGAGCTGGTAACGATTCGCACCGAGCTGCCGGTCGAACTGGACCTGGCACGCCTCCGCGTTCAGGACCCAGACCCCGAACGCCTCAGAGAGGTCTGCGTCGAGCTGGAATTCCGCTCCCTTATCGAGCGCTTTTCCGAAGGGATTCAGGAGGCCGGCCGATCGGACCGTGACGAGGCGGACTATCGCGCCGTCACCGACGCGGACGAAATCGGCGAGTTGGTGGAGGTGATCCGGTCCGCGGGCCGCGTCGTGTTGGACGCGGAGACGACCTCGCTCCAACCGATGCTGGCAGAGCTGGTGGGCCTGGCCCTGTCGTGGGAAGCGGGGTCGGGCGTCTACCTCCCACTTGGACACACCGTGCCGGATGCTTCTCTCCTGCAGTCACCCGGAGAGGGTCAGAAGCCAGAGAACCTGCCGCCCCTCGACGATCCGCGTATGGCTCCCCTCGTCGACCTCCTCGAGGACCCGACGGTCTCAAAGGGCGGACAGAACTTGAAGTACGACCTCCTGGTTCTCCGGCGGGCAGGGGTGGAGCTCGGGGGCATCGACTTCGACACCATGGTCGCGTCATACGTCCTCGATCCCGGCCGCCGACAGCATTCCCTCGACATCCTGGCCACAGACTTCCTCGGATACGGCACGCTCTCCTACGAGGAGGTCGTCGGAAAGGGCAAGAAGCAGCTCCTGTTCTCCGAAGTCCCTCTCGATCGGGCAGTCGAGTACGCGTGCGAGGACGCCGATGTCGCACTCCGCCTCTGGGAACATTTCGCTCCGGAGCTGGAAAAGCAGAAGCTTCGTCCCCTTTTCGAGCGCCTGGAGATGCCACTGGTGCCGATCCTGGCGGGGATGGAGTGGCACGGAATCCGCATCGACGTAGACTTCTTCAAGGAGATGAGCCGCAAGCTCGAGCAGGAGCTTCGCTCGATCCGGGAGGAGATCTACAAGGAGGCGGGAGAGGAGTTCAACGTGAACTCGAACCCCCAGCTTCGCGAAATCCTCTTCGAGAAGCTCGAGCTCCCCGTGATCAAGAAGACGAAGACGGGACCTTCCACCGACGCCTCCGTCCTCGAGGAGCTCGCCAGCCGGGGTCATTCGATCCCGCGTCACCTGCTCGAGTACCGACAGCTCGAGAAGTTACGCTCAACCTACGTGGATGCGCTCCCGAAGCTCGTACATCCGGAGACCGGGCGGATTCACGCCTCTTTCAATCAGACGGTCGCCGCGACCGGACGGCTGTCGTCCTCGGACCCCAATCTCCAGAACATCCCGATCCGGACCGACGTCGGCCGGGAAATCCGAAAGGGCTTCATCGTGGAGGAGGGGCACCAACTCCTCACCGCGGACTACTCGCAGATCGAGCTCCGGATTCTGGCCCACTTCTCCGGGGACGAGGCCTTCGTCTCGGCCTTCCGGGAGGACCTGGACGTCCATCGCCAGACCGCATCCATCATCTTCGACGTTCCGATAGGGGAGGTGTCGTCCGAGCAGCGTGCTCAGGCCAAGACGATCAACTTCGCCACGCTTTACGGGCAAGGCGAATTCTCGCTCGGTCGGCAGCTCGGCGTCCCCCGGAGCGAGGCTGGACGGTTCATCGACCAGTATTTCGAGCGCTTCTCCGGGGTGCGTGCCTTCCTCGACAATCAGATCGAGATGGCAAGGGAGAAAGGCTATGTCGAGACGCTGAGCGGGCGCAGGCGGTACGTCCCCGAGCTCAATTCCGACAACTGGAATGTGCGGCAGTTCGGTGAACGCGTGGCCCAGAACACTCCGATCCAGGGCACGGCAGCGGATCTCATCAAGGAGGCGATGATCAGGATCGATCGAGGTCTCGCGGAGGAGAGGCTCCGAGGCAGGCTCCTCGTGCAGGTGCACGACGAGCTCCTCTTCGAGGTACCCGAAGAGGAGATCGATCGGCTCCGAAAGCTCGTGGTGGAGCATATGGAAGGAGCGATGGAGCTCGCGGTGCCCCTCAAGGTCGACGTGGGAACGGGACGCTCCTGGTACGACTGCAAGGGCTGACCCCGGCGGCACCCCACCATGGAGGCGCCCAACCCGGATATCGAAGTTCCCGCTCCAGAGTCTTCCTCGCCGGCCAGGGCCCCGCGAGGACACCCCCCCACGGACGGAGCGGACCATGAGTCGATCGGTGAACAAGATCATTCTCGTCGGGAACGTCGGGCGCGATCCCGAAGTGCGTGAAACCAGCAGCGGCACGAAGGTCGCAAACCTCTCCCTTGCAACGAACGCCCGGGCCTCCGGCGGAGATGGAGACGCCGACCGGGAGAAGACCCACTGGCACCGGCTCACCCTCTGGGACCGGTTGGCGCTGCTGGCCGAGGAATACGTGCGGAAGGGCGATCGCGTGTACGTCGAAGGCCGCCTCGAGTACGACTCCTACGAAAGGGAGGGGGTCACGATTCCAACTGCCGAGGTGAACGTGCGCGAGATCGTCCTCCTCTCCCCCCGCAGGGAGCCCGAGGACGTCGAGGCTCCGGTGTAGCGGAGAGCGTTTCGCCCGGAGAGGCCCGGTGGCCCGGCCGGGGAAGAGACCCAGACCGCGGGACTCAGTTGGTGGTCCAGAAACCGGAGAGCGACTCCCCGTGCGGGCTTTCTCGGAGTTTTTCGAATGCCCGGTTCCGGATCTGGCGGATCCGTTCGCGCGTGACCCCGAGAAGCGAGCCGATCTCCTCGAGCGTCCTCTCTTCGCCGTCGTCCAGGCCGTAGTAGAGGTAGAGAATCTTTCTCTCGCGTTCGGTCAGATAGTTCTCGAACATCGTTTCGAGAAAGTCCCGCCGCGCGATCGCCTCCACGTCCTCCTCGATGTCCTCGGACTCGATGCCGGCGAATCGCTCCGCGAAGGAAGCGCTATCGCGGTCGCTCCGGTCGATCGGCGCATCCAGAGATAGCTCGCTGGCGGCCACCCTCCGCAGGGCGCGGATGGTCTCCACCGGCTCCTCCATGTCGTCGGCGATCTCCTGGTCCGTCGGCGGGCGCCCCAATTGTTGGGTCAACGTGGTGTTGGTCCGAGCGAGACGGGCCAGATTCGAGTTCTGGTTCAAGGGAATGCGCACTGAACGGGTCTGCTCGGCGAGCGCCTGCAGCACGGTCTGCCGGATCCACCAGACCGCGTAGGAGATGAACTTCACCCCCTTCTCGGGATCGAACTTCTTCACCGCCTTGAGCAGTCCCTCATTCCCGATGCAGACGAGCTCCGCGAGGCCCAGACCGCGTCCCTGGTACTTCTTCACATAGGAGATCACGAACCTGAGGTTCGCAGTCACCAGGCGCTCAGCGGCCTCCTTGTCGCCGGCACGAGCGCGGCGAGCAAGCGCCCTCTCCTCCTCGGGGTCCTGGATGAGAGGGTACTTCTCCACATCCTGGAGGTACTGGTCGAAGGAATCCAGGCCGCGAGAGGAGGAAAACATCCGTTCCACACTACCTCTCTAGAGAGTTTTCGGGGAGGAATCGAGGATGCGCGCTCGAGCGTGCATTCGTCAACGCTCCGGAATACCGATCGCCAGGGGCCGATCGTTGCAATCGGTTCGGGGCACGTCGAGCGGGTCCGACAAAAGGTATAAACAGTGCATGGGCGAGTCAAAGCCCTCACGAGCGAACTCTACCCTCACGAGCGAACCTTCGAAGGCCCCCTTCTTGAACTACCTGTCAGGGAATGGACGGCTCCCTGGCTACCCCCCGATACTCCGCACGGATCCCCGCGCCTCTACTCCGTTCGAACTGCGGACTCCGGAAGGCTCCCGTGACCCCGATCCACTCC
>SLCK01000018.1 GCA_007125845.1 Gemmatimonadota bacterium
CACCGTTGGGAGCGCCAGGGGCCTGAATCCAAGGCGGCTCGCCGCAGGCATAGCGGGTGAGCTACGTCGAGGCGAGGCAACGACGGAGGCGGGCCCCTGCCGCCCCAACCCGAAGGGCGAAGGGGGGTTGCGGCCCTGGATCGTCGTTGGAACCCCTCACCGATGCTATCGCATCGCTTCGGTGCTCCGCCTCGACCAGGACACGCAAGACCCCTTCGCGGTGGCCACTCCCCTTCTTCAACAACCTTCTAGAACGTTAAGGGGCCGAAGTACCGAGGGCAACGATCACCCGGGCGGGGCGCCCGGAAACCGCACGCGCCTGGTAAGGGGCCCCGAAACACGCGAACCAACACGTGAATCTAAACGCACCGAGGAGGCGTCAGATGGCGACGCCCGAGAGTCATTCTCCCGCAAGGAATCCGAAAATTGGCCCGGGTGGATTCGAACCACCACCGCCGGTTCCAAAGACCGGTGTCCTGCCATTAGACGACGGGCCAGGGCTCGTTCATCAAGGTGCACCCTACCCCGACGGAGAATCAAGGTCCCGCGCCCTCCGAGCGCCCCGTCCACTCACCCCCGCGTTCGCGTCCGAAACACCCGCCCCTCTCGCAGCCACGCCCTGAGCTCGACCTCCGCGCGGTCGGCCGTCGCGGCATCCTCGAACACGCCGAACACGGCGCTTCCCGTGCCGGAGAGGAGGGCCGGCGAGGCGCCGGTCTCGATCAGCCTCGACTTGACGGCCTCCAACTTCGGACGTCGCGGGAAGAGAACCGCCTCGAAGTCGTTGTGCGCAGCCTGCGCGACCGCCGACCAGTCGCCGGCGGAGTCGGCCGTCCCCACCACCCGGGGCCCAGCCCGGGTCCGGCCGGAGGCCTCCCGATCGGAGGACAGAAAGCCGTAGGCCAGGGCCGTAGAGACGCCTGCAGCCGGAATCGCGACCAGGACGTCCCTTACGGGGAGACCCGGAAGGGGAAGGAGCCGGTCCCCCCGGCCCCACCCCATCGCCCGCACGCCGCCGGCGAGGAAGAAGGGCACGTCCGATCCGAGGGCCGCTCCGATCTCGAGCAGGGAGGCCGAGGAGAGCGGGCTCCCCAGGAGTCGGCTCAGGGTTCGAAGTGTCGCGGCCGCATCGGAGGATCCTCCTCCGAGGCCCGCCTCGGCGGGAACGTTCTTCGTCAACCGGATCTCCACCCCCGGCGGTACCTCCCCGGTGAGCTTCGCCACCTGCCCTCGAAGTCGTCTCGCGGCCAGGACGACGAGGTTGTTCTCGGGCCTCCCGATCCCTTCGGAGAACTCCCCGAGCGTCTCGAGCACGATCTCTTCATCGGAGCGCAACCGCAGCTCGATCCGATCCGCGAGCTCCAGCGACTGGAAGACGGTTTCGATGAAGTGGTACCCGGTTCCCTCCTCCCGACCCAGCACCTCGAGCCGGAGGTTCACCTTGGCCGGCGCCGCTTCCACCTCCCACCCCTGCCCGGTCACGACTGCGGCTCCTTGCTGCCCTGCGAGTCGCTCGACATTTCGGAGGCGACGGCTTCCTCCGCCCGTCCCATCTCCGCCAGGGTGAGCCCGAGCTGTCCCCCATACCAGAGCCCCAGGAGGGTCACCGGAATGAAGCCTCCGAGGTGGTACCCGAAGGCGAAGGCCAGCGTCGCTCCCTCGGCCACCCCGTAAACCTCGTGCAGGCCGATCACCGCGGCAGCGTGGAACGTCCCGAAGAACCCGGGTGCCGACGGGACCGCGACTCCCAGCGCGATGATTGCCTGCACGAAGAGCGCCGTCGCGTAACCCTGCTCGATGCCGAACGCCTGGAATGCCAACCAGAAGGATATGGCGTTCCAGCTCCAGAACCCGACCGACCAGGCCAGCCCCTGGACGAGCAGGCGGGGATCCTGAAGAGCCCGCAAGCCCCCGAGGAATCCGATCACGGCACCATGGAGCGTGCCGCCCACGCCTCCCGGCATGATTCGCGCCGCCCAGGAGCTGATCCGCAGCAGGACCGCCGGGAAGGCCAGCAGCACGATCAGGGCCAGGAGGACGGCCGTGATCCCGCCCACGACCACGAGAAGGACGTCGACCACGGGACGGCCGCCCACCGTCGCCTCACTCGGGAAGGAGGGGTGCAGGAGGGCGACGAGGAGGAGGGCGAAGATGGCGACCGCATCCAGGAAGCGCTCCACGACGAGGGAGCCCACAGCGCCACTCACCGAGACCGGTTCCATGCGGGAGATGGCCCAGGCCCGGGCGAACTCGCCGACGCGCGCCGGGAGGAGGTTGTTCGCCGCGAAGCCGATGTTCACCGCGGCGAACCGTGCGCGGAACCCGGTGCCCGGGCGCATCGGGTGGAGAAAGACCTTCCAACGGACGGCCCGGACGGCGAACCCCGACGTCGCCACCGCCACCGCGGCCAGGAGAAGCAGCCAGTCGGCCCGACGGATCTCGCCCCAGACTTCGGCCAGATCCACTCCGCGCAGGACCCACCAGATGAGGAGGACGCTGATGGCGATCCCGAGGGCCGCCTTCCAGTCCCACCTCAACGCCTTGCTCCCACCTCGGCCTCAGAACCCGATGGGAGGGAGCCAACGCCCGGGATCGGCCACCCGCCGTGAGGCGTCGGCCATGATCCGGCGCATCTCCCGGACCGCCGCTTCGATTCCCACGAGCACGGCCCGGGAGACGATCGAATGGCCGATATTGAGCTCTTCGATGATCGGGAGGGCAGCCACCGGTGTGACGTTCTCGTACGTGAGGCCGTGGCCCGCATGGACCGCGAGGCCCGCCTCCTCGCCCTGCCGGGCGGCGGTGAGAAGGCGGGTCAGCTGCGCCCCCCTCACTTCAGCCCCGACGGCGTTGGCGTATTCCCCCGTGTGAAGCTCGACGGCTTCCGCACCCAGCTCCGCCGACCTGTGCACCCCTTCCTCCGTGGGATCCACGAAGAGGGAGACGCGGATCCCGGCATCCTGCAACCGCTGCAGCGCTCGCGTCACCGAGCGGCGGGGACCTTCAGCCTCCAGATTGAGCCCCCCCTCCGTCGTGACCTCTTCTCGGCGCTCGGGAACGAGCGTCACCTGCATCGGGCGGAGGTCACAGGCGATGCCCACGACCTCGTCTTCCGACGCGACCTCCAGGTTGACGCCGGTCCGCGCCGTCTCCATCAGGAGCTGAAGGTCCCGGTCCTGGATGTGCCTGCGATCCTCCCGCAGATGCACTGTGATCCCGTCGGCCCCACCCAGCTCGGCGAGAACGGCCGCGCGGACCGGATCGGGTTCGTCGGTGAGGCGCGCCTGCCTCACCGTGGCCACGTGATCGATGTTGACGTAGAGTCTCATGCGTATCTTCCGAAGAGCTCGTCCAGTTCGGCCACGGTCTCGGAGGGCAGGCGCTCCCGGACCAGCGCCAGCGCCCGACGCCCCAGGACCGCGTACAGAGTCGCGTCGTCCCGTTCGAGCGCCCGCAAGTGGAGCTCCACCGTCTCCACATCGCCACGCACCACGGGGCCCGTCAGCGCCCTCTCCGAGCCCAGCTCGGCAACGTTTTCAAGGCTTCCGATCGCCAGAGAGACGAGCGCCGCCTCCGCAACATCGTCCTCGATCCCCAGAGTCCGGAAGATCCTGGCCGCATCCGCCACCAGCGCCACCACGTAGTTCGACGCGAGCACGGCCGCAGCATGATACATCGGCCGGCGGCTCGTGGGAACCGTCAGGCTCCGTCCATGGAGCACCCCGACGATCCGGCGAGCCACCGCCATCGCCTCGGGCCCGCCGGAGAGGGAGACCGCCGTCCCCACCAGGCGCTCGGCTGCGGAAACGGAGGGTGGAAGAGCCTGGAGCGGGTGGAAGGTGCCCACCGAGTACCCGGCGGCATGGAGCGGTGCCAGCGGATCCGTCCCGAGCACGCCCGAGCAATGGAAGACGGAACAAGTGGTCGGAGCCGGCCCGAATGCGGCGAGAGACTGCGCCACTTCGGGGAGCGCGGAGTCGGGCACCGCAAGGAAGACCGCGGTCGTACCGGGCTCCGGTTGTTCCAGGCCGTAGCGGTACTCCGCAGTCCCGTCGTGGAACATCGGATGCGCCGGCGGCTCGTGCCGTCGGCCGTGGTAGCGGAGCGAGGCGACCGCGTCCGCGGAGGCCAGGGCCTGCCCCAACGCGAGCCCCAGTCGGCCGGGTCCCACGATGACCAACCTCTCCATCAGTCGCGCACCCCGCCTACGCTTCCACGAGCGTGACTTCGGGCTCCTGACGCAGGCGGCCGAGAAGCGACTCCGGTATCCGCGCGACGAGCTGGATCCGGGTCCCGTTCCCGCGCTGATCGAGGACTTCCCCCTCCCGGTGGAGGGCCGCGATCAACTCCCCGTCGGCGGCCGACAGCTCCACCTCGACGCGGGGATACCGCTTCCTGACGCGGGCCCTGAGCGCCTCCACCAACGAGTCGAGGCCCGAGGTCTCGGTGGCGGAGGTGAAGATCGAGGGCGTGGAGTCGAAGGCGCGGACCCGGGTGCGAAAGGCTTCCTCCTCCTGGTGCGTGAGGCGGTCCACCTTGTTGAAGACCAGGAGCTGCGGTTGTCCGTCCAGCTCCAGATCGGAGAGCACGCCCTGGACCACCCGCTTCTGCTCCTCCCACTCCGGATGGGACGCGTCGACGACGTGGAGCAGGAGATCGGCCTCCCTCGCTTCCTCGAGGGTGGAGCGAAACGACGCCACGAGATGGTGCGGAAGCTTGCGGATGAACCCCACCGTGTCCGTGATCAATGCCGTGTACCCCGCACCCACGTCCACCGTACGAGTCGTCGAGTCCAGGGTGGCGAAGAGTCGATCCTCCACGAAGAGGTCGTCGCCGGAGAGCGCTCGGAGGATCGAGGACTTGCCGGCATTGGTGTACCCGACCAGCGCCACCCGGTACTCGCCGCGCCGACGCTTGCGCTGGGTGGCCCTCGCTTCGGCCACCGACTTGAGCTTCCGCCGCAGCTCGGAGATCCGGCGATTGATGAGGCGCCGGTCCGTCTCGATCTGGGTTTCCCCTGGGCCCCGCAATCCGATGCCGCCACGGATCCGGGAGAGGTGGGTCCACATCCTGGCAAGCCTGGGGAGGAGGTACTCGAGCTGAGCCAATTCGACCTGGAGCTTCGACTCTCGGGTGCGCGCCCGGGAGGCGAATATGTCGAGGATCAGCTCCGAACGATCCATCACCCGCACACCGAGCGCGTCCTCGAGATTCTTCGCTTGATCGGGCTTCAGCTCGTCGTCGAAGATCACGAGATCCGCGGAGCGCGCTTCGACCAGCTCCCGCAGCTCCCCGACTTTTCCCTTCCCGATGTAGGTCTGAGCCGCGGGAACGTCGAGGCGCTGGATCAGGCTTCCCACGACCCGCCCCCCCGCCGTCTCGGTGAGCCGATGCAACTCCTCCATATGCTCGTTCACGGCCCTTTCTTCCACGCCGCGCAACGGGGCACCCACGAGCACGGCCCGCTCCACGGGATTGCGGTTGTCCAGAAGCTGTGTCGGAATGGTTCAGGCCCTCCCTTCAGTTGGATCTCGCAGGCTCACGCGGCACCGCCAGAACCCGGGCGTCGCATGCCATCATCCGATTGGACTCTACCCGGATCCCGACGTTTCGTGTCCCTCGCGCAGCTGCCTCCAGCGCGCGAGCCGTTCGGCGACCGATTTTTCGAAGCCGGACGCGCTCGGCTCGTAGAGCCGCCGTCCCCGAAGAGGCTCGGGTAGATATTCCTGGCTTGCGACCCCTCCGGGCTCGTCGGGGTCGTAGCGGTATTCCGCACCGTAGCCCCACTCCCGCATCTCGGAGGTGGGCGCGTTTCGCAGGTGGAGTGGCACCTGGGATCCCGCCGTCTCCTCGGCGAGCCTCATCGCCACTTTCCATCCCCGGTACACTCGATTGGATTTTGGCGCGGCGGCGAGGTAGACCGCCGCTTCCGCCAGGGCCAACTCGCCCTCGGGGGATCCCAGGAAGTGATAGGAGCGCCAGGCGGCGACGGTCACCTCGAGCGCGCCGGGGTCGGCGAGTCCGATATCCTCCACCGCCATCCGCACGAGGCGGCGCGCCAGGTAGAGGGGATCTTCGCCCCCCCGCAGCATCCGGGCGAGCCAGTACAGAGTCGCATCCGCGTCCCCGCCCCGGACGGACTTGTGGAGCGCCGAGATCAGGTTGTAATGCTCCTCGCCCGACTTGTCGTAGATCGCGAATCGGTGTTGCAGCGCTTGCCGGGCCAACTCCGACGTGATCCTCCCTCCCTCACCCACGAGCTCCGCCGCCACCTCCAGGAGACCGAGCGCCCGCCGGGCATCTCCGTCCGACGCGTTGGCGAAGAGCTCGAGCACTCCCTCCTCGACATCCAATCCGAGGGATCCGAGCCCTCTTTCGCCATCCGAGACCGCTTCTTCGAGCAAGCCCTTGAGTGCGTCCGTGGAGAGGGGCCCGAAGATGAAGACGGGCGCCCGGGAGAGGAGCGGCCGGTTCACCTCGAAGGACGGGTTTTCCGTGGTCGCTCCCACGAGGATGATCGTTCCGTCCTCGACGTGGGGAAGAAACGCGTCCTGCTGAGCGCGATTGAAGCGGTGGATCTCGTCGCAGAAGAGGATGGTGCGACGCCCGGAGGCCTGGCGCCGGGTCTTCGCCTCCGCGATCAATTCCCGGACCCTTCGAACTCCTTCGGTCACCGCCGAGAACGAGACGAAGGCGGCATCGGATCGTCGGGCCAGGAGCCTCGCGACCGTGGTCTTGCCGCTCCCCGGAGGCCCCCAGAGGATGCAGCTCGAGACCGATCCTCCTTCCAGCATTCGCCGGAGCGGAGCGCCGGGTCCCAGAACCTCGTCCTGACCGCGCACCTCCTCCGGCCGCCTGGGCCGCATCCGGGCGGCAAGGGGGGAATCCGCAGCACCCACAGCATCCGCAGCATCCGCTGCCGCGTCCGAAGACCGATCCTCCGGCTCCCCGGAGGAGAAGAGCTCCAGCTCGTCAGACATCGGACTTCCGCTCCTCGAGCCACCGGCTCGCCCGTTCTCTGAGGTAATGGGGGTCGTTGCGCTCGGGATCGTCGAGGACCTCTTCGAGAAGCGCCCGAAGGACCTCTCCGAAGACCGGACCCGGCCGGTACCCCATCCCGATCAGGTCGCGACCGGAGAACCGAAGGTCCGCGACGTCGAGCGGAACCCTGGCGCGCACCAGCCCTCTGAGTCGACGGGCCAGCCGGAGAAACGCCTCCCGGCCCCAGGGCCCTCCCCGCGCTTCGTCGGCCCGCACGGCCGCGCTCCAGATCCTGAGAAAGGCCGGCAGACGCTCGCGCCCGGCCGCCGCCAGCCATCGTCGGAGCTCGGCGTCGGTACCGCCCGTATCCGGGGGCCTGGCCGCCCACTGCACGAGCTGCGACACCCGGTCGATCCGTGCGTTCGAGGCTCGGAGCCGCTCCAGGACCGCCGCGGACCGGAGAAGAGCCCGCACCGAAGTGTCGGCGCCGTCGATCCCGTCCGGGTCGTCGGGGCCCGGACCGGGTTCACCCAACCCGTGCAGGAGGGCCGCCCACCTGAGCTCGGGCCGGGCCGGCGAGAGCAGGTCCACTGTCCTGAGCTCGTGGCTGAACCAGTCCCCTCCCTCCGGCACGCGTCGAGCCTCGATCGTCCGCTCCAGCTCCGGGTAGAGGGTCGCGAGAAGCCCTGAAGCCGCGTAGAGGCCCAGGACTCTCGAAGGGGGTGTCGGCCCTTCCAGCACCTTCTCGAGCTCCTCGCGAACCCGCTCAGGCGAAAGCGCCCGTACCCGGTGCATGGCCGCGGCGAGGGCCCGCCAGGTCTCTGCCTGGATCCGGAGTTGGAAGACCCCCGCGAATCTCAGGGCTCTCAGGATTCGGAGGTAGTCCTCGGCGAAGCGGTCCTTCGGCGAACCCACGGTGCGGAGGAGCCTGCGCTCGAGATCGGCCGAACCTCCGAATGGATCGTGCAGGACCTGTCGGATCGGATGCCAGGCCACCGCATTGATCGTGAAGTCCCGTCGCGCCAGGTCCTCGTCCAGCCGGTCGGCGAACTCCACCACCGCATGTCGCCCCGTGGTCTCGACGTCCCGCCGGAAGGTCGTGACCTCAAACAGCGTCCCGTCACGGGCCAGAACCCCCATCGTGCCGTGGCCCACCCCGATCGGGACCGTGCGTCGGAAAACCCGCCTCACCTGGGCCGGGGTGGCTCGCGTGGCCAGGTCCCAATCGCCCGACGGTCTACCTGCAAGCGCATCCCGGATGGCTCCCCCAACCGCCCAGGTTTCGAAGCCCTCTCCCTCGAGCGTGCGGGTGATCCATCGAACGGCACCCGGCACGCTCAACTCTTCGATAGGGCTCCCGCTCACCTCAACCCGATCTCCAGGACGCCATGACCGACTCGCGATGGCTCCTTTCGGTCTCCAGGATCTCCTTCAGCACCGTCCGCGTGCGCTCGTCCATATCCCTCACGAGCGCAGCCTTGTAGAAGGCGACTTCCCCCGCCTCCCGGGCGCGTGCCTCCGCCTGCCAGCCGTCGAAGGAGCTCGAGCGCTCGGGAATCACGATGTCTCCGGGCTCGAACCCCAACTCCCGCAGGCGCGCTGCGAGAAGAGACAGTTGCTCCTCCTCGTCCGCGAGCAACTCCCTCAGGCGGACTTCCTCCCGTGTGCTGCCCTCTTCCCTGGCGATTCTCTTCAGACTCCGGTAGAAGCCGACCTGTGCCGCCTCGCGCCGCCTCGCCTCACGAAGGAGGTGACCGAGCGAACGCTCGTCCTCGTCGTCCCCCGCAGAATGGGGGACTGAAACACGTTCGGAATCGGCGGGTCCGGGTCTCGGCATCGTTCCTCTATCGTCCCCGCTCAGCTTCGGAAGAGGGACAGCACCTTCCCCAGAAGCCCCGGCTCACCCTCGATCGGAGGTACCGGGAGAGGCTTGGCTCCGCCCACGATCCTGGCCGGATTCACGCGGGTGAGGAGCCGCCAGGCTTCATCGGCGTGCAGCTCCTCGAACACCCGCCGGGCACATTCCATGTGGACTCTGAGGTGGGGGCGGCCGTGGAAGTCCGATGCGAGACAGTCGACCCATCCGCGCTCGAGCATCCGGAGCATCCGCACCTTGGCATCCTCGCCGTACCTGCCGCAGAGCGCCCCGTAGTTCGCTTGCAGCATCGCCCCTTCCGCCCGCCAGGCCTCGACCAGAGCAAGCTCCTCGTCGTACCCCCGGTACCGTTCCACATGGGCGATGAGGAGCCGGACGCCCTGCCGCTGCAATCTCTCCAGGACCCGGGGCGTTTCAAGGGGGATGCGCAGACCCGGCCACTCCACCAGCACGACATCCGAGCTCGCGAGGCGCAGTCGCTGATCCGACAGATCGGGATCCGGGCAGTCGAGCATGACCTCGTGACCCCTCAGAAAGGTCAGCTCCGGATGTCGAGCGCGGATGGCCGCCGAAACCTCCGCAAAGGCCCTATCGACGTCGGCCAGACGGGTCTCCAGGTCGTCCCGCCGGCGCGTGAGCAGTCCCGAGAGGTGTGGGGTCGTCACGATCGTCGAGACCTCCCGGTCGATCATGCGCTGCACCGCCTCCAACGCATCTTCTGTCGTCCGGGAGCCGTCGTCGACCCCCGGTACCAGATGAGAGTGCAGGTCGGTGATCCCGTCCTCCAGCTCGGCGATCGTCATCCGACGTCCGGGTGGAGCTCGCGTACGACCTCCCGGAGGAGTTCCAGGAGGGCCTCCTGAGGGTCCGGTTCCTCCACCGCTCGTGCAGCGGCCTCCGTGAGGAGGGCGTCAGCCGCGAGGAGCGCGGCGGCTCCTTCCCGGTCCCGACCGGGACGGTCGAGCGCCTCCGACAGGGCGCGCACCGCCCCGGATGCGAGCTCGGGGAGAGCCGCCCCGGATGGCTCGACACCGAACCGGAGGGTCCACTCCCGGAGCACGTCAGGGTGCGAGGACTCCCACTCGGAGGGCCTCGTCACGCCGCGCCCACCTCGAGGACGCGGCGGAGCGCCCGCTCCCCGAAGCGGAGGGCCTCGTCCACCTTCTCCGCATCCTCGATTCCCCCCTGCGCCATGTGAGGCCGGCCACCGCCTCGGCCTCCGGCCACCTGGGCGATCTCCTTGACGAGCGCCCCGGCGTGCACGCCTCGGTTCAGGAGGTCGTCGGTCACGAAGACGAAGACCGCGTTCTTGCCGTCCGCGGACTCGGTGGCCAGCGCCGCCACGGTGTTGGACTCGGACTCCCGAAAGGCATCTCCGAAGGAACGGGCGTCGTTCGCGTCCTTTACCTTCAAGCGCAGCCCACGGTATCGAATCGGATCCCCGCCCGGGAGAGGAATCTCAGCCTCGTGCACGGATTGCTCGCCCCCTCCCCCGCCCCGGCGCAGCTCCGCCAACAGCGTCTCGAGCTCTCCCCGTTCCCGGAGCAACTCCTCGACCCTCTGAGGGAGGGTTTCGGGCCCGGCCTTGAGCCGGGCGGCCGTCTCCTCCAGGACCTGCTCCGCACGCTTCAGATGCTCGTATGCTCGCCCCGCGGTCACGGCCTCAATCCTCCGCACGCCGGAGGCGATCCCGCTTTCCCGGGTGATCGCGAACAGTCCGGCGCCCCCCGTGTGGCTCAGGTGCGTGCCTCCGCAGAGCTCCAGGCTCACTCCCGGAATCTCCACCATCCGTACTTCGTCCCCATACTTTTCCCCGAAGAGCGCAATCGCTCCCCGGGACGCGGCGTCCTCCCGCGACGTGATCGACCAGCGCACGGGGTGATCCGCCCAGATTGCAGCGTTGACCTCGGCCTCAACGGCCTGGAGCTCCTCCCCAGACAGAGGCTCGGGATGGGAGAAGTCGAAGCGGAGTCGAGCAGGCTCGACGAGGGATCCGCGCTGGGTGACGTGCTCCCCCAGGATGCGACGAAGCGCGGCGTGCAGGAGGTGCGTCGCCGTGTGGTTCCTCTCCGTATCGAGCCGGACCTCGGCGTCCACGCGCGCCCGCGCCTCGAGCGCGCCCTCCGGGGTTTCCGGCAAGCTCCCTTCCAGGCGCCCGAACACCGCGCTCATGCCCTCAATGCGGCGGACCTCCCCGACCCGCAGGCTCCACCCCTCGCCGTCCACCACTCCCACGTCCGCCACCTGTCCGCCGGCCTCGGCATAGAAGGGATTCTGACCGAGGAGCAGCCCACATCGTCCGTTCTCCCGCCTCACGCCCACAACGGAAGTATCCACCGCCGTTCGCTCCCAACCGACCCACTCCTGGCCCGCCTCTGGCTCGAGGAGAGTCCACGAATCGAGTCCCTCTTGCCGCTCGAGAGCGCCCACGCCCGATTCCGAGCGATCCGCCCGACTCCGGCTCCTCTGTTCGGCGAGCGCGGCGTGGAAGCCCCCTTCGTCGATCTCATAGCCCCGCTCCTCGGCCATCACCCGGGTGAGATCGAGGGGAAAGCCGTAGGTGTCGTACAGCCTGAAAACCTCGCGGCCTGGAATGACCCGCGCTCCGCCACCGTCGCCCGAGGGGGCGAGGTCCTCGAAACGGGCCATCCCCCCCTCGATCGTGGCCAGAAATCGCTCCTCCTCCGCCCGCGTGGCCTTCTCGATCTGGTCCTTCCGCTCGGAGAGCCCCGGATAGGCGTTGCCCATCACGGCCACCACCTCGTCCACCACCGGCGCGAGGGTCGGTTCACGCCTGCCGAGCAGCCACGCGTGACGGACGCCTCTCCGGAGGATTCTGCGCAGCACGTATCCCCGTCCCTCGTTCGAGGGAAAGACCCCGTCCGATAAGAGGAACGCGACCGCCCGGGCATGATCGGCGAGCACACGGAAGCTCACTCCCTCGGGCGCCGACGCCTCGTAGTCCCGGCCCACCACATCGGACACCCGCTCGAGGAGCGGGAGGAAGAGATCCGTGTGGTAGTTGGAGTCGGCGGCCTGCAGGACTGCCGCGAGGCGTTCCAGTCCCGCGCCCGTGTCGATCGAAGGCGCGGGAAGGGGCTCGAGCTTCCCCTCTTCGTCCCGGTCGAATTGCATGAAGACGAGGTTCCAGAGCTCGAGGATCTCGCCCTTCGCGCCGAGCGCCTCGAACTCGTCGGACGTCAGAGCCTCGCGGCGGTCCGACGGCCTCAGGTCGTAGTGGAGCTCGGAGCACGGACCGCAGGGGCCCGTGTCCGCCATCTGCCAGAAGTTGTCCTCGTCCCCGAGCTGGTAAATTCGGCTGGGGTCGAGGCCCGCCACCTCCTGCCAGAGCTGATACGCTTCGTCGTCCGAGTAATGCACCGTGGCGAAGAGCCGATCCCGCTCCAATCCCAGCTCCTGGGTGAGAAACTCCCAGGCGAAGTGCACTGCGTCCCGCTTGAAGTAGTCGCCGAACGAGAAATTCCCGAGCATCTCGAAGAAGGTGTGGTGCCGGGCGGTCCGTCCGACTTGCTCGAGGTCGTTGTGCTTCCCGCCCGCACGCACGCACTTCTGGGCCGAGACGACCCGCTCGTGTGGCGGTTCTTCCAACGCGAGAAAGGCCCGCTTGAACGGGACCATGCCCGCGTTGGTGAAGAGGAGGGTGGGATCGTCGGACGGCACCAGCGACGCGCTGGACACCAGTTGATGGCCCCTGAGCTGGAAGTAGTCCAGGAACCGATTTCGGATTTCGGAAGCCTTCATGGGCTCGCTTGGGACGGCGTCCCCCGCATCGGCGTCCGCAGACCCGGGGGTCGAGGAGCCCTCCCCGGGGGAGCGGCTGGATTCAGAATCTGGACCGACCTGATTATAACCGGAGCGCCGTGGAGGGCTCAACCAACCGGGCGACCCTCCCGCCGAAACGAATGCATGGCACGGACCTCAGCCCGTCGCTTCTTTCTCCGGCTCCGGATCGTCCGAGGCCTCCGCCTCCGCAGCCTGATTGGAGCTGCCGGGAAGCGCGAGGGCCTTGCGGAGGAGCTCGTCGAGCTCCTCGAGCACGTCGGGATTCTCGAGGAGGAACTGGCGAGCGTTCTCCTTTCCCTGCCCGAGGCGCAAGTCTCCGTAGGAGTACCAGGCGCCCGACTTCTGGACGATGTCGAGGTCCGAGCCCAGGTCGAGGAGCAAGCTGGTATGCGAGATGCCCTCGTTGTACATGATGTCGAACTCGGCCTGCTTGAATGGCGGGGCGCACTTGTTCTTGACCACCTTCACGCGAGTCCGGTTCCCCACGAGATCCTGGCCGTCCTTGATCGCGCCGATCCTGCGAATGTCGAGTCGAAGGGATGCGTAGAACTTCAGGGCGCGGCCACCGGACGTCGTCTCGGGATTTCCGAACATGACGCCGACCTTCTCGCGGATCTGATTCGTGAAGACGACCGCGGTGTGGGAGCGGTTCACGGCGCCGGTCAGCTTGCGGAGGGCCTGGCTCATCAGCCGAGCCTGAAGCCCCACGTGCGTATCTCCCATCTCTCCCTCGATCTCAGCCCTGGGAACCAGGGCGGCGACCGAATCGATGACGACCACGTCGACCGCATTCGAGCGAATCAAAACCTCGGCGATCTCGAGAGCCTGCTCCCCCGTGTCGGGTTGGGACACGAGGATGTTGTCGACGTCCACCCCCAGCTTCCGGGCATAGTTGACGTCGAGCGCGTGCTCCGCGTCCACGAAGGCCGCCACTCCGCCCTTTCGTTGAGCATTCGCGATGACGTGCAAGCAGAGGGTGGTCTTGCCCGAGGACTCGGGGCCGTAGATCTCCGAGATCCGCCCGCGCGGAATTCCCCCGATCCCGATCGCGGCGTCGAGGTTCACGGCCCCCGTGGGGATCGCCTCGATCTCCACCCGGGCCCCGTCTGCGCCCATCCGCATGATCGCCCCCTTCCCGTAGGAGCGTTCGATCTGTGACAGGGCCGTGGCCAGGTCCTTCTTCTTCTTCTCGCTCAACTCCGCCGTTGCCATCTTCTTCGACTCTCTCGCTGGGGGTATGTCGGACGAATTGCTCCCGCCCGGCCGTGCAGAAGGTAGGACACCCGAAGATAAAGCGAAAGGGGTACGGGCCGCCTTCCCCGGGGGTCGCTTCCGGGCAGCCCAAAGGTACGCGGAGTGGGCGGCCGTCGAAATGCCGCCGTGGGACACGTCCCGGAACCCCCGAGTGCGTCCGGGGATTTCGCAGGAGGGGACCTTCGGGCACACCGGCCTGGCCGGGCGCGGATCCCCCACCCTCGATCCGATGTATCTGAATGGATCGAACCGCTTCCGCTACCACTGAGCCTGCCATGAACTCGAGGATCACGCTTCTCCGGGGACTGCTCGCCGCCGCGACGATCGCTCTCGGCGCCGGGCAGGAGACGCCTCTCGCCGCCCAGGAGCTCCCCGACCATGATCTCTTCACGAGGGTGCTCGAGGAGGTGGTGCATCTCCCGAATGTGGACTATGCGCACCTGAAGGAGAACCGTGCCGAGCTGGACCGGTATATCGCGGAGCTGGGGCGGACGACGCCGGAGGCGCTCGAGCGGGCGCCGAGAGAAGATCGGCTCGCCTTCTGGATCAACGCCTACAACGCCTGCATGCTTCTCATCGTCATCGATCACTATCCGATAGAAGCCGGTGGCGCAGGTCTCTTCGGCTCCGTTCGCAACCTGGTCGCCGGATATCCCGAAAACTCGGTCTGGCAGATCCGCGACGTGTTCACCCGTGATCACTGCGCAGTGGCCGGAGAGCGACGCTCCCAGGACGAGATCGAGCACGAGATCATTCGGCCCCGATTCCAGGAGCCGCGCATCCACTTCGCCGTGAACTGTGCGGCGCGTAGCTGCCCGGTCCTCTGGCCGGAGGCGTACGAAGGGTCGCGACTCGAGGAGCAGCTCGAGAGGGCGGTTGTCCAGCTCATGGCGACGCGCGACCACTTCCAGCTCACTCCGGGCGATCCCGCCACGCTCCGACTCAACAAGGTCCTCGATTGGTACCGGGAGGACTTCGATGGGATCGCCGGGCTCAGGCACTTCTTCGCAGAGTATCTCGAGGGAGGCGACAGGGAGGTCGTCTTGCGCGACGACACCCGCGTGGAGTTCGTGGAATACGACTGGACCCTGAACGACCTCCCCCGGTGACCCGAGGGAGCGACGTAGCGGGGCCCAGCGCCACCGGAGGGCCCCGGCTCGGAATCGTGATCCCGACGCTGAACGAGGAGGAGCACCTGCCGGACCTCCTCGACGACCTCGCCGGGCTCTCCCACCCGCCAATGATCGTCGTGGCGGACGGTGGATCCTCCGACGGCACTCTGGACATCGCCCGGACTCGGGCAGCGCGCACCCTCAGGACGGCGCCGGGGCGTGCGCTTCAGATGAACGTGGGAGCGCGCGCCCTCGACACTCCCTGGGTCCTCTTCCTCCACGCCGACTCGCGCCTGCCGCAGGGGACGCGAGGGGCGCTGGAGCGCTGGCTCGATGCACCCCCGCAGGACATCGAGGCTGCGCATTTCGCGTTCCGGCTCGATAGCGACGGGCTCTGGTGGACCTTGATCGAGCGAGGCCAGCGGGCGCGCGAGCGCCTCACGGGGCTGGCCTACGGGGATCAGGGCCTCCTCGTCTCCCGCAGCCGGTACGAGGAGATCGGCGGGATTCCCGAGCTCCCTCTCATGGAGGACGTGGAGCTCATGAAACGGCTGCGGCGGAGGGGTCCGGTGGATCGAATCGAGGCTCCAATCATCACCAGCGCGAGGAGATACCGGGAGGTGGGGCCGTTTCTCGGATGGTTGCGCAACGCCACCCTGCTCGCCCTCTATTCCCTCGGAGTTCCGCCGCGGGTCCTGGCCCGTTGGTATCGGCCCAGAATGCGCGCCGGACGACGATCCGCCGCCGAGAGCCGAGCCTAGATGGCCGAATCGGCCCCCGCTCCCCGGACGCTGCTGGTCTTCGCCCGGGCTCCGGTCGTGGGTACGGTGAAGACACGGCTCGCCGCAACGCTGGGGGACGAGGCAGCGACGCGGATCTACCGGCGGATGGGCAGGCACGTGGTGGACCGGGTGCGAGGGGGTCCCTACCGCGTTGCGCTCTTCTACGACCCCCCTGGCGCCCGCGCTCAGCTCCAGGAGTGGCTCGGTACGGAGGGACTCCTCTTCCATGCCCAGCCCCGAGGCGACCTGGGAGAGAGAATGCTCTCCGCGTTCCGGTGGGCCTTCGCTTCCGGAGGGGCCGCCTGCATTATCGGGACAGACGCCCCGGACATCCATTCCGCACTCGTTTTGCGGGCCTTCCAAGCCCTCGAAGGCTCGAATGCGCCTGACGCGGTCTTCGGACCCGCGGCAGATGGTGGGTATTACCTTCTGGGCCTCAGAGGAATGGTGGAAAGACTCTTCGAGGGCATTCCGTGGGGCACCGGCCGCGTCCTGGCGGAGAGCCTGCGCGTAGCCGAGTCCGTGGGGCTGAGCGTGGAGCTCCTGCCCACCCTGGCGGACGTGGACCGTCCCGAAGACGTGCCCGAACGCTTCCTGCGCTGAACTCTCCCTCGCCCAGCAGTTCTCCCGCTCAGCGACCGATCCGCTTCTCCACCTGCGCCAGCCGGCGTCCGATAGAGATCAGCCATCCCAGAAGGAGGATCCAGGCTATCGCGTAGGCCCCGAAGACGTGCCAGAAGTGTCTCATCTGCGGGGACGTGGCTGCCGGGGTCACCTGCGCGCCCACCGCCTCCGGCACCGCGAGGATCACGAACAGGATGAGCGCCAAAGCGGGCCCGAAGGCTCGGGCCCCGCGGCGCGAGAGAGAAGATCGCATGGTCATGGATTCGGAGTTCCTGGGCCGACGGCTCCGGCGTGGGCGAGGTGATCGACCCGGTCCTCGAGCCGTGCGGTGCCGTAGCGCAGAAGGAAGAGTGCGAAGAAGAGGGACGTCCAGGCGGCGAGCGCCGTGAGCAGGACCGTGAGCATGTCGGGGTGCAGCGTCGGGCCATCCACCCTGGCCACGACGGGTTGCGGGTGCAGGGAACGGAACCAGAGCACGCTCACGTGGATGAGCGGGATGTTCAGCGCTCCGACAATCCCGACGACCGCGGCGAAGCGCTTGCCTTGCTCCACGTTCTCGGTCGCGTTGCGGACCATGAAGTACCCTACGTAGATGAACCAGAGCAGCAGGGTCAACGTGAGTCGGGGCTCCCACGTCCACCACGTCCCCCAGGCGATCCGCCCCCAGAGGGGTCCCGAGGTGAGAACGATCGTGGTGAAGATCAAACCACCCTCGGCGGCCGAGCGGGCCGCCTGATCCAGCCGTTCCTCGCCGATCCAGAGGTAGACCGCGCTGCAGAGCGCCACGATCGCGAAGGCCAGGAAACCCACCCACGCGGCCGGCACGTGGATATAGAAGATCCTCTGGACGATCCCCATGCTGGCCTCGGTGGGGACCCAGAAGAAGACTTGCCAGTGGAACACGAGTGTCAGGCCCACCCCGAGCAAGCCCAGCACCAACGCCCCCCAACGGATCGTTCGGAGCGACATTACTCCTCCACGAGGAAACGAAAGAGACCCATCCCGGCCGCGAGCGCGATGACCGTGAAGGCGCCCATGACCCTCAAACTGTCACCGACCTCCGAGAGGGGAAAGCCCGCGAGAAGCCCCGACGTCGCCGACACCCCGAAAACGACCAGGGGCACGAGGAGCGGAAAGAGCAGGATCGGGAGGAGTGTCTCTCCCATCCGGGTCCCCGCGGAGATTCCACTGAAGAGCGTCCCGAGCGCTACGAAGCCGATCGTACCCAGGGCGAGCACGCTCCCGACCCGGACCAGATTGCCCCAGAGCTGCACCTGGAAGAAGAGGGCGATCACGGCAAGTGTGACGGCCACCACGACGCCCATGATGAGCGTATTGGAGACCACCTTGCCGAGGAAGAGGGCGTCGCGGGGGAGAGGGGCCGCAAGGAGACCGTCGATCGCCCCCTCCTCCTTCTCCAGCTCGAAGGTCCGACCGAGCCCCAGGAGTCCCCCGAGCACGATCGTCATCCAGATCAGGCCTGCCGCGATCTCGCGGGGGTGGACCGCGGTGCGGTCGATCGCGTAGTTGAAGAGGACCGAGGTGAGGACCACGAACGCCCCCATCGCGACCAGGCGCTCCCGCGTCCGGAGCTCGACCCGCAGATCCTTCTCCGCGATCGCCCAGACCTGCCGCAGGTAGCGCCTCATCCGCCCAGAACTTCCCGGTAGAACCCCTCTTCCTCGCCCTCGGGGAGGTGATCGCGCGGCCCGTCGAAGACAAACCGTCCACGGTGCTGGATCGCGATCCGGTCCGCGAGTGCCATTCCCTCAGCCAGATTGTGCGTCACGAGCACGACCGTCCGCCGGCCGTTCTTGAGGCTCGTGAGCACCTCCCGTAGAAGCGCGGAGGCGTAGACGTCCAGCCCCGTGAAGGGCTCGTCCAGGAGGACGAGGGACGGATCGTGGAGGAGGGTTCTGGCAAGAGAAAGCCGCTGCCGCATGCCCCGCGAGTAGCCTCGCACCCTCCGATCCCCGTCGTCGCCCAGCCCCACCTCCCGCAGGCGAGCGTCCACACGGTCCGGTAGGTCTGGAAGGTCGTAGAGCCGCCCGAAGAAGGTGAGATTCTCGCGAGCCGTGAGGGGAGGGTAGAGAAAGGTCCTATGGGAGAGGACCCCGATCTCGGCGCGCCAGGCGGTGTCTCCGGGATCGCGGGAGCTTCCCCGCAACCGCACCTCTCCGGAGCTGGGCCTCAGCACACCGCTCAGCATGGCGAGAAGGGTGCTCTTGCCGGCCCCGTTCGGTCCCAGGATCGTGAGAAGGTCGCCTTCGTCCAGACCAAACGAGACCCCGGCGACCGCCCGGATCGGCCCGAAGCTCCTGGTGAGCTCGCGCGCTTCCAGGAGGGGAGGCAATCCCTACGTTCCCCGCCGGGCTCGTTCCCGCCCCGGGAGGGCCGAGCCGCACTCGCCACAGTAGCGGCTCTCGAGGGGATTAGGAGTCGCGCACTGCGTGCAGACGGTCCCCTCACGGATCGAGGCCCGGAGGGCCGCGATCTCCGCTTCGACCTCCTCCCGCCGCGCACGCTCCTCCCGCTCCCCGAGCTCGTGCGCCGAGGCGTCGAATCGGGTCCGCCACTCCCCCGCCTCCTCGTCGAGGGCAGTGAGTGCCTCCAGCGAGAGCTGGCTCTTCTGCTTGCGGTAGTCGGCGTCGTCGAGCTTCCCGGCGTGGTAGTCGTACTCCACGTCCCGGAGAGCGAGCAGGGCGACCCGCTTCCGGTGCTGCGCCTCGGTCAGCTCGTCCACTTCACGTTCCATCGGAGCCCATCGACCGGCGACGACCGGGTGGAGCACGTAGGCAACGACGACGGTGGCGAGCAGCCCGGCAAGGAGGAGGACGGTCATCCCACGGGGGCAGCCGGGTCCGCCGCACGCTCCGGCCTGGACGCTTCTTCCCGCCTGCGTTCGGCTCCGGGCGCCGTTCCACTCCCGGCTCCGGGAGCGGGAATGCGCGTCGGCACACCGGCTCCCGGCCAGAGCGCGACCAGCGTTCCGGCAGCGACGATCAAGCCTCCGTACCAGATCCAGGGAACGAGCGGGTTGACGAGCACCTGGAAGGTGGCCCTCTGGTGCTGCGGCTCGTTCCCCATGCCCACCTGCTCGTCCAACGTGCTGAGGATCACGTAGAGATCTTCGAAGAGGGTCGACCGGATCCCGACTTCGGTGATCGGCTGCGGGGGCGCGACCACCATCTGTCGCTCGGTCGTCATCGTCCCCACCTCCACCCCGTCACGCTGAATCGACATGAGCGCGATGACCCGCCACATATTCGGGTCCTGGTGCGTCGAGAGGCCCTGGTAGGTGAGCGTGTACTCGTGTCCGAAGGCGGAGACGATGCTCATGGATTCGCCCGGAATCAGGCTCTCCCGGGCTTCCCGGTCGAAGGCAGACCCGGCGAATCCCATGAACATGATCACGACCCCCACGTGAACGATGTAGCCACCCCAACGCCGGCGATTGCGCCGGACGAGGTGGATGAAGGCCGTGAAGTGATTTTCCGCCTCGATCCGCGCCCGCGCCCTCGTGCCCTTCCAGAACTCGATCACGATGATCGTGAGGACGAAGGTTCCGATCGTGAAGGTCAGCCATGCATAGTGGTGCCGCACGCCCGCCACGTAGAGCACGGTCCCCACGGCGAGGCCCAACGCCGTAGGAAGGAGGAAATTTCGCTTCAGGTTCCGGGCGCTTGCTTTCCGCCACGCGATCACCGGGCCGATCCCCATCAGCGCGAGGAGGACGAGCCCGATCGGAATGTTGACCTGATTGAAGAAGGGGGGACCGACCGCGACCCGCGACCCGATGAGGCCCTCGGTGATGAGCGGGAACATGGTGCCCCAGGTCACCGCGAAGGCCGCGCCGAGGAGGACGAGGTTGTTGAGCAGGAACGCCGCCTCCCGCGACAGAAGCGACTCGAATTGCCGCTCGCTGTGGAGGAGGGGGAGACGCCAGAAGATCAATCCGAGGGACAAGGTTCCCACCACTCCCAGAAACCCGAGGAAGATCCAGGCGATGGTGAGATTCTGCGCGAAGGAATGCACGGACTCGATCAGGCCCGATCGGGTCAGGAACGTCGCGAAGATGGTCATGAGGAAGGTCAGGACGACCAGCCCCATGTTCCAGACCTTCAGCATCCCCCGGTTCTCCTGGATCATGATCGAGTGCACGAAGGCCGTCGCCACGAGCCAGGGAAGGAGCGATGCATTCTCGACCGGATCCCAGAACCAGTATCCCCCCCAGCCCAGCTCCTCGTAGGCCCAACGCATCCCGAAGATGATCCCGAGGGTGAGGAAGAACCAGCTCGTCAGGACCCATCGTCTCGTTCCCTCGATCCATCGTGCATCGAGACGCCCGGAGAGGAGGGCCGCGATCGCGAAGGCAAAGGGAACGGTGAACGCGGTGAACCCCAGATAGAGCGTCGGGGGATGGATCGTCATCCAGTAGTTCTGGAGCTGCGGGTTGAGGCCGCGTCCGTCCGACGGCGTGAACCCGAGCTGCTCGAACGGCGGGGTCACGAAGAGGGTGATGATGATGAAGAAGGAGGTGACCGCGAGGAGGACGCCGTTCGCGTAGGGCATCAGCTCGCGGTTTCTTCTTCGGTTCAACCACACTGCCAGGACCGAGAAGAAGGAGAGATTCAGCGCCCAGAAGAGGAGCGAGCCCCTCTGTCCGGCCCAGAGGCCCGAGAACTTGAAGAAAGGGTGGAGGTTCGTGCTGGAGTAGTTGTAGACGTACCAGTAGTCGAACCGGTCCCCCATGAAGGCCACGATGAGACCCGCGGAGGCCACGAAAAGGAGTCCGAAGACCGCATAGGTGCTGCGTTCCGCGGACAGGATCAGATCGCCGCGCAGCCACCTGCCCCCGAGGAAAGCGAGCGCGCAGCCCCAGAGGGCGATGGGTAGGGCGATCCAGAGCGCAAATTCGCCCAGCGCGGGAATCACCCGCTCACACCTCCAGAGGCGGAGGAGTAGTCGCCCTCCTCGGGCATCGCCTCATAACGACTGCCGCACTTCGTGAGCACTTCGGTCGCCTGGAAGACGCCCTCGGCCAGGTACCGGCCCTCCATCACGACCTCCGCCTCGTCCGTGAAGGTATCGGGGAGGGGATGGCGGAACTCCACCGTGAGCTGGACCGCAGGATCGTCAGGATCCTCGACGACGAAGGTGTGAAGGAGCTCGTCCGCACGGCTCTGGTAGCTGCCCGGCACGACGTTGCCGCTCACCTTCACGCCCTGCTCGAGAAGGGCGGGGTTTGCCTCGGCCCGGGACACGAGCTCGGACGGGGTCATGTAGTAGACCATCGTGTCCGAGATTCCCGTCCAGACCAGATAGGTGACGATCGCAGCCACCCCTACCAGTCCAGCGAAAAACCGTCGATCCCTGCTCACGGAAGGCCTCCAGGCGTAATGGGTCTCCAACGAGGCGCCAGCCCTTTGAACATACCCGAAAGGCCGGCGGCTCTCAAGAAGGTCCTGCGGCGCCGTCCTCGGCTCCCCGGCCGAAGGCCCGCGACGCTTCGAGGGCTCGCTTCCACCCCGAGCGCAACTCCTCTCTCTCCTTATTACCCATAGACGCCCGAAAGATCTGGGGTTGCCCCTGGGCGGCGAGGAAATCCTCGGCTCCCTTCCAGACACCGACGTGCAATCCGGCCAGCCCCGCGGCCCCCAACGCCGTGGTCTCCACGAGCGCCGGCCGTCGCACGGGCACGTCGGAGAGGCTCGCCTGGAAGGACATGAGCCAGTCGTTCTCGGCGGCGCCTCCATCCACCCGCAGCTCGCGGGTCCGCACCCCCGAATCGGCCTCCATCGCGTCCAGGGCGTCCTGGGTCTGATACGCCATGGCCTCGAGTGCGGCACGCACCAGGTGCGCCCTGCCCGTCCCGCGAGTCAGCCCGAGCAAAGCTCCGCGGGCATCCGGGTCCCAATGGGGCGCACCGAGGCCGGCAAAGGCCGGCACGAGGTACACGCCATCGTTGCCTTCGAGCGAGCGGGCCATCGACTCCGAGTCTACCGCCGCGGAGAGGAGGCCGAGCTCGTCTCTGAGCCACTGGACGGCGGCTCCGGCGATGAAGATCGAGGCCTCCAGTGCGAAGGCCATTCCCCCTTCCTCGTCGCACGCGACGGTGGTGACCAGACCGTGCTCCGAGGTGACGGCGTCCCGCCCCGTGTGCAGGAGGACGAAGGCTCCGGTGCCATAGGTGTTCTTGGCGAGGCCCGCACGCCAGCACCCCTGACCGAAAAGGGCCGCCTGTTGGTCGCCGGCAACTCCCCCGATCGGAGCCTCCACTCCGAGGAGCTCGCCCTCCGCGACGCCGAAGTCTCCCGAGCTCGGACGAATCTCGGGCAGAAGGGACCGGGGAACTTCGAAGAGGGCGAGCAGCTCGTCCTCCCACCGTCCCGCCCGGAGGTCGTAGAGGAGGGTGCGTGACGCGTTCGTCGGGTCGGTGGCATGGACCCGGCGCCGGGTGAGGGCGTGGATCAACCACGTGTCGATGGTCCCGCATGCCAGCTCTCCGGCCTCGGCTCGCCGTCGCAGCTCCGGATGCTCGCGCAGCAGCCAGGTGAGCTTCGTCCCTGAGAAATAAGGATCCAGAAGGAGACCGGTCCGCTCCTTCACCTCCTCTTCCTTCCCCGCCTTGCGCAGCTCCCTGCAGATGGACGCCGTGCGTCGATCCTGCCACACGATGGCCCGGTGCACGGGGCGTCCGGTCTCCCGGTCCCAGAGGACCACGGTCTCGCGCTGGTTCGTGATCCCCACTCCCTCCACCCGGAAGCTCTCCCGGTTTCGCGCTTCCTCGAGCGCCCCACGGGCCACCCGTATCGTCACGTCCAGGATTTCCTCCGCATCGTGCTCCACCCATCCCGCCCTGGGAAAATGCTGCGTGAACTCCGAGTAGAAACGTCCGAGGATCCGGCCGTCGCCGGAGATCACGAGGGCCGTCGATCCGGTCGTGCCCTGATCGAGGGCGAGGATGGCGGGCGTGGTCGTCATTCCGGCCTCCGGGGGGAACGAAGGGGAAGTGGGAATCGGCCGGCTCTCAGCCTTGGCGGAATCGGTAGGGCCGCCCCGCCTCTTCCAGGAGACGTACGAGCAAGGGGACGGGAAGACCCACCACCCCACTGTAGTCCCCGCGGATCCCCTCCACCAGCACCGAGCCCTTGCCCTGGATCCCGTACGCTCCCGCCTTGTCCAAGGGCTCCCCGGTATCGACGTAGGCTTCGGCAAGCTCGCGACCGAAGGGACGGAAGCGAACCTCGGTCACCTCCACCCCGCTCGCGATCGTCCCGCCCGGTCGAACGAGCGCGAGCGCCGAGGCCACCTGGTGAGTTCGCCCCTGCAACTGGAGGAGCATGGCGACCGCGTCTGCCGGATCGCGCGGCTTTCCGAGGAGCCGATCGTCCAGGATTACGACGGTGTCTCCAGCGAGGACCCAGCTCCCGGGCCGGAGAGCCGCGACGCCTGCCGCCTTGGCCCGAGCCAGCCTCTCCACATGCTCACCGGGCTTTTCTCCCGGCCAGGCCGACTCGTCGACGGCAGCCGGGTGCACCTCGTGATCCAGATCGAGGACGTCCAGGATCTCCGAGCGGCGTGGGGACGCCGATGCGAGAACGAGGGTCACGCCGCTCCGCCGCGCTCCAGGATGAGCGTGACCGGTCCGGAGTTCGTCAACTCCACATCCATCATCGCCCCGAACTCTCCTGCGGCGAGCTTTCCAGGCGCCTCCTCCTCGACCAGCTCGAGGAAGCGCTCGTAGAGGGGCACCGCACGTTCGGGGTCGGCGGCAGCAATGAAGGACGGGCGCCGACCCTTCTTCACGTCTCCGTAGAGGGTGAACTGACTCACCACCAAGACCTCCCCGCCCATGTCGGCCAGAGAGAGGTTCATCTTCCCGTCGTCGTCACCGAAGACACGGAGTCCGACCACCTTCCGGGCCATCCACTCCAGGTCCTCCTCCGTGTCTCCCTCGGTGAAGCCCACCAGGAGGAGGAGCCCCGGACCGATCGCACCCAGGACTTCACCCTCCACCGAGACGGAGGCCTCGGAGACTCGCTGAAGGACGACCCTCATTCCACCGTCACCGACTTCGCCAGGTTCCTGGGCTGGTCGACGTCGCAGCCACGCAACACCGCGATATGATAGGCGAGGAGTTGCAGCGGGATCACCGTAAGGATCGGAAGGATGGCGGGATGTGTCTCGGGTACCCGGAGGAAATGGTCGACCTTGCCGTCCAGCGCCTCCGTGCCGTCGTTCACCACGGCGATGACCTGCCCGTCCCTCGCCTTCACCTCCTCGATGTTGGAGACGACCTTCGAGTAGACGGCATCCTTTGGAGCCATGAACACCACCGGCATCCGTTCGTCGATGAGGGCAATCGGACCGTGCTTCATCTCCGCCGCGGGATACCCTTCGGCGTGGATGTAGCTCACCTCCTTGAGCTTGAGCGCTCCCTCCAATGCGACCGGAAACTGGTACCCACGGCCCAGATACAGGAAGTTCGGCGCATCGCAGTACCGCTCCGCCAGCGCCCGGATCTCGTCATTCGCCTCGAGGATCTGCTCCACCTGGTCCGGGAGGCGTTGGAGGGCATGGACCATCTTGCGGCCCTCCAGGATGGAGAGATCCCGCCGGCGCGCCAGATAGAGGGTGAAGAGAGCGAGCACGGCCACCTGGCTCGTGAACGCCTTGGTCGACGCGACCCCGATCTCGGGCCCGGCATGCAGGTAGATCCCGAAGTCCGTCTCGCGGGCAATCGTGGATCCCACGGTGTTCACGATCCCCATCACCCGGGCACCCTTCCGCTTGGCCTCACGCAGCGCAGCCAAAGTGTCCGCCGTCTCGCCCGACTGGCTGATCACGATTGCGAGCGTCTTGTCGTCGACCACCGGACTCTTGTACCGGAACTCGGAGGCGTATTCGACCTTGGTGGGAATGCGGGCGAACTCCTCGAGCATGTACTCTCCGATCAGGGCCGAATGCCAGGAGGTGCCGCAGGCGAGGAGCACGATCCTCTCCACCCCCAACAGATCCTGATCCGCGACCGTGATTCCGCCCAGCCGCGCCGCACCCTCCTCCTCGAGGAGTCGGCCACGAGTGGCGTCCCGCAGCGACTTCACCTGCTCGTAGATCTCCTTGAGCATGAAGTGCTCGAAGCCGCCCTTCTCGATCGCCTCCAGGTCCCACGTCACTTCGTGGATCTGGCGTCGGACCGGACCGTGATCCAGCTGGAAGGTCTGGTAGCCGTCCTCCGTGATCACGGCGTAATCCCCGTCGTCGAGGTAGACGACGTTCCGCGTGTGGGCGATCACCGCCGAGGCGTCGGAGCCGACAAGCATCTCGCCGTTCCTCCCGACTCCGAGGAGGAGGGGCGATCCGTGCCTGGCCGCCACGATCTTGCCGGGATCCCTCGAGCTCACCACCGCGATCCCGTATGCGCCGATCACCTTCTCGAGGGCCGCAGCCACGGCATCCTCGAGAGACCCGCCGGCCGGCCAGAGCCGATCCACGAGGTGCACCACGACCTCGGTGTCCGTCCCGCTACGGAATTCGACGCCCTGGCCCTCCAACATCGTCCGCAAAGACACGGCATTCTCGATGATGCCGTTGTGGACCAGCGCGATCGACCCATCGGCCGAGGTGTGCGGGTGGGCGTTCTCGCGCGTCGGAGGACCGTGGGTCGCCCACCGAGTGTGTCCGATTCCCAGGGTGCCGCTCGGGGTGTCGGTGTCCAGCATGGACTGGAGCTGGTCCAGCTTGCCGGGCATCCGCAACGTCCGTAGCACGCCGTCGGGTCCCAGCACCGTCATGCCCGCCGAGTCGTATCCTCGGTACTCGAGCCTGCGCAGCCCTTCCATCAGGATGGGAGCCGCCTCCCGCCCGCCTACGTATCCGACGATTCCGCACATCGGTGACCCTCACACGATTTCGTGAACGACTTCAGTCGAGCTTTCCAGCGCTCGACGCTGGACCTCAACTCAATAGCAATTCCCGTGCCTGGGCCACGAGCTCCCGGGCCCGATCCTCCTCGGGCGCCTCCGCGATGATCCGGATCACCGGCTCGGTTCCCGAAGGCCGGACATGGAGCCATTCGCGCCGCTGGGGCCAGTCCATCCGAAGTCCGTCGGACGTATCCGCTTCGCCCCCCGGAAGCCCGTCCGTGAGCGCGGCGTACGCGTCGCCGATTTGTTCCCTCGGAAAGGCCAGCTTCTCCTTCACGATCCGGTACGACGGCCAGCGATCCGCAGCCTCCCTCAAGCCGATCGCCTCGACGGCGAGGTGGTGCAGGAGGAGCGCTGCGGCGAGGGGAGCGTCCCGGGTCGAGTGCA
This sequence comes from Gemmatimonadota bacterium, assembly GCA_007125845.1. Classification (GTDB taxonomy): domain Bacteria; phylum Gemmatimonadota; class Gemmatimonadetes; order Longimicrobiales; family Gaopeijiaceae; genus SLCK01. The sequence goes on from SLCK01000018.1 coordinate 26,750, forward strand.
GTGCGGGCAGGATCACCCCGCCGTTGCCCTCCCCCCCGATCACGGCCCCCTCCTTCTCCATCCGCCGCGCTACGTTCACCTCCCCGACGGCCGCACGGGCGAATGGGACCCCCGCCCTGGCCGCCACATCCTCCACCACCCTGGAGGTGGAGAAGTTCGTCACCACCGGCCCCTTCCGCTCGGGCAGGACGCCCGCCGCGCACAGAGCCAGGGTCAGATCCTCTCCCAGGGGCCTTCCTTCGCCGTCCACGAGGGCGAGCCGATCCGCGTCCGGATCCACCGCCATTCCGAGCTCCGCGCCGGATCGTCGCACGAGCCCGCCCAGCTCCTCGAGGTTCTCGGCCGTGGGCTCCGGGTCCCTGGGAAATCGCCCATCCGGCTCGAGATCAAGACCCTCGATCCGGCAGCCGAGCGCATCGAGGAGCTTGCTCATCATCGGTCCCCCGGCCCCTCGGACACAGTCCAGGGCCACGTGGAACCTGCGCTCCCGGATGGCGTCGGTCGCGAGAAAAGGCAAGCCGAGGATCCGCGCGATGTGGCGATCCACCGCCTTCCCGTCCTTCCCCGCGGGCTGCAGGGCGTCCCACGGAGCCCGGGGAAGCTCATCCCCCTTGAGGCGGCGTTGGAACCGCTCCATCGCGCCGGCATCGAGGAAGAGTCCGTCGGAGCCCGCGAACTTGAGCGCGTTCCACTCCGAGGGATTGTGGCTTGCCGTGACGCCCAGCCCTCCGGCGGCCGCGGCCTCCCGGACGGCGAGCAGAAGGGTCGGTGTGGGCACGATGCCCAGATCCACCACCCTGCAGCCCACCGAGATGAGACCCGCTCGGGCGGCGTCGGCGAACATGCGCCCCGAGGTTCGCGAATCCCGGGCCAGGTAGACCGTGTGACCCTCTTCCTCCTCCTGCACGAAGGCTCCGAACGCGGCGGCCAGCGAGGCGATGAGCTCCGGAGTGAGCACCACGCCCACCTTTCCGCGAAATCCGGAGACGCTGGTCATGAGGTCTTCTGGAAGGGAGATCGGCATAGCGGAGCGGGTCGGGATCGGCGATACGAGATGGAAGATGCGGCCGCCCGGGAAGCGGTGCGGCTTGGCGCCCTCGAAGGTTCACCGGAGGACGGAACCATGTCAACGACCTTCCAACGGTAGCGTCGAGCCCGACTTCGCCGGTAGTTTCCGGCCTCGCGGAAGCATCCTGGATCACCCCGACCAAGAACGCCATGGCCAAGCCCACCCCAGAAACCCACCGCTTCGGGACCCGAGCGGTTCACGCCGGTCAGGCGCCCGATCCCACGACCGGAGCCATCATGCCTCCGATCTATCAGACGTCGACCTACGTCCAACCGGAGCTGGGGAAACACCTGGGGTACGAGTACGCTCGAGTGCAGAACCCGACGCGCGAGGCTCTAGAGGCGAACCTCGCCGCCCTGGAACGCGGACGATTCGGGATCGCCTTCGCAAGCGGGCTCGCCGCGATCGAAGCGGCCGTGAAGCTCCTCTCGGCGGGCGATCACGTGGTGAGCGAGGAGAACACCTACGGGGGAACCACTCGGATGTTCACCCGGGTCCTCTCCCGGCTCGGGATCGAGTTCAACTTCGTGGACACCCGATCGCCCGACGCCGTCCGCGAGGCCATGCGGCCGGAAACGCGCCTCCTTCACCTGGAGACCCCGACGAACCCCATGATGCGCCTCTGCGACCTCGAGGAGATGGCGGCCATCGCGCGGGAGGCCGAGGCCCTCCTCATGGTGGACAACACGTTCGCCACCCCGTACAACCAGCTCCCGCTCGAGGTGGGTGCGGACATCGTGGCCCACTCCACCACCAAGTACCTGAACGGGCACTCGGACGTGATCGGGGGCGCGCTCGTGGTGAATGACTCCGACCTCGCGGAGCGGCTCTTCTTCATACGCAAGTCCACGGGAGCCACTCCGGGCCCGATGGATGCGTGGCTGGTGCTGCGCGGCACGAAGACCCTCCACCTCCGCATGGCTGCCCACAACACGAACGGCATGAAGGTGGCCCGGTTCCTCGAGGATCACCCTGCGATACGAAAGGTCCATTACCCGGGCCTGGAATCTCATCCCCAGCACGCCCTGGCCCGGAAGCAGATGACGGGGTTCACCGGGATGGTCTCCGTCGAGCTCGGAAGCGCAGAGGAAACGAAGGCATTCGTGGATCGCACCCGGCTCTTCGCCCTGGCGGAGTCGCTCGGCGGCGTGGAGTCGTTGATCGGCGTACCCGCGCTGATGACCCATGCCTCCGTGCCACCCGAGCGCCGCGAGGCGATGGGTGTCACCGATCGCCTCGTCCGTCTCTCCGTAGGGATCGAAGACTCCGACGACCTGCTCGAAGATCTCGACCAGGCCCTCTCCGGAGCCTGACCAGGAGTTGAATGAGTGCCGTCCCGAGAATGGTCGACGCGGCACTTTTTCCAGCTTTGACTTCACTCCACCCCTCAGATACGATACGCCCATGCGGATTCTGATCGTCGGAAACGGCGGGCGGGAACACGCCCTCCTCTGGAAGCTCAGGAGGGACGCGCCCACGGCGATGTTCTACGCCACCCGGCCGAACCCGGGGATGGAACCCCTCGCCGAAGCCGTGGATCTCGCCCCCACCGATGTGGAAGGCCTGGCCACCTGGGCCGACGGAAACGACATCACCCTGACCGTGGTCGGCCCGGAAGTCCCGCTTGCCCGGGGAATCGGGGACGCGTTCCGCAGGCGGGGTCTCCCCCTCTTCGGACCCTCTTCCTCCGCATCCCGCATCGAGTCGTCCAAGGCTTTCGCGAAGGATCTCATGCGCAGGGTAGAGGTGCCCACCGCCGAGTACCGCACGTTCACCCGGTGGCCGGAGGCGGAGGCCTTCATCTCCGAGAAGGGCGGGCCTCTGGTCGTGAAGGCCTCGGGCCTCGCCGCCGGAAAGGGCGCCTTCGTCTGCCCCAGCACGGAAGAGGCCCTCGAGGCCGCGCGCGAGATGCTGACCGAGGCGGCATTCGGTGAAGCGGGCTCCGAGATCGTCGTCGAGGAGTTCATGGAGGGAGAGGAGCTATCGGTCTTCGCGATTACCGACGGACGGCACGCGGTGCTCCTGCTTCCCTCCCAGGACTACAAGCGGATCGGCGAAGGCGACACCGGTCCGAACACGGGAGGGATGGGAGCGTACGCTCCGGTGCCATTGGTGCGTCCAGGCCTCATGGACGAGGTCAGGGACACCGTTTTCCTTCCCATCCTCGACGGCATGGAGTCGGCCGCCACCCCCTTCCGCGGGCTGCTCTACGCCGGACTCATGCTTACGCCCGAAGGTACGCGCGTGGTGGAGTTCAACTGCCGGTTCGGGGACCCCGAAGCGCAGGTGGTGATCCCGATGATGGAGAGCTCCCTCCTCGGGCTGATGGTCACCGTGGCTCGAGGCGGAAGCATCGCCGACGGGGAGTGTCGGTGGTCCGAGGGTGCCGCCCTGAACACCGTGCTCGCGTCGGAGGGGTATCCCGGTGAATACGAGACGGGACGGAGGCTGAGCATACCGGCCGAGCTCGAGCACCGCGACGACCTCCTCCTCTTTCATGCCGGAACGCAGAGGGACGACGGTCGCCTCGTCACGGCCGGGGGCCGAGTCCTCTCGGTCGTCGGACTGGGCGACACCCTCGAGGAAGCGCGGACCCGGAGCCTGGAAGGGGCCCGTGCCGTGGAGTTCGAGGGCAAGGTGTTCCGGGAGGACATTGGCCGGAGGGCCCTCCGGACCCTCGAAAACCTGGAGGCTTGAGAGGACGGGGGTCCAACGGTGCCTGAGCTGCCCGAGGCGGAAACGATCCGGCGCGGTCTCGCCGCTCCACTGCGCGGGAGGGTCGTCCGACGCGTTCGGATCCCTCGCCCCGACCTGCTCACGCAGGAGTCCGACCGGTTCACGTCCCTGGTGGAGGGCGCTCGATTTCTCGATGTGGGGCGCCGCGGCAAGAATCTCGTCTTTGAGCTGGCCGCCGTCGACGAAAACGACCCCCATCTCCGCATGGTGGTGAACCTCGGCATGTCAGGGGGCATGACGCTGCTGCGAGCGGACGACGACTCGACCGGCCCGTCCCATCCAGGCGTGGTGTTCGATCTGGACGGAGAAGGCGCGCTCATCTACCACGATGTCCGGCGCTTCGGTCGACTGACGGTCTTCGGATCGCGGGCCTTCTCGAATTGGTCGCAGGCGCTCGGCCCTGAGCCTCTCGACTCCAGCTTCACACCGAGCTCTCTGGCCGACGGGCTCTCCGGCTCCAGGTCTCCGATTCGCTCCTGGCTGCTCGATCAGAAACGGATTGCCGGAGTCGGCAACATCTACGCGAACGAAGCTCTCTTCGGGGCGCGGATTCATCCCCGCACACCGGCAAATCGTATCTCCGCCGACGATTCCCGCGGCCTGCACCATGCGCTCCAGCGCATCCTGAGGGACGCCATCCGGGCCCGGGGAACGACCTTGCAGGACTACCGTACCGCTCTCGGCACGCCGGGGAGCTATGCGAGCGACCTGCGGGTATACGGACGTGAAGGCCGACCGTGTGCCCGTCGCTGCGGAGGGACCGTCGAGCGCCTGGTATTCTCGAACCGTTCCTCCTTCTTCTGCCCGCGATGTCAGCCCGAGCCGAGCTCCCTGAATTGAGTGCCCCGGCCGGGCACGGCCGGACCACCGGGGTCGCTCGCACCCGTGCGGACAGAAACCGGCGTGGACTCGCGGCTGCCGCCGTCCTCCTCCTCGCCATGGCCTTGAGCACCCATGGTCTCTCGGCGGTCGTGCAGGACGGGGGAACCGACCGACTCGCTCGATCGGCCGCCATCCCGGGTCAGGACCTTCCGGTCCGCGAGCATGTGCTCGAGAACGGGATGCGATTCCTCCTCCTCCCGCGAGAGGGTGCGCCGATCGTCTCTTTCGTCTGGCACGTTCCCGTGGGGAGCGTGAACGAGTCTCTGGGAACCACGGGCATCACCCACTTTCTCGAGCACCTCTTCTTCAAGGGCACCACGACGATCGGAACTCGTGACGTGGAGGCCGAGCTCCGGCTCTTCGATCGGATCGACGCCACCCACGACTCCCTGATCACCGCGCGCGGCGCCCTGCCTCGCCCGGACGAAGACGAGATCCAACGTCTGGAAGCGCGGGTGCTCGCGCTCGAGGACTCGGCCCGCGCCTACGTGATCCCGAACGAGTACGACCGGATCCTCTCCAGGGAAGGGGCGCGCGGGATGAACGCCACCACCAGCTACGAGGAGACCCAGTATTTCGTCGAGCTTCCCGCCAACCGGACCCAGCTCTGGTTCGTGCTCGAGGCCGATCGGATGCGCAACCCTGTGTTCCGCGAGTTCTTCACGGAGCGAGAAGTCATCGCGGAGGAACGGCGCACTCGGATAGAGAACTCGCCCGGAGGGACGCTCTACGAGGAGCACATGGCCGCGGCCTTCAGGGTCCATCCGTACGGCGTCTCGCCGACCGGACACATGGACGACATCTATCGCTTGACCCGGCCCGATGTCGAGGCCTACCACCAGCTCCACTACGGTCCGGGGAACACGACCGTCGCGATCGTCGGCGACTTCGAGCCGGACTCGGCAGCGGCCTGGGCCGATCGCTACTTCGGGCCGATCCCGCCTCGTGCATCCCCACCTCCCGTCCTCGTCCGGGAACCGGAACAGCGAGGAGAACGGCGCATCGCGGTCCACCACGACGCCGAGCCGCAGCTTCGAGTCGGCTGGAAAATTCCGAGCGGATACCACCCGGACGCCCCGGCACTCCGGATGCTGAGCAATCTCCTCACCGGCGGCCCGGACGCGCGCCTGCACCGCAGGATCGTCCGCGAGGAGCGCCTCGCTTCGAACGTGTCGGCAGGCCGGCAACCGGGCAGCCGATACCCCGGACTCTTCACAATCCAGGCCCTTCCCCGCTCGCCGCACTCTCCCGAAGACGTCGAGGAGGCGATCTACGAGGTGCTCGGCGAGCTCATGGCGAATCCTCCCTCGGAGGAAGAGCTCGACCGGGTCCGCATTCGCCTCGAGGCCGCCGAGGTGCGCCGCCTCACCTCGAACCGGGGACTCGCCTTCCAGCTCGTGGAATCGCAGGCGATGTGGGGAGACTGGCAGGAGACCTTCCTGACCCAGCAACGGATGCGGGACGTGCAGCCCGGGGAGATCGTGGCGGTGATCGAGCGGTACTTCACGCCCGACCGGAGGACCGTCGGTATCCTGCGTCGCGGCGAGGGGGCAACGCCGTGAGCATCGGCGCCTTGCTCCTCGCGCTGGGCGGAGGGTGGGGGGCGGCCTCGCTCCCGGACACGGTCCCGGCCTCCCCCCCGGTCGGGCGGGCAGCCGTCGACGCCCTGCAGTTCCCGGAGCTCGTCTTCGATCCCCCATTCGTCGAGGAAAGGGAGATCTCGGGCGTGCCCATCTACCACCTCCACGACCCCACGCTTCCCCTGGTCGACATCCACGTCCAGGTTCGGGGCGGGACGGGAAACCTGCCCCGGGAGGATCTCGCGGCGGCAACGGGTCTGCCGAGTCTCCTCCGGAACGGAGGAACGGCCACCTTGCCGCCCGACTCGGTGAACCGACGCATCGACCTCCTGGCGCTCCAACTCTCCGTCGGGGGCGGGGGCGGAAGCACCTTCGCTAGCCTCAACAGCCTGACACACACCCTTGACGAGGGATTGGAGCTCTTCGGGGAGATGTTGGCGGACCCCGGATTCGATGCGGAGGCGGTCGACGTCTGGCTCGGGCAGGAGCGCGAGCGGGTCCGGCGCCGGGAAGACGACCCCGGGAGCCTCGCCTTTTCCGAGTTCAACCGCCTCCTCTTCGGAGACCACCCCGTGGGCTGGGTGCTCACGGAAGAGGAGCTCGATCCCGAGCGGGTCACGCGGGACGAGCTGCTTCGGGTCCATTCGACCCTCTACTGCCGAGGGCACCTGATCGTCGGTGTTTCGGGAGACCTGGACTGGGAATCGGCCGAGCCCCTGCTCGCCCGATTCCTGGAGCGGTGGCCCGAGTGCGGTGAACCTCTCCCGGACGTTCCGGCTCCAGATCTGCGTCGGGAGGGCGCAGTCTTCGTCCTCGAGAGAGCACTGGACCAGAGCACGGTGGTGATGGCTCAACCCGGCGGAGTTCGCCAGGAGGACTCCGAGGAATACTTCGCATCGCGGCTCGCCAACCACATCCTGGGGGCCGGTGGGTTCGGCTCCCGGATCACCGCTCGAGTCCGAACCGAGCAGGGATTGGCCTACAGCGCCTCCTCCGTCTGGACGGATCCCCGGAGACACGAGGGCGTCGTGGGTGCCGTCGCCTCCACCCGCGCCGACCGCACGCTCGAGGCGACCCGCCTTCTCCTCGAGGTGATGGACGAGCTGAGAGCCGAGCCCCCTCCGAACGAGGAGGTGGAGGAGGCGCTACAGGAGATCGTAAACGGATACGTCTTCGCCTTCGGGTCTCCTTCCCAGATCGTCTTGCGCCGGATGGGCCACCGCGCGCTCGGTCTCCCCGGGGATTGGCTGGAGCGGTACCTAGACGGCCTGCGGGAGGTGACCCCCGAGGCCATCCACTCGGTGGTCAACCGCCATCTGCACCCGGCGGAGATGACGATCCTGCTCGTGGGGGATCCGGATCGGTTCGATCCGGGACTCGAGGCGTTCGAGTCGGTGTACAGACTCTCCCCCGACGGGAGCTATGAGCCGTGGTGAGGGTCGGGCTTGGTGCCCACGTGGATCGCTGCGATTCCACCGGTCAGGTGTGACCATTCGCTCTCGCGGAACCCCTCCCGCCGCAACCGAGCCGCGAGCTCGTCGGGCCCCGGGAAGTCCTTGACCGACTCCGGCAGGTAGGTGTAGGCCCAGGGATGGCCGGAGACGAGTCGGCCGACCAGGGGAAGGATCCGGTGGAAGTAGAACAGGTAGAGTCGCCTCATGGCGGGCCCCGGCGGAGTGGTGAACTCGAGAATCACCAACCGGGCTCCCGGGCGAAGCACCCGGTAGAGCTCGCGAATTCCTCGATCCACATCCGCGAGATTTCGGACCCCGAAGGCCACCATCGCTCCGTGGAAGGTGTTGTCGTCGAACGGGAGCTCCAGCCCGTCCCCGCAGACGGGATCCACCGCCGTACCCTCGAGCTTCCCTCGCCCCGCGACCAGCATGGGGAGAGCGAAGTCGGAGGCTACGACCCGGCCCTCGAATCCGGAACGACGAGCGAGCTCGAGGCTCAGGTCGTAGGTACCGGCGCAGGAATCCAGAATACGCGCCTCCGGGTCTCCCTCGGGTGCCCGGAGGCGGTCGACGGCTTTCCGCCGCCACCTGCGATCGATGTTCAGGCTGAGGAGGTGATTCAGGAGATCGTAACGTGGCGCGATCTCCGAGAAGATGGTACGGACCTGACGCTTCCGGTCCTCTCCCCGATGGGGTCGCGCTTCGGGTGTCGTCGCCATCTACGGCCGAGCCGGTCCAGGATCCACTCGCCTAGCTCCCCGGTTCGGATCCGGAAGCGATCGGTCTGGCGCGCTGATCCCCCCCCGGAGTCATGCGGATCCGGACGAGGGTGCCCACCCCGGCGCCGAGGAGATCGGCCGCCGAGGCGTCTCGAGCAGCGACTTCGAGACGACCGTCCGAGTTCACCAGGGCCGCCAATCCTTCGGGGTCGACGTCCCCGTAGGTCCGGACCAGGGGGATGGAGCGCCCCCCGACCTGCACCTCTCCCACCGCGCCGATGCCCTCGCCCCGCAGATTCGTAATCAGATTCCCGAAGCGGTCCAACGAGACGACCCGGGCCGAGACAACATCGCCGTCCTCCTCCACCTCGGGTTCCCGGATCCGCACCGGATCGAAGACGGGCGGTCCCAAACGGGAGATGTGCACTCCCCGAGCCAGGAATGCGGCGACCGGAGCGAAGACGTCCCGGCCGTGGAAGGTTGCACTGCGTTCCTTGGCGAGATATTCCCCGTTCTCGATCGCGACCACCCGCACCTGCTTGCCGGCGTCCAGGACCCGGCTCAGCACGCCGTTGTCGGGCGCGACGAGAAAGCGTCTGTCCGCCTCCACTGCGAGCGGCCTGCGATCCGTCCCGACCCCGGGATCGACGACGACCACATGGACCGTTCCGCCGGGATAGCAGTCCCAGTATCGGCTGAGGGTCAGCGCTGCAGACGCCACGTCACCCGGCGGGATCGAGTGGCTGACATCGTCCATGCCCACGCCGGGAAAGACCGTCGCCATCACGCCCTTCATGGCACCGACGTATCCATCCCGGGTGCCGAAATCCGTGAGCAGGGTAATGCGGGGCATCGTTGTGCGCGGCTCAGGCGTTGGCCATGCGAGGGCGCCAGGAGGTGGAGGCCTCGAGCTCCGTCAGGAGAAGCTCCGGGTCTTCGAACTCCGAGAGGCTCCGATCGCCGAGCTCGTCCAGAGGCACGCCATGCGCGCGAAAGAGCACGATGGTCTCCGGGAAGTCCCGCGCGATCGTGTGGAGCGGGCTCGTGAGCAATTCTTCACGACTCGGCCTCGCATAGAACGGAATCCTCATACGGCCTCCTCGGAGACGGGGACCCTGACCGACCGGAAGACCTCTACGGCGAGCTTGAGCAGCGCCTCTCCACACGCGGAATCCGGAGCCGAGCTCACCGTCGGCGTGCCCCCGTCCCCCGCCCTCCGGACAGCCGGATCGAGCGGGATCCCGCCGAGAAAGGGCACTCCGAGCTCTCGAGCGAGCCTCTCACCCCCCCCTTTGCCGAACAGATCGATCTCCTCGTCGCAGTGCGGGCAACGGAGCTCGCTCATATTCTCCACGATGCCCAGCACCCGGGTATTGACCCGCTCGAACATGCGGACGGCTCGGCGCACGTCGCCTGTGGAGATGGCCTGAGGGGTCGTAACCATCACCGCTCCGTCGATGTCGATCGTTTGCACCAGGGAGAGCTGAGCGTCGCCGGTGCCCGGAGGCATGTCGACCACCATCATGTCGAGCGCGCCCCACTCGACCTGTTCCAGGAACTGCTTGAGGATGCCCGCGATCAGAGGTCCCCGCATGATCGCCGGCTGCTCCTCTTCGAGGAGGAACCCGAGGCTCATCAGGCGCACTCCGTGCGCCTCCAGGGGCTCGATCATTTCCTTCCCCTTGTCTCCGCTCACCCGGGGCCGCCTCGTCTCGCCGAACATCCGCGGAATATTCGGGCCGTAGATGTCGGCGTCCAGAAGCCCGACGCGAAGGCCATCCCGCGCGAACGCCGCCGCGAGGTTCGTGGCCACCATGGACTTCCCCACACCGCCCTTCCCGGACGAAACGGCGATGACGTGGTCCACCTCGGAGAGGAGGCCGGGCTTGGGCGTTGGCGCCGGAACCGATCCCGGTTGGAGACCTCCACCGCCGGAAGCCCCGGGCGACGGCCCTCCTTCACTTCCAGGGGCCTGCTGCGACGCCTGCGGAAGCTGCACGTTGACCCGGACGGCCGTCACCCCTGAAAGCTCCTCCACGGCGGCACGGGCGGTCTTCACGAGATCGCCGGGATCTTCGGAACGAAGGACGAAGGCGAAGGTCACCTTTCCACCCTCCTCCACCTTCAGGTTCTGTACGAGCCCCGCGCTCACCACGTCCTCCCCCGAGTGGGGGTGAACGATCCGAGCCAGCGCTCCCATCACTTCGCGCTTCAATTCTTCTGTCGACATCGCTTTCGGCTCCCGTTCCAGGAGCCGCTCCCTAAGAGAAACGGCGCCTCCCCCTCGGGGAAGCGCCGCATCGACCAGTTCTCGGGCGCCCGCAGGCCAAGGCGTACGTTCGCCCGCGGCGCATCGCCGCCGGATCGATTCAGACGGCGAGTACTTCCGTCACCTCCGGCACAGTGCTTCGAATCCGCTTCTCGATGCCCTCCTTCAGGGTCAACATCGAGATGGGGCACGACTCGCACGCGCCCATCAAGCGCACGTGCACGATTCCCTCCTCCGGATCGTAGCCCAGAAATTCCACGTCTCCTCCGTCCGCGTGGAGGGCTGGGCGGATCTGATCCAGGACCTCCAGAATCCGATGTTCCTTGGACATGACCCGCTCCAGTGAGTCGTGGACCAGGCGGTCTGCCCGCTCCAGATGGCCAGAAAAAAAAGTTATGCGAACGCGGAGTCCGCAGTCAACCGCCATGGCGATCCGAGCCGGATCGTGCCGGCGGCAACCAAGCCGTGGCGACTCCACATGGAGATAAGACCCGTGGGCACCCCCGCAGTTCCCCGCTCAGGCGATCCCCGAGCGGACACGCTCGAGGGCGTGGCCGAAGTCGGTCTCGAGATCGGTGATCCCTTCCAGCCCCACCGAGATCCGGACCAGGCCCTCGGGAATGCCCAATGCCTTCCTCTCCGATTCCGGGATCGTCGCGTGCGACGACAGTCCGGGCACCGCCACCAGCGTCTCCACCCCGCCGAGCGTCGGCGCCGGCGCCGCCAGCCGAAGTCCTCGACAGAAGCGCTCGGCACCACTCGCGCCACCCTCCACGACGACGCCGAGCATGCCTCCGAAGCCGGACAGCACGCGCCGGGCTACATCGTGGTCGGGATGCTCCCCGAGCGAAGGATGGATCACCTCCTCGACGCCAGCTCGGCCCCGGAACCAGTGGGCCAGCGCTTCAGCGCTCCGGTTGTGCCGCTCGACCCGAACGGCGAGGGTGCGCAGGCTGCGGTCGAGGAGCCAGGCAGCGTGCGGGTCGAGCGCGGGCCCGTAGAGGGACAGGAGGCTTCGGACGCGTTCCACGAGCTCCTGACGCCCGCAGACCACCCCGGCAATGAGGTCCGTGTGTCCCCCGAGGTACTTCGTCGCGCTGTGGATCACGAGGTCGATTCCGTGCTCGCCCCCCCGAAAGTTGATCGGCGACGCGAAGGTCGCGTCCAGGGCCAAGGGAATTCCCTTCCGCCGCGCGAGCTCAGCGACGGGCCGGGGATCGAAGACCCGGAGGGTGGGATTCGTGGGAAGCTCCATGTAGAGGAGCCCGGTCTCGGGACGGAGCGCGTCCCGCCAGGCGTCGTTCCCTTCCGGATCCACGAAGGTGACGTCGACGCCCCGCCGGGGGAGCTCTAGCTCCAGGAAGCGTCGAGTAATCCCGTAGAGGTGCCGGGACGCCACGACGTGTCCGCCCGAGCGCACGCAGGCGAGGACGCTCAGGGTAATCGCGGCCATCCCGCTGCCCAGGGCGAGGCCGGCCTCCATGCCCTCCAGCCGCGCGACCTTCGCTCCCACCTGAAGCTGGTTCGGGTTCTTCCCGTATCTGGAATAGAGCGCACTGACGTCTCCGCCATCCGTTCCGCCGAAGAAGGCCGCGCTCTGCATGATTGGCGGCACCACCGGACCGCCTTCCCTGGAGCCGTGCCCTCCCCCGTGAATCCCCAACGTATGAGGATCGGTGCTCTCCCTCCGGTCCCCCGAATCGTCGGTCATCCGGACGACGTCCGATCCCGCCGGGGAGCCAGGCTGCTCAGAGCGTGAAGGTCCCCCCGCAGCGGATGTCGGAAGGCGAGCCTCCGGCGCAGGAGGAAATCAAGTCCGGCTCGCAGCTCTTCCTGTGCCCTCATCCTCTCGACCTCTTGCGCCTGGACCCTGCCACTTTCCTCGATCTGGTCCCAGAGTGAGCGTGCCTCCGCCGTTCCCACCCTGCCCAGGAGCTCGAACCGATCCGGAGCTGTCTCCGCGACCACAGCCAGATCGTGGCGGTCGAGAACCGCTTCGATCGGTTCCACGTGGTGCGTTTGCACGCCCTGGAGCAAGAAGAACGTGTCGCGCGCCCCCTCTCCATCCACGAACCGGATAAGGAGCTTGGCGACCACTTCGTCCGCGCAGGAGTAATCGAGGACCGCGACCGACGATAGGTCCATCAGGGAGAGCGCCGGGCCCGGCAACTCGTCGAGCTGCCGCTCGATCGCCATGCGCACCGCCCTTCCGGTCGGACGCGTCACCAGATGGGAGTATAGGCTCGCGACGCTCTTTTCCAGGAGCTGCCTCACGTCCACTGCGAACGCGTCGAGCTGCCGCTCGTCTGATGGGGTCATGAGTCAATCTCCTGGCGAGCCGGGAGCACGATGGTGATCTGGGCGCCCGGGAAGGGCGAGAGATCGTCCTCGAGAGGAGGAAGCTCCTCCCACTCGGGCACGTCCGCTATCCGCGCCGTTCCGCTTCGGATCGAGATCACTCCGTCCCAGCGGCGCACCTGCTTGCGTATCTGCTGGAGCCCGTGCCCTCTTCCCTGATCGGGAAAACGCGTGAGGCCATGGATGAATGCGGCTTCCAGCGCCGCCGCGTCGCCCCAACGGTCGTGAGAGCGCCCCGCGTGTTCGGCAGCGAGGGACCCCCGGAAGCCCCGTCCCACATCGCCGACCCCGATGACGAGCACCTGGCGACCGAGCCGCTGCTTCCAGTGGTAGCTCTGCGCGCAAACCCAGCCCGGAGCCTCGGCGTGCTCGAGGATGTTCTGACACACCTCCGAGAGGATCACCGAGAACTGAACGACGGCGGTCGGGGGGTACCCGAGGGTACGGGAGAGGATCGCACCGGCCCGCGTCTGTACTCTCTCGACCACCTCGTGCACGTCGTGATTCCGTGTCACCGGGGTCACCTCGAGGAGGACGTCGGAGGAGCGCGCACCTCTCTCCGGAAGTGCCACCTCGCCGTCGAAGACCGCGCGTGCCGCGGTGCCGAATCCCATCCGCGCGAGGTACCCGGGGAGCTCCCCGGAATCCGGGAGCTGGATGACGGGCCGAGCCCC
>SLCK01000116.1 GCA_007125845.1 Gemmatimonadota bacterium
CGGGCGGGAGCTATCCGACGAGGACGTGGTGAGGATCACCTCCTTTCTCGAGTCGCTGACCGGAGAGATCCCACCGAACTACGGACCCCCGGAATCACCTGAATGACGACTCGGGTCCTTGTTGCTGTCAGGCGGCTTCGAGATTCCGGCGGCGGCTGGGCTCGCGGCACCGGAGGTTCCCGTGGCCATCGTCAATCCGCGTCAGGCCAGAGATTTTGCTCGCAGCACGGGGCAGCTGTCGAAGACGGACGCCATCGATGCCCGGGGGCTGGCTCTGTTTGCGGCCCGTGTTCGGCCTGAGGTTCGGGCACTGGCTACGGAGGAGGCACGGACGCTGGAGGCGCTCGTGAGCCGTCGAAGGCAGATCGTGGGGATGCTGACCCAGGAGAAGAACCGACTCGGATCTGCTGGGAAGGCTGTGGCCAAGGGTATCAAGAAGCACATCAGGTGGCTCGAGCGGCAGCTCAAGGAAGTGGACGGGGAGCTGGATGAACGAATCCGGAGGAGCCCTGTATGGGCGGCCAAGCGGGATCTCCTGCAGTCGGTGCCCGGGGTCGGGCCCAACTTGGCGCGAACGCGTAGGTTCCGGGGAAAGCGGATGCTGTGGGGAGGCCGAGCCACGGTGCGCACGGCCCTGTACATGAGCGTGTGGAGCGCCACCCGCTGGAATCCGGCCGTGCGTCTCTTCTACACGCGCCTGCGAGCGCAGGGAAAGTCGGCGAAGGTGGCCCAGGCGGCATGCATGCGGAAGCTGCTTACCATGCTCAATGCCATGATCCGGGATCACCGCGCCTGGGACGCTTCGATCCCGCTCGAGCAGCTCCGCCTTCAACACAGTTGCTTACTTCGCCGCTTCAGTCTCCGGCCGCCACTCCAGATTCAACTCACGCTTCGATTCCGCGCAGTCCCGCAGATAGAGATTGATCAGGGTCTGGTAGGGGATCCCCGTCTCCTCCGCGAGCTCCTTGAAATACTCAACCGTGGGGTCGTCAAGGCGGATGGTCACGCGACGCTTCAACCGCTTCGCGTACGGGTTCTTCTTAGCCTTTGAAAAGTCGTATTCAGCTCGCATTGCTCACCTCAGCCGGCTCTGGTACTGCTTAGCCTCATGGCGGGTCGCCTTCCTGGCGGAGATGATCCGGATCACGTCTCCCCTCCGCAGGGTGTGTGCGACCACGAGGAGACGGAGAGACCGACTCAAGCCGAGAAGAACAAACCGCTCCTCTCCCGACGCGTGATCGGGATCCTCGAGCAAGAGACCTTGTTCGTCCCAGAACACGGTCTTTGCCTCCTCGAACGAGACGCCGTGCTTTGGCTCGTTCGATTCAGCCTTGGCGGGGTCCCACTCGAACCGGATCTCCGTCATCCATCAGTGTACACACGGTATGTGTACAACACAAACACCGACCCGGTTCCACCTAACCGCACCCGCCACAGGCGAGGAGCGCGTCTGGGACCTCGTCCGCTGCCGATCTCCATCCGCCCCGCGAGCTCTGCGTAGGCTTCGGGG
Source organism: Gemmatimonadota bacterium (assembly GCA_007125845.1). Classification (GTDB taxonomy): domain Bacteria; phylum Gemmatimonadota; class Gemmatimonadetes; order Longimicrobiales; family Gaopeijiaceae; genus SLCK01. The sequence continues at coordinate 1,511 of SLCK01000116.1, forward strand.
CTCCTGGAGTGGATGTCAGAGGGTGCCTGTATCGTCGGGCCCTTCGACCTTTTCGTCAGGAGCCCCCCTGCTCTTCGCCGGGGAGTTGGCTCTGGATTCAGGGTTTCGCTGCATCTACTGTGACCGGTACCTCCTGGAGTCGATCGATTCCTTCGACCTTTGGGAGAACGATCACCTCGAACCGACTTCGCGGGGAGGCGAGGACAATCTCCAGAACATGGCCCTGTCTTGCCGGCTGTGTAACAAAATCAAGCGTCATTGGGTCCCAGCGGACTTGATGAGCCTCGATAGAGCCGGCCGGATCCGGGCCGCGCGGGAATACGTGGAGGAAGGCCGGAGAAGAAAGGAAGCTTACCTGGACAGTGTCAAAGCGATCTTGCGGGAGAACAGCGAGCTTCCCCGAGAACCGTCCAGTTGACGTGGAGGAAATTGCTCGCGCGATGATCCCCTCAGCGCGTGGGATGCGATGAGAGAAGCTTGATCTCGTCAGGGTGACCCCGGACGGCCTTCAACGTCGCCATCAGCTCGCGTTTGTTCGCGGGTACCCGTACGTTCCGCCCCGAGTAGCTGGCATGGTAGCGGCCGGTGACGAGCTGCGCCTGTATTGATGCCTCGAAGGCACACTTGGAGGTTCCGGTGCACGGGGAAACCGAGGCGCGTCGAATGCCGAACGAGGAGAAACCCTGAGGGAGGGCGCGGGGACCGCCGGTCTCGTTGAAAGGAGTAGGCCGTGCTCAATTTCGTAGGGGTGGACGGGTGTCGGCTCGGATGGCTTTCGGTGGGGGTCGGAGACGGAGGAGTCTGGAAAGTCGCAGTGTACGAACGCTTTGACGACCTCTGGGACGCACACGCCCATGCGGACCACATCCTGGTGGATGTCCCGATCGGCCTTCGGAGTGACGGGAAGGAGGAGCGGAGGTGCGACAAGGAAGCCCGCCGCATCCTCGGACGGCCCCGCGGGTCGAGCGTGTTTCCGGCGCCCTGTCGAGCCGCGTTGACCGCTCGCGATCACGCCGAGGCGTCCGCGGTGAACCGGGAGCGCACAGGGCGCGGCCTGTCCATCCAGTCCTGGGCCATCGCGCCGAAGATCCACGAGGTGGACCAGTTCCTGAGGGCACGCGAGGAGGCCAGAGCTGTCGTCAGGGAGGTGCATCCCGAGATTCTCTTCTGGGCACTGTCGAACGGGCACCACCCGAGCCACAACAAGAAGAGCAGGGCCGGCTTCGAGGAACGCCTCGGGATCCTGCAGGCTCTGGAGCCGCAGTCGCAGGAGATCGTGTCACATGCCCTTTCCCGCTGGAGGCGGAAGGAGGTCAGCCAAGACGACATCCTCGACGCACTTGCGGGAGCCGTCACCGCGCAGCTCGCCGGCGGCACATTCCAGACGATCCCCGAGCCCCCGGAGTTCGACCAGGAGGGCCTTCCCATGGAGATCGTGTTCGTGGAGGCCAACGGCTCAAGAGGCCCGTCGGCGCGGCGAGGTCGAACCGAACCGGATTCGGATCCGCTGACCAAACCCGACGACCCCATCCTTTCGGCCCGCTTTCGCGACGCTCTCGTCTACGGCGCCGCACTCCACGAGCGACAGATCCGCAAGCGAGCGGACGACGCCGAACCCAGGATCCCCTACATCGGCCACCTCCTCATCGTGGCGGGCCATGTGATCGAGGACGGGGGCTCGGAAGACGAGGCGATCGCAGCCATCCTCCATGATGCGATCGAGGATCAGGGGGGTGAGGCGACCGAGGCGCACATCCGGGCCCGCTTCGGTGCCCGGGTCGCCGAGATCGTCCGCGCTTGCAGCGACACGGACGAGGATCCGAAGCCGCCCTGGCTCGACCGGAAGAAGGCCTACCTCGAACACCTCCGCATCGCCCCTCCGGACGTCCTCCGCGTCTCCTCGGCCGACAAGCTCCATAACGCACGGGCGATCCTGCGGGACTACCGAAGCATCGGCCCCCGGCTCTGGGATCGCTTCAGCGCCACGCGCAACCAGACGCTCTGGTACTACCGAAGCCTCCGCGACGTTTACCTCGAGCGGGGAGCTGGCCTCGCCCGGGAGATCGAGCGGGTTCTGAAAGAGCTCCACCGCGAGATCGAGGCGCACGAGGAGGAACCGCCACTCGACCGGGAGTGACGTGGCCTCGGGGGGGGACGGCCCACTCCTGGCCGCTCAACGGTCCCAGCAGTCCACGCGAGAGAGATGAAGTCGCTGTCTGTCCGGAATCGGTCGATATATGCTCTCGCGCTCCTCTCGGGAATTGCCGGTCCACCCCGTGGGATCCTCCGGGCTACGGGTAGCGACCGGGAAGCAGCGGGAGTGTGGAGGCCGGCTGGCTGAAGCGAGAGGAAGCTCCCGATGTGACGGTCGTGTAGTCGAAGCTGCCGATTCTCTGGGTGGTGGCCCGAGAACCATCCGACCCCGTGGTGAAGCGGACGTTGCCGATGCTCTGCGTCGTGTAGCTGACGCCGCGATTCGTGGAAGTGTACTCGAACGAGCGCAGCCGCTGCGTGGTGGCCGAGGTCCCATCCGACCAGTTGGAGTAGCGGGTCTGACCGATCTGCTGGCTGGTGCCGCTCAGGCTCGAGCCGCCCACCCTGAGGTTTGTGTACTCCATCGAGCCGATCCGCTGAGAAGATCCAGACAGTTGCTGCCCCCCCACGGTCCCGGAATGAAAGGTCAGGCCACCGACCCGCTGCTGCGTGACCGAGGTCTGGGCGAGGGCAGAGAGCGGGAGGAGGAGGCATCCAGCGAGGGCCAAGGCGATGCGGGCCGTGATCAGCATCTGCGATTCTCCTTGTTGAGTTTGATTCGGGTCCGATAAGGAAGGTAGATCGGGGGTGTGACAGGCCCGGTCCGCATCTGCTCGCCGGGGCTTCTTTCTCGTCCCTTCCGGAAGCCGCACCCGCCAAGGGGACCCCCACTCGACGGTGACGAACGGCACAGGATCGGTTTGCATGCAAAATTGAAACTCCC
>SLCK01000051.1 GCA_007125845.1 Gemmatimonadota bacterium
AATGTGGCCGCTGGCCGGAACGGGCCGCAAGTGGCCCGACGACTGAGCCGTCCCGGCGTTGACGGTCGTCCTCGGCGACGGCTGGGCGTTCAGAGAGGTGGGATGGGCTCCGGGCACGTCCGCTCGGGGTCGTGACCCTGATCGCACCGAGGGGACTCGGCTCTCTAAGGTGACGCGGACCGGTGTGTCGAACATCCCCGCTCCAGTCCTGCGCTCGGCTGCCATGTGTGCCATTTGTGTGCCAAAACCGGGGTCAGCCCAAGTGGAAGGCGGCGGGAGTACCTGCGGGCGGGCCTGACGGCCCGTCCTCGGTGGTCTCGCGGGAGGACAGGGCCACTCTTCGATGCGATCTCAGCCCGCTCGGCTCGAACCCACATGCGTCGGGACGCGCGTGTCTGTAAACTCCTTTACTACAATGACTTGCGGAATCTACTAAAGATGTGTGCCATGATGTGTGCCATTTTCGATCTGGAAGGACGCAAGCCACTAGACGTCCACGACGACGCAAGCTTGCGCCTCATAGGAGGCCCCTTCCGACCCGCTGGCCGAAGCAGGGTGCCAGGATTTCGTTGAGAGAACTCAGCGATCTTGGAACATACCAATGTCTACGGAACAGATTGAGCGGGAACTGAAGCTTCTGACCGGCGCCCGTTCCGTCATCATGTGCGCCCTGCGGCTCGAGAGCCCAATTATTCGACTCCAGGCGGTTCGAGCGCTGGGGCGTCGAACGCTCTCCGGTCATCACCCGTTCCGCTGCCGGCAAGAAGCAAGAACGGGATGAGGAGAAAGCGGCGCATGGATCGAATGGAGGGTGTCAACCAGCGCCGTCATCCTGGATATGTGAAAGAAGCGGATTCACCTGCCCAGGAACCCTCAACACCGACGCCGAGCGAACGTCGGATCAACTCCCCGCAGACCCTGTAAGAACCGGACTCAAGTCCGGCTTCATGATCGCGGCGCTGGGGGTGATTCTCTGGCTAACGGGGCGCCCGTTCGTCTTCCCGAGCCTCGGTCCCACCGCTTTCATGCTCGTCCTCCGGCCGAGGCACCATCCCGCCCGGGAGGTGCTTGGCGGCCACCTTTGGGGTGTCTCGGCCGGTCTGCTGAGCTACCATCTCGTGGCAGGCGGGCTGACGCTCGGCTCCATGCCCACCGCATGGTCGCTCGAGGCCGTGCGTCTGACCGGGAGCGCAGCGCTCTCGGTCGCCTTCACCGCCGGTGCTATGGTTGCGACACGAACCACGCACGCTCCCGCCTGCGCCACGACGCTCATCATTTCACTCGGGCTCTTCCCGCTCCTCACAGACGGACTCGTGATCATGATCGGCGCCGCGTTTCTCTACGGCCTTCACCGCGCCATCGACGCCCTCTGGGCACGCCTGTTCGTACGAGAGTCATAGCGCTGGGCATCGGCTTGGAGCCTTGTCGGGATCGTGGCGCGTTGCCGGGCCTGCAGCGCTCGACGAAGCGTCGTCCACGCCAGGGGCCGTAGGTTGGCGGTCGCCGAGGCAGCCGAAGCTCAGCGTCCGTCTATCCAAGCCTCCGCCGTACCCGCTCTGCCGCTTCCACGAGGTTTCGAAGCGCGGGACGCACCTCCTCCCATGTCCGGGTCTTGAGCCCGCAATCAGGGTTCACCCAGAGCCGCTCCGGGGGAAGCGTGCTCGCGGCCCGGAGGATGAGCTCCTCCATCTCGTCCACCGGGGGGATTCGAGGGGAGTGGATGTCGAAGACGCCGGGCCCCACCTCGCTCGGATATTCGAACCGCACGAACGCGCCGAGCAGCTCCATTCGACTCCGAGAGGCCTCAAGCGAGATCACGTCCGCGTCCAGCTCCGCGATGGCGTCCAGGATCTCGTTGAATTCGGAGTAGCACATGTGGGTGTGGATCTGGGTGTCGTCCCGCACCCCGCTCGACGCGATGCGGAACGCGTCCACGGCCCACCGGAGGTACGCGTCCCGGTCCGCGCTGCGAAGCGGCATCCCCTCGCGGAACGCGGGCTCGTCGATCTGAATCACTCGCAGGCCCGCGGCCTCGAGGTCTCGCACTTCGTCGCGGATCGCGAGAGCGACCTGGCGAGCGGTTTCGCTCCGCGGCTGGTCGTCGCGCACGAACGACCACTGGACCATGGTCACCGGCCCCGTGAGCATCCCCTTCACCGGACGGTCGGTCAGCGACTGTGCGTAGGCGGTGAGGTCGACGGACATCGGCTCGGGACGCCGCACATCGCCCAGGATGACCGGCGGTTTCACGCACCGGGACCCGTAGCTCTGGACCCACCCGTTGGTGGTCGCGGTGAAGCCTTGAAGCCGCTCGGCGAAGTACTCCACCATGTCGCTTCGCTCCGGCTCCCCGTGCACGAGGACGTCGAGCCCCGCCTCCTCCTGGAACCCCACGACTTCCTCGATCTGGCGCCGCAGGAACGCTTCGTAGGGCCCGTCGCCCAGCTCGCCCCTGCGGTGCGCGGCCCGGGTTCGGCGGATCTCCGCCGTCTGGGGAAACGATCCGACGGTCGTGGTGGGAAGCGGCGGAAGACCGAGGGCGGCGTGCTGGAGGGGAGCGCGATCCCGGTATGGCCGGTTCCGCCGAAGCAGGCCCTCGTCCACGGACCCGGCGCGCTCCTTCACCCGGGGATCGTGGATCCGTTCGGACGCCACCCGGGCCTCCATGGCGCGAGCGTTCTCAGTGAGAACATCTTCTACGACCTCTCGCCCCCCGTCGAGGGCCCGAGCGAGGGTCGCCACCTCACCGACCTTCTGCCGAGCGAAGGCCATCCACGAGCGGAGCTCCGGGTCCAGATCTTCCTCGAGATCGAGGTCGACCGGCGTGTGGAGGAGCGAGCACGAGGGAGCCACCTCGACCCGGTCCGCGCCCAACTCGTCCACGACCGGCTCCAGGACGTCCAGCGCGGCCGCGAGATCCGTCCGCCAGACGTTCCGTCCGTCCACGACGCCGACCGAGAGCGTGAGATGGTCCGGGACCCGGCCGCGGATCCGGTGCAGGTCTTCCCCGCCCCGAGTCACGTCGAGATGGAGACCCGCCACAGGGAGCGCCAGGGCCGTGTCCAGGTTCTCACGGAGCTCGCCGAAGTAGCTGGCCACCAACAGCTCCAGCTCGGGGGCCGCTTCGGTGAGGCGCCGGTAGGCCCGGCGGTATGCTCCCGCCGCCTCGTCCGGTAGGTCCGAACCCAGACAGGGCTCGTCCATCTGAATCCGGCGCGCGCCTGCCACGCGCAGGCGCTCGAGAACGTCCTCGTAGACGGGGAGAACCTCGTCCAGGAGGGAAAGGGGATGCGGGCCGTCCTCTACGGACTTCCCCAGGAGAAGGAACGAGACCGGCCCCAGGAGCACTGGCCGGGCGTCGATCCCGAGTGACCGGGCTTCGGTGAACTCATCCACGACCTTCGTGCTCGCAAGACGGAACCGCTGGCCCGGCTCGAGTTCGGGAACGATGAAGTGGTAGTTCGTGTCGAACCATTTCGTCATCTCCATGGCGGGAACGGCCCCGTTCCCGTTTCCATCCCCCGCGCGGCCGCAGGCCATGGCGAAGTAGGTGTCCAGGTCTACCGTCTCCGCCTCCCAGCCGTAGCGGAATGGAACGGCTCCCAGCATGACCGCAGTGTCCAGGACGTGATCGTACAGGGAGAAGTCCCCGCAGGGAACCTGGTCGAGGCCCTCGTCCCGCTGCAGGAGCCAGTTTCCCTTCCGGATCTCGGCAGCTCGGGTCTCCAGCTCCTCCGCGTCGAGGCCCCCGCTCCAGTAGGCCTCCACCGCGTCCTTGAGCTCGCGGCGCGCCCCGATACGAGGAAAGCCGAGGTTCGTGGCGAGGGTCATGGAGCCTACCTCCAGTAGTCGTTGGCCGCCGCCACCGTCTGGAAGTGGACGGCAATGACATGCGATGCGTCGATCAGCCCTTCAGCGTCTCTCGCATACGTGGGACGAAGGGACTGGAGCACCTCCCGGTCCGGTTGGGTCTCCGTGACGCCCTTCCGGGCGAGCTCGATCGCGATCTGGAACCCTTCCTCCGGAGTCTCCGCGATGAGCGTGAGGCCGGAGGCGTCGGTCGAGGCCTGGGATGACCCCTCTGTCCCCGCGGGAAGGAAGAGCACGGCGCTGAAGAGCAGGAGCAGAACAACGGTGGCGGATACCGCGGTGATCGTTCTCATCGTCAACACCCTGGTTAGTCGCGGAAAGATTGCGGAGTCGCCTTCGCGAGATCCCACTCAGCTTCAAGGTGGTGAGGGCACTCACTTATGTCAAACCTGTTGATTGTATAAAGGACCTTGATCCCACCCTGCGCGGAAGGAGGGGCGGAGAGGACTTATAGCACTCCTGGGACAGACATGCAGCGGATTACTGAACGAGCATGTCGCCACACCTTTTACAACCTTTGTGTTGACAAATATAGACAAGAACCACGAAACTCCTCGGTGACCGACGGTCGTTCGGAGGGCGCGGCAAGCATCCGGGACACCGAGAAGGAAGGGGGGCGCCGATGGGAACCGAAGAACAGGCCCGGGATCTCCTTTGCAAGATCCCCTACCCCGGCCTCGAGCGGGACATCGTATCGCTGGGGCTGGTCCGAAGCGTCGAGGCCGGGGACGACGGGGTGCGAATCACCCTGGCGCTGGCGAGCCCGCGACCGGACGTTTTGGAGAAGTTGCGGTCTCGGATCCACGACCGACTCGCGGCAGCAGGCCTAAATCCCGTGCATGTGGAGGTCGCTTCGATCGGTCCTTCCGCTTCGACGAGTGACCCGTGGGCTCGACGTGGACGGCTGCGCGGGGCGGGCCGGATCATCGCCGTCGGCGCTGGCAAAGGGGGTGTGGGAAAGAGCACGGTCGCCGTGAACCTGGCTCTCGGACTCCGGGACTCGGGGTGGAAGGTCGGAGTGCTCGATGCGGACATCTACGGCCCGTCCGTCCCGACGATGCTGGGACTCGAGGACGGGGCCCGGCAGGTTCGCCTCACCGACGACCGGAAGATCCTTCCGCTCGAGGCCCACAACGTCTCCGTGGTCTCCTTCGGCTTCTTCCTGGGCTCCGGCGCTCCCGTCGTCTGGCGCGGCCCGCTCGTGGGGAAAGCAGTGCAGCAGTTCTCCCGGGGCGTGGTGTGGCCCGAACTGGACGTCCTCGTCGTGGATCTTCCGCCCGGCACCGGGGACGTGCCTCTCTCCCTCGCTCAGAGCGTCGTCGTGGACGGCGCTCTGGTCGTGACCACGCCCCAGCGCATCGCGGTCCTGGAGGCGGAGAAAGCGGCGGAGATGTACGGGAAACTCAACGTCCCCCTCCTCGGGCTCGTGGAGAACATGAGCCACGCCGACTGCACATGCGGCCGGCGGTCCCATCCATTCGGTCGAGGTGGGGCTGACGAGCTCGCGGCTCGACTCGGTCGGCCCGTGTTGGGCCGTATTCCCTTCGACGAGGCCGAGGTTGAAGGGGGAGATCGGGGTCGCCCGGCGCTCGTGAGTGGCCCCGATGGGGCCGCGGCGGAAGCGTTCCGAACGTTGGCGGCAGGCGTGCGGGCTCACCTGGAGGCCACGGTGCCCGAAGGAGCGGCATCGTGACGGGAACCGAGGGGAGTACGAAGCAAGGGGGCGCCGAGAAGGCCGGCCGATGGGCCGGGTCACCTACAAGCGCGCCCCCAGGAGCGGGCCCCGGGACCGCGGCGGAGAAGGCCCCACCCTTCTTCCTGCCCGGAGAACACTTCGGCGCAGCCCTTCTCTTCCTCGTGGCCGGAGCCTTCGGGCTCGTGCTCGCGGCCGACGCGCTGGCCGCCGGCCGGCACTTCCTTCCCCACGTCGTGGCGGTGACCCACCTCTTCACACTCGGGTGTGATCACCACGTCGATCATGGGCGCCCTCTATCAGTTCCTGCCGGTGGCCCTGGGAACCCCCGTCCGTTCCGTCCGCGTCGCACACGGAACGTTCATCCTCTACGCGCCGGGAGTGGCCGCGTTCGTGGCCGGACTCCTTCTCCAATCGAGCGGCCTGACCCTGGTCGGCGTCGCGGGCCTCTCCGTTGCGCTCATCCTGTTCATCGGGAACCTGGTCGCCACGCTCCGGGCTGCGACCGTCCGAGACGTCACCTGGTGGGCCCTGACGGGCGCGACCGTCTTCCTGGCCGTTACCGTCGCCTTCGGGATGGCGCTGACCGGCAATCTCCAGTGGGGATTCCTGGGAGCGGACCGCCTGACCGCGCTCGGCGTGCATATGCATGTAGCCATCGCGGGGTGGGTGGGTCTCGTGGTGATCGGCGTCGCCCGTCACCTGCTACCGATGTTCCTCCTGAGCCATGTGGATGGAGACCGCTAGAGCGAGGTGGCGGTCGGCCTGGTGGCTGGGGGCGCCGGGGTGCTGACGTTCCTGCACCACGGCCCGCCCCTCCTCGGAGTCTGGCTGCCGGCGGGCATGCTCGCAGGGGGGTTCGGTGCCCTTCTCGTCCAGGCCGCCCGAACCTTCCGCCATCGCCGACGCCCAAAGGTGGACGCCGGCATGAAGACGGCCGTCGGGGGTCTGGTTCTCTTTGCGCTGGGAATGGTCCTGGGGCCGGTGGTCCTTCTTACCGATATGGCCCCGGGGACGACCACGGCTTACGGCACGGCGCTGATCCTCGGACTCGGCCTGTTCGTGGCCGGGCACTACTACAAGATCGTGCCCTTCCTCGTATGGTATCATCGCTTCGGGCCCCTTGCGGGGAAGAAGCCGGTGCCCGCGGTCGGGGATCTGTATTCCGCCGGGACCGCGCACCTGGCCGGAGCAGCCCTTTTCGTGGGGAGTCTGGGGCTCGTAGCCGCGCCGCCTTCAGGCTCCGTCGGGCTGGCTCGGGTGGCGGCCATCCTCTTTCTGGCGGGTGCCGCGGTCCTGGCGGTCCAGATCCTCCAGATAGCGAGGAGGCGACCATGACCCCGGACCGCGAGACCGTCTTCGATGCCCTCCGCACGGTGATCGACCCGGAAGTGGGCTTGGACGTAGTGACCATGGGGCTCGTCTACGACGTCCAGGTGGGGGACGAGGGGCGCGTGACGGTGACCTACACCCTCACGACGCCCGGCTGTCCGCTCGAGCGACACCTCACCGAGGCGGTCGTGCGAGCCGTCTCGGCGCTCCCCGGCGCGCGGGAGGTCACGCCGAACCTCGTCTGGGATCCCCGGTGGCATCCGGGAATGATCGAGGAGGGCGCATGGTGATCCGACGAGAGGACCGGGTGGCCGACGTCCTCGGGCGCGACGAAGGCTTGGTCGAGGTCTTCGCGTCCATGTCTCCGGCCTTCGCGCGCCTTCGGAATACCGTGATGCGGAAGGTCATGGCCCGCCTCGTCACGGTGGATGAAGCCGGCCGGATCGCGGGGGTCGATCCGGACCGCCTCGTGGACCGGCTGAACCGTGCGGTCCGGAGCAGCGACGCCCCAGGAGGCGATGAGGCCGAGGAAGCGGCTTCCCGCCCTCCCGAGCCACAGGGTGGAGGCTCGTCGGAGCTTCGTCCATGCCCACGCGAGATCGAAGCCCTCGAGGCCGCCCATGTCGTCCGTCTGGACGTGCGCGAGGATCTACGGGAGGGTCGCGAGCCGTTCAGTCGGATCATGGGCGCGCGACGAGGGGTCCCCGCGGGCGGGGCGCTCGTCGTCCGAGCGACCTTCGAGCCGGTTCCGCTCTACCGCGCGATGGCCAAACAGGGCTTCGATCACTGGACGGAGCACCTGGGTCCCGAAGACTGGCAGGTCTGGTTCTACGAGGCGTGGGAGACGCCAGACGCGGCGAAGAAGTTGGAGGGTCCGCACTCCGCACCGGAGCCGCGACTCTCGACCTCCCCAGGAACCGACGTAGAGGAGGCGGACGGCGACCTCACCCTGGACGTGCGGGGCCTCGAGGCACCGGAGCCGATGGTGCGGACCCTGGCCGCACTGGAGGCGCTTCCTCTCGACGGGACGTTGATCCAGGTGAACGAACGGGTCCCTCAATTCCTCCTCCCCCGTCTCGCGGAGCGGGGCTTCGCGTACGAGATCCTGGAGGAGAACCCCGATCGGGTCCGGATTCGGATCCGCAGGTCGGGCCCGCACCGGGGCGGGGACAGGTCCTCCCCCGACGAGATGCAGCACCGGGAGGGGGATGCGTCCTCCCCCAACGAAACCTGAACCCATCAGCAGAGGTCGACAAAATGTCCGAACAGGAACGCACGCTCGACGTACGACCGATTCCGCCCCGGGACAAGCACCCCACGATCTTCCAGACCTTCCAGGCTCTCACGCCCGGGGAATCCTTCGTCCTGGTCAACGATCACGACCCCAAGCCGCTCCGGTACCAGTTCGAGTACGAGCACCCCGGTGAGTTCGGGTGGACGTACCTGGAAGAGGGGCCCTCGGTCTGGCGGGTCGAGATCTCCCGGGAGCAGGCCTGATGCGGCTGGGACTCAGCTCCGCCTCTCTCCCGAACGCGTCCTTGTCGGAGCTCGTGGCGGCCTGCGGCCGTCGGGGCCTCGCAGCCCTCGAGCTCCGGCAGGGAGACGGGCACGAGGTGACGCCCGGCATAGAAGCTCCGGTGCAACGGGTCGAGACCGTCCTCCCGTCCGACGGCTCCGTCGAGCTCGTCGGGTACCGCTGTCCATTGGGATCCATCCTGCAGGGCGAGCCCGGCGAAGACCTGGTCGCCCTCGTCCGTACCCTCGGTATTCCCCTCCTCATCGAAGGGGGCGAGACGCTGGAGGTCCGCTTGGAGACGGCCCAACGTTTCACTCGTACCGGGGCGGAGGTCCGTCTCGTCGTGAGCGGGCCGGAAGCGGCGGAGGGGGCGGAGATCGCCCTTGAGCAGGGACTGACCCTGGCATGGGACGTGGCCCCCTCCGATGAGCTGGAGCGCGACCTCGATCGGCTCGGGGAGCACCTCGGGACCTCCCTCCGCTACATCCGTATCCGGGGCGGCGGGCCGGAGACCACCGACGAGGCCGGGGGAGGTATCGGGAGCCTCATGGGGAGGCTCGCGCTGGCCGGTTTCCGGGGACCCGTCGTACTCTCACCCAGTTCTCGCCGGTTCCGTGTGATCTGGGAGGCGTGGCTCGGACGGCGGGGTGGTTGGGGCTGCGGAGGAGCCGGTCCGAAGGAGAAGCTCACCATCCTGGAGCAGGACGCCGTGAACCCGGAAGAGGAGAAGACATCGACATGAAAACCGATGGCATCGTGCGGCTGGATGTCCGCCCGGTCGAACCCGGGCACCGGTTCGAGCGGATCATGGGCACGTATGCGGCACTCGGAACCAACGAGATCCTCGAGCTCGTCGTGGACCACGACCCGAAGTGCATGTACTACGCCCTCATGGCCGAGGAGGGCGAGGGCACCTTCCGCTTCGACTACCTGGACGAGGGCCCCGACGTCTGGCGCGTCCACGTCCAGCGGCGCGAGGAGGCCGCAGCATGAGCGGGACGCCCCATGTTCATGCCGACGAAGTGCCCGAGGGAGAAGCGGTTGCGCTGGAGGTCGACGGGCACTCCGTCGTCCTCTGCCGGGTGGAGGGTGAGATCTGCGCTCTGAGCGCCATCTGCACCCATGAGGACCGGTCGCTCGCCGGAGGCGAGGTCGAGGACGGTGTCGTCACCTGTCCCTGGCACGGGGCCCGGTTCGACGTTCGTACCGGTCGCGTGCTGGCGCTGCCCGCCCTCCGTCCGCTGGAGACATTTCCCGTGCGCGTGGACGCCGAAGGATGGGTGCACGTCAACGTGCCGTGACGACGGTGGTGGATGCGTCAGCCCGGACGCGCCCAGCGGCGGCTTTCCCGCCACAAGAGCGCCAGATGCCGCTCGGCGATCGCGCGCTTGAGGAGCGAGGCGAGAAATCCCGTGAGCCGCAGTCGGCCGATCCACCCGAGCGCGAGCCATCCGGTAGCCAGGTGCTTGCCGAGACTGATGACCTCGCCCAGAATCCGAGGCCGGTACGGAATCGGACGGTCACCGGCCCGGCGGGCCACCAAATTGTCAGCCACGACCCGGCCCTGCTGGAGGGCGAACTGGGCAGCCATGGGGATCGGTTCTCCGCTATTCGGGTCTCGGGCCAAGGCCGCGTCACCGATGGCGTAGACGTTCGGGGCACCCTCCACCTGGAGGGTTTCACCCACGACCACCCGACCCTTCTCTCCCGTGCGGAAGCCCGCCTCCTGGAAGATCTCGGGAACCCGCACCCCCCCGGTCCAGACCACCGTTCCTACGGGAAGGACCTCATCGCTGGAGAGTGCCACCGCGTTCTTTCGGACTTCGAGAAGCCGGACATCGGTGACGATCCGGATTCCGGCTCGACGCAGGACCCGATGGGCGCTGCGCGCCGTCGCGTGGTCGTGGGCGAGAAGGATGCGATTGGCGGCTTCGAGGAGAACGACCTCCCCACCGTCCGGGGCCCCGAGAGGAACGCCCGTAAGGTCTCTGATTCGCTCAGTGAGTTCCGTGGCGAGCTCCACACCGGTGAGGCCCGCCCCTCCGATCACGACCCGCCGGAGGCGCCGACGACGCTCCGGATCGGGCTCGCCGGTGGCCTCGGCGAACCGGGCCTCCAGATGGGCCTTGAGGCCCCGGGCGTCATCCAGGGTCTTGAGCTCGAAGGCGTGTTCCCGAAGGCCGGGGATTCCGTAACTGGCGCTCTTCGATCCCAGGGCGATGACCAGGGCGTCGTAGGGGATCGGACCCGACTCGGTTCGGACCGACCGTCTTTCGATGTCGAGGCCGGTTACATCAGCGCGGATAAAGCGGACGGGCCGCCGTTGCAGGAGCTTGGCGATGGGGATCGTCACCTCGACCCCCCGGACCGCGGCTTCGTGAAGGCGGGTCTCCAGGAGATGGTACGGGTTCCGGTCCACGAGGACGATCTCCAGCTCCCCGGCCCGGACGGCCGACCCGAGCCTACGCCCCAGGCGAAGGGCGCAGGTAAGACCTCCGTAACCCGCTCCGAGGACCACGATGCGGTGCGGACCTCGTTCCTCTGCCGGCATCCCAACCCGGGACCGTCGGCCCACCTTCACATCATTGGGTGCATTGATCGCTGCGATGGGAGGCGCCCGGCCCTGTTTCCGGGTGGTCGACGTACCGATACTGGACGGGGTTGCGACGCTGATGCTCATCTTCCCTCCTTTGGCCCCGAAGGACCGGTCCTCGTGGAACCATGGGGTTTGACGCTACGCCTTCTCCGGCTTCCTGTACGAAGCGTAGCTGCTTCCGCCAAACGAAGCAGTGACGAAGATCACAAGTCGGGCCGAACGAAGCGTGGATCGGAACCAGGGGCCCCAAGGGGCTCCGGAGCCCCCTCGACTCCTTCCGAATCGCGGTGCCCGCACAGGTCCCCGTGGCCTGTGACCTGCGTCACAGATTCTCTCGGGGCAGGAGGCTATCCTCCCTTTCGAGGGGTGGGGCGGCGACCTGTCGTCCATAATCCGAAGAGTCGACGAGACGCCCCGATCGGAAGAGGTGACGGATGACCGAGACAATGCAGCTCCTGAGCGACCTTCCACCGGAAGTCCGCCGGGAAATCGAGGAGCGGGCGGTGAAGCGGCAAATTCCGGCCCGTTCGATCCTCTTCCGGGCGGGAGATTCCTGCGGTGGCGTCTACCTCGTTCTCTCGGGGCGATTCGAGGTCTACCGGGCCCTACGGGACGGAAACCTTCATGTCATACGCACCGCCGGCCCCGGGGATACGTTGGGCGAGATGCCGCTCCTGGACGGTGGACCCCACACCGCGTCGGTGAGGGCCGTGGAAGACGCGGAGGCGCTCTTCCTCTCCTGCGGGGCGTTTCGGGAACTCTACCGTGGTCAGCCAGCGGTCGCGGACGCGATCATCCGGGGGGTCGGCACGAAGGTGCGGGACTTGATGGTACGCGTGGAACTCCTCTCCCTTCGCACCGTGCCGGAGCGGGTCGCCTTCTGGATCCTGAATCGGGCCCGCTCGGCGAGCACCCCTCACCCGGACGGAGCCGTACCGTACGAGCGGACACAAGGGGACCTGGCGGCGGAGCTCGGCACCACGCGAGAGAGCGTCGCCCGTGCCCTCGCGGCGCTCGAGAAGGAGGGCGCGATCCGAAGGGCCGGAGCCCGCGTCATCGTGCGAGACCTGGATCGCCTCAGGTCCGCTGCCGGGCCGTGCTCGGCGGCCTGCCTTTGAACTCCCCACTCATTCCATGACGCAACCCGGAGGCACGAATGCAACACCCAATATCGACCGAATTCAAGCAGCTGAAGGTCGGCGACATCGTCGCCGAGGACTACCGGCGAGCGGCCGTGTTCCAACGCTTCGGAATCGACTTCTGCTGTGGAGGGCGCCAGACCGTGGAGTCGGCCTGCGAAGCCGCCGGGGTGTCTTACGAGGAAGTGGAGCGGGCTCTTCTCACCGCGGAACGGCGGCCCGGCGAGGAGGAGGGAGCCGACGACCCTCGAGCGTGGCCCCTGGACACCCTGATCCGCCACATCGTCGACGTTCACCACGCCTACGTCCGGGACGCGCTCCCAATGCTCCAGCTCTTCTCCCACAAGGTGGCCAGGGTCCACGGGGCGCACCGCCCTGAACTGATGGAGGTCCGGGGCCGGGTGGACGCCCTGGCCGAAGACCTGAAGCAGCATGTGGATACCGAAGAACAGGTTGTCTTTCCGTCTATCCGGGATCTCGCAGCCGACGTGCAGCGCGCCGAGGCGAAGGGATCGTTCCCTCCCGGCCAAGGGTCGAAGGCGGGTTCCTCCTCCGCGATTCACCCGGAACTCCGTCAGGCCATGGAGGAGGATCACGACCACGCCGGTTCCCTGATGCGCGAGCTCAGGGACCTGACCGACGGCTACGCTCCCCCCGAAAAGGCCTGCACCACCTACCGGGCCCTCTATGCCAAGCTGGCCGAATTCGAGGAGGACCTCCACCGCCACGTCCATCTCGAGAACAACGTGCTCTTTCCCCGGGCCGAGGAGATGGTCGCAACAGAGAGCGCCGGAAGCACCGTGAGGTTCGCCGGGCCGTGATCCGACTGAAGCGGGCGTTCGAAGGCCCCTTCGACGAAGACGGCTACCGGGTTCTCGTGGACCGCCTCTGGCCCCGGGGCGTGAGTAGGGAGGACGCGGCCCTGGATCGCTGGATGAAGGAGCTGGCGCCCAGCGGCGAGCTCCGGCGCTGGTTCGACCACGACCCCGACCGCTGGGAGGAGTTCAGGGAGCGGTACTGGCGGGAGCTCGACGCGAAGAGAGAGCTGGTGGAGGAAGTGCTACGGACGGCCCGCGAGGGACCGCTTACCCTTGTGTACGCGGCCCAGGACCGGGAGCGAAACAACGCCGTGGCTCTGAAGGAGTACCTTGAACTTCAACGCACTGGAGACGCCCAATGAGCGAAAGCATGTATCCGCGGGCCACCCGCGAGATGTCCGACCGGCGGGCCGCCCTGGCTCCCAAGGCCGCCGAGGCGTTCCGGAACTTCAATCGGACCGTGTTCCGGGAGGGCAACCTCTCCCGGAAAACGAAGGAACTCATCGCGGTGGCCGCTGCTCACGTGACGCAGTGTCCCTACTGCATCCGGGGCCATACCCAACTGGCTCGACGCCAGGGAGCTACGGCCGAGGAAATCATGGAGGCGATATGGGTCGCAGCCGAAATGCGGGCCGGCGCCGCCTACGCCCACGCCGCCCTCGCGCTGGAGGAGCTGGATCAGGAGCAGGGGGGAGCCGGAGACGAGTGACCTGAACCGCGGCCTCAACGGAGCGAGAACCGGCTGCCTCATTCCGTCCGGTCGAACTCCGCCCAGCTCGGCTCCAGCGTCCTGCGCCCTCTGTCGACGGCGGAGATGCGCTCCATCTCCTCCCCCGTCAGGTCGAAATCGAAGATGTTCAGGTTCTCCTGGAGCCGCTCCCGCGCGCTGGACTTTGGGAGCACCACGCATCCGCGCTGGGTCAGCCACCGGAGAGCCACCTGGACGGCGGACCTTCCGTACGCCGTCCCACCTCGGTAAGGACCGGGTCGTCTGCAACCCGACCCTGGTCCAGAGGACGGTAGGCGGACATAGGGATCCCGAACTCACGGCAGGCGGTCTCGAGCTCCCGCTGCTGGAAGTACGGGTGAACCTCCACCTGATTCGTCGCCGGGGAACCAACCTCCATGACCTCGTGGAGGTGAGCGGGGGTGAAGTTGCTCACCCCCCACGCTCGGATCAGCCCCTCCTCCCGCAGACCTTCCAGCGCCCCAAGGGTTTCGGCGATGGGGATCGCGCGGTTCGGCCAGTGGACCAGGTACAGGTCCAGAAATCCCATGCCCAGGCGATCCAGCGACTGGCGGCAGGCCTCCCTCACGTCCGGGGACAGCAGATGGTCCCGGCCGACTTTAGAGGTGATGAAGAGCTCCCCGCGGTCGAGGCACGCAGTCGCCACGACCCGCCCGATCGGCTCCTCGTTGCCATAAGCCTCGGCGGTGTCGATATGACGGTACCCGAGGTCGAGGGCCGTCTCCACCACCGGCTCGCAAGCGCTTCCAGTGAGCTTCCACGTGCCCAGGCCGAGCAAGGGAATCGCCAAGCCCTGGGGAACTACCTGCGTCGAGGGTGTCGACGTCATGGTTGATCTCCTCGGCTCTGAGGAGCGAAAGCCCGCCCTGGGAACCGTGCGTGCGCTACAACCGGCATGCGCCGGACGACGTCTCCAGGAGGCAGATCGGCTCCCCTTCGTGAGGACATCGGTCTTCCACCGGAACCCCGACGATCTCCTCCACGAAGCCGGCCACCACTTTGCATGCGCCCGGGTAATCCCTGACCAGTTCCGACAGTGGGCACACGAACCCGATGATCTCCGATCCCCCGGATACACGGCGGACATCCTCGCGTCCTCCCATCCGCTCCAACAGCGAGAGCGCCATATCGAGAGGGCTCCCCGGTGATTCGGTGTCCGCGCTACCGGACTCGTGCATCATGGATCTGGCGAGGTGAGCGCCAGCATCACGAAGGACGCGATGACGCCGCTCTTCATCTTGGTCCGCGTGGATCGACGCGAGGAGGCTTCGCAGAACGTCATCGCGATGCTTCCGGAAGTGCGACTCACCCAGATCGGTCAGGCCGTACGTGGCGGCCGGCCGGCCCCGTCCACGGCGCATGCCGCTCTGCGTGACCACGCCCTCCCTCTCAAGCTGATCGAGGTGCCTCCGAACCGCCGTCCCGGAAACGCCGAGCTTCCGCGCCAAACCCGAAACACTCCAATCCCGGTCCCGAAGGAGCGACAGGATTTCGCTCTTGGTCGCCCCGGATGGGGCCGGACGGTCATCGGTGGTTGAATGCATGAAGCGAGCTCGGCTCGTTGGCACGGGTAGCGGCCCCTCTTTCAAAATGCCTACTTTTACAACATACTTGTGGCATAAATGGAGGGCAACAGGGCTGCCTATTCCGGTTGAAGGTTTGGGTGAATGGTAGTTACAGGCTGTCCATGCCGAAGCCGCCTGTCGATCAATATTCTCAACTCTGGCAGTAAGGAAACATCACACAGCGTTCATCAGACAGGATCGG
>SLCK01000020.1 GCA_007125845.1 Gemmatimonadota bacterium
ACGAAGTCTTCCTCCATGCCCACACCGACGGAGAAGAGAAAGCGGCGGAGAGGGTTCCGGGAAAAATTGACGATTGCGCTCTTGAAGACCATGGCATTCGGGATTCGCACGTGGTTCCCGTCGAGCGTCATCAACACAGTGTCGCGACCCGTAAGCCGTACCACTCGCCCCTCGTGGCCATCGAGTTGCACGTGGTCGTTCGGAGCGAAGGGATGGCGAATGCTGAGGAGTCCCCCCGCGAGGTAGTTCTCGATGATGTCCCGGAAGGCGAACCCCACAGCCAGCCCGGCGACACCGGCGGTACCGAGAAGGGCCCCAACCAGCGCCGTGGCCCCCAGGAGGTCGAGCGCCAGAAGGAGGCCCCCGGTGACGATTACCACCCGGATCGACTGGCGGATGAAGTTCCGTGCGAATGGGTGAGGCACCACGCGGGCAGGGGGCAAGGGCAACCGACCGACTCCGAATGCGATCAGGATCGCCAGCACCACCAGAAGGGCGGCGACGCCCAGGAGCGGAAGCAGCGCGAGCATCGCTTCGCCCTGAGCTTCCAGCTGGTCCAACGCGGTTGAGAGAGCCTGTCCGGAATCGGTCACGGCATCACCATTCCCCGGGATCGTGCGAGGGAAAGGACTCCTCTCATCCCCTCGCGAAGGGAGTAGGCCTCATATCCTTCCCTCTGCATCCGCTCCGCGATATAAGCCGTTTGGATGCCACGGGCGCAGTACAGCACGTAGACCCGGCTTCGATCCAGCTTCTTGAAGTTCTGGAGGAGCTCCCACTCACTCCGATGCTTCGCTCCCGGGAGGTGCCAATGTCGATACTCCCCCTCGCTTCGGCAATCTAGTACCACCGCATCCTCGGGGATCTCCGTCGTGAAGAGGTAGGGAGCGACGAGGTCGCCCGGGGTGAGCGCGCGAAGATCGTGGACCGTCGCTCCAGTCAGCGCTCGCTCGAGAATCGCCGGGTCCAACTTGCTTTCCTCCCGATCCACCGCCTCGACGGAGGCCGCCGTGACCGGCTTCCCGGGAGCAATCGCACAGTACTCACGGACCTTCTCGGAGAGAGCGGCGGTGCCAAGCACCCGGGCTCGCTTGATGATCTGCTCCTTGTCAAAGCCGATCAGGGGCTGGAAGACGGGGAGGCTCGCAGCGGGCTCGATGGCCCTCAGGTTCTTCAGGGTCTGAGAGGAAACCTGGCCCAAGGCCTCCCCCGTGACGAGAGCTTCGGCGCCGAGCTTCTCCGCGACCCCGGAGGCGGCACGGTACATGAGCCGCTTGAGCACGACCTGGATGTACCCCGGCCTGACCTTCTCCCTCAGCGCCTCTACGGATTCCGCGAAGCCGAGGGTGAAGAGGCGAGGACGACTGCCGTAGCTCCAGTCGTCCGCCACCACCTTCGCCACCTGAAGGACAGCGCGCTCGTAGGCCTCGCCGCCGAGGTTGCAGAAAACGTAATCCAACTCGACGCCTCGCCTGAGCATCAGGGACGCGGCCACCGCGGAGTCGTACCCCCCGGAGATCAGGGCGACCGCACGGCCCTCCACACCCAGGGGCAGCCCTCCCGCGCCCGGGATTCGTTCCGTGAAGAGATAGGCCTCGTCATCCCGGACCTCCACCTCCACCCGGACTTCCGGGTCGTCCAGGTCGACCTCGGCACCGGGGTTCAGCGCCGCGCCCAGCTCGACGTGGATATCGTGCGACGAGAAGGGCTGGCGACCGGAGCGGCGCGCTCGCACCGCGTAGCGCTTCCCCTGGACCCTCTCCGAGTACAGCCGCTTCCCCTCCTCGACGATGCGATCGAGCTGAGCGGGGACGACCGCTTCGTAAGGGGAGATCGAGCTCAGGCCGAAGACCCGCGCCAACACCGCCGGCATGTGACGTGACCGGCTGTGGACCACGATCCGGCTCCACTCCGCCTCGACCGTCGCGGAAGGGTCCTCCTGCGCCAGGGCGTCGCGCACATTCGCGTTGAGAACCTCCAGGAAGTGGCTTCGCGTTCGCCGGGATTTGGTGGCGATCTCGGCCCCGAGACGGAGGACGTACCTGTGCTCCTCGTCCTCGTGGACCTCTGGCCTGCGCTCTTCCATGGTGGCCTCTCTCAGGGCCTCCCCCGCACCGGAGCTCACCGGAGAATGTCGGCGTGGTCCCGCTTGGAGGATTCGGGGGGCCTCGACTAGAATTCGACGGGAGCCTGCGATGGGCCCCGACCGGCCGAAAGGTCCCAACCGGCCGAACGGTGGAGTACGCCCCTGCCGAGGCGCCGTTCCCGATCCTCCGCACCTCGGAGCGAAAGATGCCTCCCGACTTCGAGCGACCGACCCGGCGAGTCGTCTCCATTGTCCTTCGGGACGAGGAACGTCCCGACCGAATCCTCTCCGTGCGGCGGCCCGCGGACGACCCGGATCTCCCGGGTGCCTGGGGCCTTCCGGCGGGGCGGATCCGGGTCGGCGAGAGCCCCGAGCGGGCGGCCATGCGAGCCGGCCACGACAAGCTCGGGGTTCGCATCGGTGGGCTAAGAAGACGTGCCTCGGGGGAAATGCTGCGCACCGGCTACCGCCTTGAGATGATCCTCCTCGAGGCCATCCTCGTGGAGGGCACGCCTGCGGTCCCCCAGTCCCTCCCGGGGATCACCCAGTATTCGGAGGCCAGGTGGGCCGCCGCGGAGATCCTCGCTCCAGCGACGGAGCTCGGATCTCTCTGCTGCCGGCTCTTCTTCGAATCCGAAGGGACGTCGAGGTGAGCACGGCAGGAGAGACAGCGGAGAGTCCGCTCCCCCGCCTGACACATTGCGCGACCTCCGGGCCACCCTTATCCTCGATGGCGACAGGGGTGCTGGGGCTCGTTCCCGGCTGAGATCATACCCTCAACTCGACCTGAACCGGGTAATGCCGGCGGAGGGAGTCAGCCGAATGTCCCCATCTCCCCTTCCCGACGTGCCCACACTCTCACCCTGGGAAGGGTCTTCATGAGCTTCGTAGACGAACAGCTGGAGCGTGTCCGCCCCCTCTGGGACCGCATGCTCTCACACCGCTTTCTCAAGGACACCCGAGACGGCCGTATCGACTCGGACACGTTCGCGACCTGGATGCGCCAGGATTACCTCTTCGTAGAAGCCGCGCTGCCCTTCCTGGCGACCTTGATCGCCAAGGCTCCGGAGCGGCACAGGGCCCCGCTGATTCGGACCCTCGACGCACTCCGAAAGGAGCTGGCTCTCTTCGAGGAGCGCGCCGACGCGGTCGGCGTGCGGCTCAGAGACGCCCCCCCCTCGTTCACCTGTCACGGATACGTCCAGTTCCTCCTGGCCACCGGCTATCGGGCGTCGTATCCCGAGGGATACACGGTCCTCTACGTGGCCGAAAAGGCCTACTTCGATTCCTGGAAGGTGGTGCGGGAGGGGATCGACCCCGAATCTCCCTGGTTCCCTTTCGTGCAGAACTGGTCGGCCCCGGAGTTCGAGGAATGGGTGGGGCACTTGGGCACCGAGCTGGACGCCCTGGCCGCGTCTGCCGGAGAAGCGGAGCGGGAGCGGATGAGCGAGCTCTTTCGCCTGACCACTCTCTACGAAATCGCCTTCTGGGAAATGGCGGCTACCGGGGCCACGTGGCCAGGCCTGGACGAGGGGACACACCCCGGACTCTCCGGTACGGATTCGATATGGCGCACCGAGGAAACCGAGCCCCGTGGCCACGCTTGGGAAGGCGTCGTCCGCAAGGAAGGGGGCTGACGATGGCGATCACCGAACGTCTCTACGAGGCCGCACGCCCGATCTGGGACGCTCAGCTCGAACACCCCTTCGTGCGCGGGCTCGCGGACGGCACCCTCTCCGAGGAGCGGTTTCGTCGCTGGGTGCTCCAGGACTATCGGTACCTTCAGGAGTTCGCGCGTGTCTTCGCGTGGGCGGCCGCGAAGGCCCCGCGGTTGGAATCCATGAGCTGGTACGCCTCGGTCCTCGACCTGACGCTGAACACGGAGATGGAGCTGCACCGGACCTATGCCGCTCGATTCGAGATCTCCCCCGAGGAGCTCGAAGCCGAACCGATGTGGCCGACCACTCGCGCATATACGGACTTCTTGGTGAGGACCGCGGCGGATGGCGGTATGGCGCCTCTCCTTGCGGCCCTCCTGCCCTGCGCCTGGGGCTATTCTTACATCGGCCGTGAACTGGCTCGCCAGGATCCTCCCGAGGACCAGCGCTACGCCGACTGGATCGAGCTCTACGCCTCGGATGAGTTCGCCGGCGCCGCCACATGGCTGAGAGAGGAGATGGATCGGGAGGCCGCACACCTCTCCCCCTCCGAGGAGAGGCGGGTCGAGGAGCTCTTCATCCTTTCATCCCAGTACGAGTGGCTCTTCTGGGAAATGTGCTGGAAGGGGGAAGAGTGGCCGGTCTGAAGAAACCTGGTCCCGCGTGGATTCATGAGGGGAAAGTGCCCCGCATCCGGGCTTCCACCAGTG
>SLCK01000017.1 GCA_007125845.1 Gemmatimonadota bacterium
AGCATCGGGTGCGCCTTCCCACCCGCCCAGCTCGCTTCGCTGCACACCTCCGGCCGGAAGCCTTACACCGTCTCGGACCGGGGAGCCCGCCATGCCGACGATCATCGACCAGGTGCAGGATCTCACCTTCGCCTCGAATCTCGCCACCGGTGAGGGCTTTCGAGCCCTGCAGCCTTCCACGTCTGACGTTGGGCCCGCCGTAGGAGCCGCCCTTGCCATTTCCGAGACCCGCGGCCTCCGCCTCGCGCGAGGGATCCTGCTCACCGCGCCGGACCTGGACTCCGGGATCGCCGAGGCCCAGGAGATGCTCGGTTGGGCCGGGACCGCCGGTGGCTCCGAGAGGCAGCTCGTGTGCTCCGCCCTCCGGCTTTCGGGTGCCGGAGCGCTCGTGGTCGATCACATTGCGAGCCTTCCCCGCACCGAAGCCCGGACATTCATGGCGGACCACTTTGCATCAGGGGGGAGCCTCCGGGAAGTCGCGGAATGGCTCGCTGCGGTCGGAAGGGTCCTCCGGACGCACCGCTCAAAGGCCCCGGGCACGGCCGGGGGCGTGATCGACTGGATCGGGGACAAGGCGGAAGACTTGTGGGACTCGATCACGGAGGCGGTCGAGACATTGGTGGATGCCGTGGTGAGCGCCGGGAAGACCCTGGCTCAGGTCGCTGCCGAAGTGGCCAGCTGGACGGTGGCGCAGATCACCGACCTCGTGGAGGCATTGCTCGAAGCGGGCGAATCCGTGGCGGCCATCCTCGCCGGAGCTGCCGCGAACGGGTACTCTACGCTGAAGAAGTTCGTGGCCGGTGTGCTCGAGGCTGCACGGAGCGTCGCCGAGGTCATCGCCTGGGCGGCGGGTGAGGCCGAGTCCATTCTTCGCGATGCGGTCCGGGCCCTTCGCGAGACGGTCGGCGACCTGAAGGAGGTGCTCGTCTGGATCGCCTCGGCCACGCTCCAGGCCGCACGAAAGGTGGTGGCGGCCGCCCGCGCGATCGGGCGCTCGATCAGCCAGATCCTCACCGATGCCCTGGGAGCCGCCCAGGAAGTCATGCAGGCCACAGTCCGGGCACTCCTCGGGATCGGCGAGGTGCTTCGGGATGTCCTCCAGGCCATCGGTCACTGGGCGCTCGCCACGGCCCGGGCCGTCGTCGCCGCCCTCCGGGCAATCGGACGAACGGTGAAGGTGATCGTGGAAGCCGCCGTTCAGGCGGGATGGAATGCGCTCCGCCGGACGGTCGCGGCGCTGGTGGAGATCGCCGCTACCGTCGCCGAGGTGATGGCCGTAGCCGTGCAGCAGGCTGCCGGGGCGCTCGCGGACATCCTCGAAGCCGTCCGACTCGCCGCGAACGGCCTCGTCCAGGTCCTGGCCTGGGTGGCCAACCGGGCCCGGGAAACGATCCGGAAGGTGGTGCAGGCGGCGCTCGCCATCGGCCGCAGCATCGGGCAGCTGCTGCATGAAGCCTTCCTCGCCGCGAAGCAGGTGGTGTCGGCGATCGCTGGGGCCCTCCTCGAAATCGGCCGGACCGTCGCACAGCTCGTGGTCGCGGTGGCGAACCGACCCTCCGATCTCTTCCGCGAGCTGGTCTCCGCCCTCCGCTCGATCCGGCAGACGCTCGGGAATCTCCTCTCCGAGGTGGTGGGGGCCGGTGCGTCCCTCTTTCGCAGGGTGGTGCGAACACTCGTGGAGATCGGCGAGACGATCGGCGATCTCGCCGCGTGGGCGGCCCAACAGGCCGTCAGCATGGCTCGAGACGTGGTCCGGGCGATTCTGGATGCAGGTGCCACCGTGGTCAACCTCGTAACTTCGGTGGTGGGGAGGGGTTTTGCGGTCATGCGGGCGGTGGTGGACGGCCTGTTCTCCCTTCAGCGGAGCTTCGCCTCGCTCGTCCGGGACCTGATCGGCATCGCGGTGAACGCGCTCGGGGAGGTGCTCCGCGCGGCCTTCGACCTCGGAATCACCTTGGCTCAGCTCGTGGGTGAGACCCTGAAGCGAACCTACGCCCTCACGACGAAGCTGGTCGACGCGGCCCTCCGGGCAGGCGCCACCGTCGCAGGGCTGCTGGGAGAGGTCGTCGGACAGGGCTACTTCGTCCTTCGCCGGATTGTGAATGGGATCGTCGCGGCCACCGGACCGGTCGGACAGGTGCTCGACTGGGCCCTCAGTCGCCTCGAAGAGGCAGCGGAAAACCTCTTCCACAAGGTCCTGACCGCGCTGCGCTTCGCCGGCGCCACGCTCACCGACGCGCTGGACTGGGTGACAGACAAAGGAAACCAGGCCATCAAGGCGATGGTCGACGCCTGGGAGAGCATCCGCGAGCGTCTCCTCGATCTCTACGAGTGGGGAGCGAACCTGGCGGGGACGGTCGCCGACACCGTCTGGGAGGCCATCGGGCGAGCCACCGTGAAGTTCAACAACTCGATCAGCTACGTGCTGATCTACCTCGAACAGAACTTCCTCGAAGGGGTTCGGCGCTTTGTCATCGGCGTGTTGAGCTTTGGTGGCGAGCTCGTGGATCTCCTCGGACGGCTCGTGAATCGGGGCTTTGACCTGCTGCGCGAATCCGTCGGCGCCATCCTGGAGTTCGGAGTGGAGATCGCAGACCTCTTCATCGCGACGCTCGAGCGCCCGGCCGCCTTTCGGGACAACGTGATCGCCGCTGTGCGAGCCGCGGGCCGGACCCGCGACGAGATCCTGGCGGCCTTTGCCGACGCCGGATCCGATGTCGTGGACGAGCTCCTCCTGACCCTCGACCGCCTGGGAGACTCCATCGACGAGATCCTGGCCAGCGCCTGGCTCGTGGGCGGTGGCTTCCTCGCCACAGTCTTCAGCTTGCTCCTGCAGTGGATCCAGAGCTTCCGCCCCCTCACGCAGGAGGAGCGCGAAGCCGGTCAGGAGGTCTTCGGATCCACACTCGACTACGACCAGATCCACGTCTCCCGTGAGGGCCCCTCGAACCAGCTCGTGTTCAAGCTCCAGGAAGGCATGCAGAAGCTACTGGGTGACGAGCCGGGCGCGAGGCCGTTCGTCACGATGACTCTGATCAACGTGGATCCGAGCGAAGAGCTCGACCTGCCGACCATGGTCCACGAGCTCACCCACGTCTGGCAGGCGCTCGTGGACGGCCCGATCTACATCTCCCGGGCGATCCACGCCCAGACCCAGCCCGACACGTACGACTACGGCTACGGGGAGAACGACCACAACGGGGACGGTGCCGAGAATGCGCTTCTGGCCGCGGGCGGCGACCTGGCCCAGTTCAACGTGGAGGAGCAAGGCGACATCGCGATGCACTACTTCGTGCGCAAGGTCCTGGAGGAGCGGAGCGAGGAGGAGCTGGCACCGTGGCAGCTCTACGCCGACGCTTTCCAGGCGGCGTAGGCACGTGAGCACTCCGAGCGTCGCCTTCACGGGAGCGAGCGCCGACCGCCGTCGCCTCCTCGTCCTTGCGCCTCCGGAGCTGGGAGCCCGGATCGCCGCCTGGTCGGAGCGGGAGCGGAGCCCGGCCGGAGCGAGAGACCCTTCGGGAGCTCGGCCCCATCTGACCATCCTGGATCGACCCAACCCGGACGGACCCAGGCACGACCCGTACCGACTCGGGGAGCGGCTGGCGCAGCTCCTCGATACCGCACCCTTCGATGCGGCGCTCCTCGTCGCGCCTCGACGAAGGGGGCCGGCCCGTGCACTCCCCGGCAGCGTGATCCGGGGGCGATCCGGCGTCACTGCGACGGTCGCGCTCCTCCAGGCCGACCGACCCTCCGACCTGGATCCCTGGCTCACGGCCGTTCAAAATCTAAGTGCACCTCGCCAGGACTCCTCCTCGGCCTCGGTGACTGTGGCCGCTATGGGAAAGCGCATTTACCTGGAGATCGCGGGCGACTGGTTGGCGAGAATGAGCGAGGAAGGCATTCCCGTGCACGACCTCCGGGCGGATCGCACACGCCGGGAAGCGCTCTGCGCGGCTGCCGCAGCCGGCCCCTCCGTCCTCCTCTACGCCGGACACGGAAGAGCGAGAGGGTGGGGTGGCTATCAGGCCCTCCGCTGGAACCATGTGGTGGCCCACCCGCTGAAGCAGGCCGCGGGAACCGTGATCTCCGTGGCCTGCCAGACGCTCAGCCGAACGAGGAGCCTGATCCCGTTCGGCACCCGCTTCGTTTCCTCCGGCCGCGCGGGCTGTTACCTGGGTGCCGTGGCGCCCATCCCGATCGAGGCCTCCCGCCGCCTCTCGGATCACCTCGTCGACGAGCTCGTCACCGGCCGGCATCCGGATGTGGCGTCCCTCCTCCGGGCCGTCACCGCACGCGTCGACCCGGAATCCGCCCATGTCCTCGGGCAGTTCCGGATTGTGGGGAATCCCCTCCAGCCGCTTCCCTCGTGGACGTGATCGCTCCGGCTCACCGCGGCGAGGCTATAGCCTCGCTTTGGCTCGGAGGGGCGAGGAGCGCCATGGCGGCCCGCTCGATCGCGTAGGACAAGCTGACCCGGGAGGGCCGAAGGAACCCGCAGAATCTCGGGATGTGGAGCATTCCTACAGGGATCGGAGCGTCTTCCTCTCCCTGCCGTTCCCCGGCCCCGGCGAGCGCGAGGAAGAATGCGGCGTTGCAGGCAAACGTCCCGGCGTGAAAGGACGGTGCGGCGGGCACTCCGCCAGCAGCGATCCGGTCCACGACCGCACGAGCCGACCAGGTGGCCTGTAGCGCGAGGGGAGCGCCCACCACCAGAGGTTCCATCCGGGGTTCCGCTCCGGCGTTGTCCGGAAGATCGGAGTCGGCCAGGTTGAGGGCGATCTGCTCCACGCGGACGATTCGGTCGGAGCACTCGCCCAGGAGGAGGAGCGCGGTGGGCCGCTGCGAGAGGAGGCCCTCGATCTCTTCCGGAAGCCGTGCGAAGTCAACCGGAAGCCGCACCCGCTCGATTCCCGCGTGAGGCGGGACCCGCTCGAGCACCTCCCACGAACGGTTCCGCCGGCGGCCGCCGAAGGGCTCGAAGGCGGCGATGATCATCGAGCGCTGGGCGACACGAGGACGGCGTTCAGGAAGAGTCGGTCCGTTCCTCGCGCGTGCCCCCGGTAGTTCACGTCTTCGGAGAAGGCCACCACACGCCCCTCGCCGACCCGTTCGTGGTACACATAGACGGCCCCCTCGAAGCGGGCCGCCGGGTCGGCCCATACGCCGCCGGACGCCCGCTCGATCGGCAACTCTGCATACCGCGCCACCACGTAACCGCCACGGGACTCCAGGTCCGGAGGCGGGAGGTAGACCCGAGCCGAGCGGGCCACCCCCTGAATGCGCCCCGCGACGTAGCCCGACGCCACCCAGTCGGCCGGGGCGCGCGCCGTGGCATTGTAGCTCGCGGGAGTGAGCGCGATGGGAAGGGTGGCATCGGGGAGGGATAGCAGTTCCGCACCCACGCCTTCCTCGCTGTCGTACCAGGAGCGCAGGCCGATCACCCCGAGCTGGTCGCGGGCGAAGTCGGAGGCCGACCCCAGGGTGACCAACGTCCCCCCCTCCCTGATCCACCTGCGCAAGCGCTCGAGCCCCGCTTCCCCCAGAAGCGCTGCGAAGGCTTGGGGATCCAGCT
Source organism: Gemmatimonadota bacterium (assembly GCA_007125845.1). GTDB lineage: Bacteria > Gemmatimonadota > Gemmatimonadetes > Longimicrobiales > Gaopeijiaceae > SLCK01. The sequence continues at coordinate 5,573 of SLCK01000017.1, forward strand.
CGGTCAGAACAATCGTGTCGAAGCGCGCGAGGGACATCTGTCCGAGGGTGGCGCTCCTCACGACCGTGACCGGGATCCGATACTGCCGCTCCAAGGCGAACCAGCTCCACCCGAAGGAGTACCCGTTCAGCGGATCCTCGGCCACCATCGCCACGGAGGGCGCCCTGAAGGGCACTCGGCTGGTCGATCCCAGGGATGGGTAGCCCGCTTCCGCCAAGCCGGAATCCAGGACCTCGACCCGCAGGTGCAGCTCGTCGGCGATTTGCCGTATCGCGTCGTGCAGCGAGTCATCATTGTCACCCGTCAACGCGACGACCGAACCCGACGGATAGTCGCGCCCGGTGATTCGCGTCGCTGCCGTAGTGATCGAGAGCCGATGGCCTTGCTCATGCAGATGGAAGGCCGCGGTGAGGGCCACCGCCTGGTCCCCGGGAACGAGGTACGCATAGCCTGCCCGGTGAAGCTCTCGTCCCGGCATTTCGTCCCCGGAAACTGATTCCGAGGGGCCCCATTCCGTACCGAGTGCGTCCGCCACGGCATCGGTGGCGGAGGGCAGAAAGCGCTCGACCGCCCGCACCGGAAGCTCTACGGCATCCCGGGTCGCGTAGATCTCGAGGTTGAAGAGTCCCTGCAAGGTGAGCGTATTCGTGGGTCGAAAGAGATTGCTCACGAGTCGAGGTTGGGCCACCTCCACGATGAAGCTTCCCGGCACGAAGGCGCGCTCCCCGGCCGCCCGGCCTTCGCCGTCCTCGAGCTGACCCAGTCGGACCTCATCCGTAAGGACGCCCACTTCGATGTCGTTGCGGAGAAGCAGGTTGATGGCCTCCGCGCTCAGATTCGGGTCACCCGTGGGAGGCAGAATGTAGCGCCTGACGCCCTCCGCCTCGGGCTCCTCCAGGAAGCGCACGTGGGCATCATGGAATTCCCGAAGCAGACGCGCTCTCGAGCCGGCGGCGCGCTCGATCAGGGCCCGGGCCCCGTAATACTGGTTCTCCGCGGCGTACCGAAGCGTGCGCACCGACCCGTCGGGGCGGGTCAGCGCGAGCCCCCAGCTCGCCCCCTGTTCGAAGAGGATCCCCACCGAGCCGATCCATGGGGTCCACTCGGTGGTACTGGCCGGGAGGGAAAGCGCCAGCCCGCATGGGAAGCGTTCGCGGGTCAAGTGCGGGCGTTGGGCCGCCTCGAGCGCTTCGGCGAAGGCATGCCCGAACTCGTCGCACCAGGCCTCGGAGAAGGACGCCGCACCCCCGATCGGGCGCTCCCCTCCCCACATCATCGAGTAGAAGAACTCCACGTCCCCAGCCGCCCAGTCGTGGGCATCGATCACGGCCTGGGGGCGCCAGTCCAGGATCATGCGGGCGCGAGCCCGGGTGGCCCGCTGTGTCTGCGCGGTCCAGTCCCGGTTGTTGTCGAAGTAGTAGTGCCCGGTGCGGAAACCCAGGGAGATCCACGACCCGTACTCTTCGGGCCAGTGACGGATCTCGTCGTTGGGCCACGCATCCCGCTCGGGGTGCACAAAACGGCTGAGTCGCCTGTGATGGTGATGAACGAAGGCATCCCGCCCGTCCGGATTGATGACCGGATCGATCAGGATCACGGCGTGCTCGAGGACGGCGAGAGTCTCCGGATCGTCCCGTTTTGTGAGGTGCTCCAGCAGGAGGAGGAGCCCCTCGGCTCCCGCCGGCTCGTCACCGTGGATGGAGCCGTGGATCCAGATCACCACCGGCTGTCCGTCGATCAGCTCTGCGACCTCTGGATCGGACACCCCTCTGGGGTCGGCCAAGCGCCGAGAGGCAGCTCGAATGCCTTCAAGACGTGCGTGATTGTCCGGAGAAGTCACAATCGCCGTGAGAAGTTCCCTCCCTTCCCAGGACCTCCCCAGATCGACGACGGACACGCGCGGAGAGGACTCGTCCAGGCGCTCCAGGTAGCGGGCGATGTGCCGATGCTCGGCCAGCCGTTCCGCGATCTCGTGCCCGGCGACCTCGGCGAAGGTGGGTACCTGTGCGTTCAGGCATAGAGGAAAGTGGAGCAGCGCAAGCGCAGCCAACGCTCGGATGGAGGTCGCCATGATGGGGTTCGCCGGTCCAGGCAGCGTGTTCCGGGCCTCGGCCTTGCCGATAGGAGGCGTCACCGCGCCCGTCTCCGACCTACTCGAGCGGGATCCGGTCCTTGTTCTGGGAGAGCCAGTCCCGGAACGTCTGCAGCTCCGGATTCAGCTTCCGCGCGAGCTCGAGATCCCTCCCGGCACAGTATTGCTCGTTGAAGTCCCGCTTCACCTGAAACATGTTGCCGAGGTCATCCGCACCGGGGAAGCCGAACCCGCGGTAGACCTCCGGGGGCACATCGTTGTACCTGACCTCCTGGCCGAGTGCGTCGCTCAACGCGGCCGCCATTTCCTTTCCGGTCAGAAACTCACCGGCGATTCCGACCCGTCGCCTCAGATACGCCTTCCCACCCTTCAGGACGCCGAGGGCACACTTCCCGATGTCCTCAGCCGCCATCCCCGGGAGCTTCGCTTCACCTAGCGGATAGGTCAGGGCGAGCGTTCCATCCGGCCCCGGCTTCGGGCCCATTCCGAAGTGGATCATGTTGTCCCAGTAAAACGAGGTCACCAGAAAGGTCGTCGGCACCCCCAGCTCTTCGAAGACCGCGTCCGCCTCACCCTTTCCGTCGTAGTGCGGGACCTTGTAGCGCTCCATCAGGGTGGGCATCCGGTCGTCGGAGAGCGGAACCCATGTTCTGGTGTCTTCGAGGGTGGACCAGATGACGTGGCTCACCCCCCGCGCCGCAGCGGCCTCTGCCATCGAACGGGCCTGCTCGATCTCCTTCTCGGGGGAAAAATGCTCCCAGAAGTTCGTGACCAGGAAGGCGCCATGCACGCCATCGAATGCCCGCTGGAGCGTATCGGGTTGATCGAGATCCGCACGTACGACCTCAGCTCCCTGATCCGCGAGCGTCTTTGCGGCGTCCGACCCGGGATCGCGGGTCAAGGCCCGTACGGCGAAGGCTCCCGCCGAATCCGCAAGGATTGCCCGGGCGAGTCCCCCGCCCTGTGCTCCCGTGGCTCCCACCACGGCAATCAACTTTTCGCTCATTCTTTCATCCCTTTCTGGTTCGCCTTCTCAATTGCAGGCCGAGGTCCCCACGAGCCATAGGAGAACCAGTCAGCCGCGCCCGGCGATCATCGCTTCGATTGCCTCGAGAGCTCTCCTTGCATCACCCAGTCGCTCCACCTCCTCCTCCAACTCCTTGCAGCGTGCTTCCAGCCTCGACCTGCTCGAGGTCTCGGTCTCGAGCCGGCCTTGCAGGTCGGCCACCTCGACCGCTCGCGCGTCCAGCCGATCCCGAAGCTCGGCGATCTCGCTTTCTTCCCGGGCGCGCTCCTCCTCTCTCTGCTGCAATGCGGCCTCAACCTCCGCGAGCAGAGAGGCCTGCTCATCGTCGAGCTGCCGCTGCTCGTTCAGCTCCGCCAGGACCTGGTCGCGCTCCGCTGCAAGCGCCTCCACTTCCGCAACCGCATCGCTTGCGATCTCGGCCCGCTCCTCAGCGCGCTTCTCGGCCGCACTTCGCGCGTGACGCTCCCGCTCCAACTCGTTCAGGGCCCGCTCGAGCTCCTCGCGGGTCTCCTCCAGGCTCTCCGCGAGCTCCGAGCGCTCCCGAATCGTCGCTTCGAGGCGGGACCGGAGTTCTCCCACGACCTCTCGCACCGCGTCGGCCGTGCGCTCCGGCTTGGCCCCTGCATCCGCGGCTCCGGCTCCCGCTCCGGGCCTGGTCGCGGCCGCTAGTCGCTCCCGGAGCTCGGAGAGACGATCCCGCCCCCGCGCCAGCTTGGACGGGTGCAGCGGGATAGATGGAGCAAAGACCCCGCTGCGCCGAGCGACGGGCTCGTGACCTCCCCCGCGCTCGGGTCCACCGCCGGGGGAGTCCCCTTCGGGCAGCAGCTGCCCATCGAAGAGGTCGGTCGAGTCCGTCGGATCAGAGGCGCGCTCTTCGGCTGATTCACGTGCCTCCACTTCGACGCGATCCCCTGGATCGTCGCCGACCTCCCGGTCCTCGGTGGGCTCCTCTCTTTCATCAGGCTCCTCGGGTTCCGCCTCCGAGGCGAGCTCGGTGAGCACCTTTCCGATCCGGGTCCGGGGCTTCCGGGAGGGAACGTTGTCATTGAAGCGACCCTTCATGAAATCCTCTCCTTCGCCCCTTCGGAGGAGCCGCTCAGCACCTCGGCGATCAATGAGTCCACGTCTTCGGCCCCCTTCCTGCCTGGCGCGAAGACGCAGATCGGTACGCCTTCGCTCGACGCCTGCGCGAACTTCGTCGACTGGCGGACGATCGTCTGGGTGAGGAACTCGGGGTAGTGGTCCTCCAGAGCGCGCCGGGCCTCCCGCGCGATCCGGGTGGTGGGGCTGTATTGGTTGAGGATGATGTGGATCCTCCGCATGGTGTGCCCGAGATCCTCCTCCAACTCGGCCACGGTTTCGAAGAGCAGCTTCAGCCCGTGGAACGAGAGGAAATCCGGTAGCACCGGAACCAGGAGATCGTCGGCCGCCATGAGCGCATTCAGATTCAGCAGGCCGAAGGATGGTGGGGCGTCCATGACCACGAACTCGTAGCGATCGGACACCGGCTCGAGCGCCTTCCTGAGCTTGTACTCACGGCCGGCCATCGGCATCAGCGCCATGTCGATCGTGCTCATCCCGAGATTGGCCGGCACGAGATCGAACTCCGCGAGTGACGTCGACACCGCGGCTTCCGCAATCGGCACCTTGTGGGCGAGGACATCGTGAAGGGTCAGCTCACACGCCTCGCCGTCGATCCCCAGATGCTGCGTCGCATGGCCCTGCGAGTCGAGATCGAGCAGGAGCACGCGGTGCCCCATCTCGGCCAGACGATAGGCGTAGGCCACCGAGAGGCTCGTCTTGCCCGTGCCTCCCTTGAAGTTGAGAAAGAGTTGCCGGCGCAGCGGTTGTGGGGTGGGGTGGCGGCCCAGAGCCCTGCGGTATGCGGAAAGATCGCCTGGAGTGTAGAATTCCGGCGGCTCCTGCTCTCGTCCCGAATTCAGGCGCCGGTCGACTTCGGAGAGCTGACTCTCGGACAGACCGAGGACCCCGGCGAAGTGTTTCCTCCTGTATCGGATCTCCACAGACAGGCCTCGCGGGAATGGGTCGCGATCGGAGGCCCTGAACTCGGGGTCAGGGCACGGTTTCGGGCGTAGTGAGGGAAGGCGCTTCCCGGATGCGGGCTCGGGGTGCGCCCGCTGCCGAAGCGCCCTGCCGGAGCGCCTCCCGGACCACTCTCCGCACCTGGGGATCGGGGTCTTCCTGCAGCGGTGCCAAAAGAGACCTGAGCTCCAACCCACGCGCCGTAGCCGCCGCGAGCACGACGCGCCGCCGCACCCGCGGGTTCTCGTCGGTGAGGCCCTCCCGGACCACACTTGCCAACGCAACAGGATCGCGCTCCATCAGACGCCCCAGCGCCTCGTACGCCGCCGCACGGACTGCCGCCTCGGAGGACCGCGCGAGGGGCCTCACCGCCTCCGCCAACCCGTCGTCCTGCGCGCCCTCCCCGATCGCCCGCAGCTCCTCACGAAGGAGCGGAAGGTCGGCGCGCGCGATCGCACTCACCAAGGCATCGGTCGGCCGCGGCGCTTCCGGAGCTTCCGCGGCACGCGCGCCAGGTTCTGAATCGCGTACCGCAGTCCGGCTCTCGGGCCTCGATTTGTCCTGCATATCCGACTCATCCCGCCGATCCCTCTCGATTCGGGCACCTCCATCGCGCAGGCGGGCTTCCCGGCCCTCGAGCTCCTCGCTCCGCCTCTCCAACGAGACGATCTCCCGGAGCAGCTCCGAGAGATATCCCGAGAGGTCAACGGCTTCGGGGCCTTCATCGTTCACGAGCTTCTGCCACGCGGCCACCCGGGTGAGGAGGGTCTCCCGGCTCGCAAGCAACTCGTCGACGCGGTCCCGCAAACGGGCGACCTGTCTCTCGTTCACCCCGGCACGGTGCCGTTCCGCGGCGAGATCCCGCCGGAGACGGATCAGCTCCGCTGTCTCTCCCTGTGCGCCCGATTCGAAAAGGTGTCCCTCGAGCTCGGCCCGGAGGGCCTCGGATCGATCCAATCGCTCATGTATAGTCACGATCTCCTGGCGCGCCTCGGCCAACTCCTCCTGAAGCGCCGCCTGCCGCCGCGCGTGCTTGGCCTCGCGCGCGGACGCTTCGGCGAGCTTGACCCGGGCGTGGTCCGCCTCGGCCCGTGCAACCTCCAACTGCGAGCGAAGCTGCTCCATCCGGCACTCGAGCAGAATCACCCGCTCCTCGTCGGAGGCTGGCGATCGGGACACGGGTGGGTCGTCCCGCCGGCTATCCTGCGAAGGTCCGCTTTCCTCGCGTCTTCCCGTCATTTTCCAAGCCAACCCGCGCGGGAGATGAAGAGAGGAGAAGGTGCGGCAGCGTACCGTACCCTATTCAACCAAAGCCGGAACCTAGACGGGGCGGTTCGAGCGGGCAAGGGAATGGCAGCGGTCACGTCGGATCGGCGGACGCCGGCCCCGAAGCGATCACCCGCACCGCCACCTTCCGGGTTCGGGGACCGTCCCATTCAGCGAGGAAGACGCCTTGCCAACGCCCGAGGACGAGCGCTCCGTCGTGAACGAGGAGCGTCAGGCCCGGACCGAACAGGCTGGTCTTCACGTGTGAATCGGAGTTCCCCTCGGCATGCCGGTAGTAGAGCTCGTCTTTGGGAACCAACTCCCTCATCTTCCGGAGCATGTCGCGTGGCACGTCCGGGTCCGCGTTCTCGTTCACCGTGAGTCCACACGTCGTGTGCAGGGCCCACAGGTGCACCACACCATCGCGAACGCCGCTCTCCCGGAGCAATGCCCTCACTTGAGGGCCGATGTCCACGAACTCTTCCCGAGAACGGGTCGGAATCTCGAGCGTTGTCACGTACGAGCCAAGCAGGGTAGAGGGCGCACTATCCGTCGCTGTCGGGTCGAGGGCGGGCCCGACGCTGACCACCTCCCGAGTCTCCAGCCGAGTGTCCGCCAGGCGACACCTGCGATCCGCCCCGGGTGGAGGAGGGAGTCGGAGACGCGGACGCACCCCGATCCGGTGAACGATTCGCGGAAGGACGGGGCGAGCGACTGGACGAGGGGGCCGAACGCTGGGTCGCCGGGGTCGACGGTCGAGTCGACTCGCTACCGGCCCGGTAGCCTTCCCTCGGATTCACTCTAGCCCCCCGATCCCGCACCGTCGGTGGCTGTACGACGAGCACCCGCGGGTAGCGGTATCCGGACATGCCGTACCCGTAGCCGCCGTAACGGAAGGAGTCGTGCCAGTACGGATCGTAGAAACCGATTCCCCAGGGAGAATACCCCCGGAAGACACTGATTCCCATCCGAGCGCCCGAACGGCCGGCGGGCCAGGGCGCCACCGCGCGGGCGGTTGGTCGCTCTTCGGCCCGCAGAGCCGGCTCACGGCCCTCGATCTCGAACCGATCGGGATAGGCCAGAGCCACCATGACGTCGAGAACGTCCTCGGACACGCCCCTGTCTGCCATCCCCTTGAGGGTGCGGGCGTCGAGCTCGAAGACGTCGCCCCGTTCCACCAGGAGGGCCCCGGTGGCGGCCGAACCCACCTCGGAGACGAGCTCTACGACGTCGTCTGCGGCGAGGCTCCTACCCGCTCGAGAGCGAGCCGCAGAGACCGCCAGCTCGAGGCCGGCCGCCGGATCTCCTATCCCGTGGTCTGCGAGCGCCGATCGGGGTGCCGGTCGGAAGCTACGAATCCCGAGGACCGGGCTCGCTTCACCGGTGCGAACGGCATGGATCTCCATCCACGCATCTCCGTCGGGAAGGAAGGTAAGGACGCCTCGCGATGTCCGGCTCAGATCCTCCGCGCACCGCAACTCGGAGTGGAGGTAGAGCCGGTCACCTCCCCCGGACCACTCCGCCCTGCGCTCCCCGACGCATCCCCCTTCCTCGGCCGGAGAGGGCAGGCCGTCGGCTCGGAGCTCCTCCCTGGCTACCACCTCTCCCGCCTGGTAGGTGACCAGCTCCACTCCCATTTCGTCTCCGATGAACTCGAAGCAGACGAGAAATCGGTCGTCTTCCTCCTCGCCGGGCTGGAGCGCACCTTCCCAGCATCCGATCCACGGCAGCCAACGGTCTCGATCGACCGAGGAGCGGTCTTCCGCCGTCGCAACAAAGGGCAGAGCGACGAGCAGGAAGATGAGGGTCGTCGCGACCCGGATCGGCACATCCTTCATGGAGCAGCCCTCCCTTTCTACGGAGAGTCGTGGTGTGTCGGCGGCACCAGGACGTCCGACGACTCCGAATTCTACACTAGAAGCGGTAGGAAAGTCCCGCCGTCAGACGTGCCCCTGCCAGGTCGAGGGGATCGAAGTCTCCGAAGTCGCTCGAGAGGTGATCCCGTCCCCACTGGTAGCGACCTTCCACGACCACCGCAGCGCGTGGGGTCAACCTGAGCTCGGCTCCTCCCGAAAGGTACGGAAAGAAGGCGCTTCCCTCGGACGCGAACCGGTCATTGAAGATGATCTCGTCGACCTCGTCCACGAAATCCCCCCACTGCTCGAACCTGTAGCCGGTGATTCCCCCTCCTCCGCCTACGAACACATTCCAACGACTGGGCACCCAGGCGAAGGTCGAAAGCCGCTCCCCGCGATCCCGGACGTACCACCGGAGACCGAAGGATGCGGAGGGACCGTGTCTGACGCGTGTCGTCTGACGAATCTCGCTCCCGTCATCGTAGTCGACCCATTCCCGGTCTGAGCTGCGACGGGTCAGCCGACTTCCGTCGACTCCGAAGGTGAGCTCGAGCCGGGAATCGAGCCAGATCCCTCCTTCGACCCCGAGGGCCATCCCAATGAAGTCGGATGAGGAGAGAGTGAAGCGGTCCGTCGTGAACTCGTGCAATTCACTGTCGCCGCGGTGAAGGAAGATTCCGCTCCGGATCCCCAGGCTCACGCGAGGACGTTGGAAGAGGAAATCCGGATCGTCCGGCCCGCGGGCTTCGGGCTCGAAAACGGCCGTAGCCTGCCCCCCGGTCCGACTGCCCGTTGGCCGCAGCTCCGATTCGCCCGACACGCCGGCGGAGAGCGCCAACGGCCAAGCCGTGACGCACACGACAATCCAAGCACAAACGACATCGAGGCGGGGCTTGTTCATGCGGCCCTCCGGGCCGTGCATGGGAGGACGCTCGCGATGCGGGCCGGTGCGCATCCAATCGCTCGTCCCGATGCCAGAGATACGAGCCCGGGATGCCGAAGGTTCCCGAGGACACCGAGATCGGAACCACTCCCCGTCGGCGATCACCTTTCCTATCATAATGGCCGAGTGGCCGATCATGGTGGCCCGCGACAATCACCCCACTTCGACCCCGACCGGAGCCCCGCCGATGAGCGCAGATAAGGACGACCCGACGGAAGAACTCAAGGACCAGCTCGAGGAATGGAACATGGGCCTCGACGAGCTGCAGTCCCGCATCGAGAGAGCCGAAGCCGAAAAGCAATCTCGGCTGAACGAGCGAGCGAAGGAGCTCCGCTCGGACTATGAAGCCGCCCAGAAGCGCTTCTCGTCCCTCGGCGAAGGGACCCCGGAGGAGTGGGACGAATTCCGGGAGGGGATGAAGGAGGGTCGCAGGCTGCTGGACGAGGCGCTCGAGGAGTCGGGGGGATCGTCCGGATCCGACGGCTGAGCTCTCACCCCGACCGCACCCAGGTGGCCAACACAGCCAGGAGGAGGAGCACGACTCCGAGAACGTCGGCGACTCGCCGTACTTTGTGGTGAAGCATTCGACGTTCCTCCCCCGATGGGGTCAGACCATGTTGAAGCGCTCCGAAAGGATGCGCCGCTGGGGAATCCCGAGCTCCTTCAGGGTGGACTCCGCAATGTTCATCAAGGGCTCGGGTCCGCAGATGAAGTACTCGTGCCGAACCGGGTCGTCGGGTAGGTTCCGCGCGAGGATTTCGTCGGTGAGCACGCCCACCTCCCCCGACCATTCCTCCGGCGGCTCCTCCAGGACGAACACCACCCTCAGGTTCAAGGCTCCTTCCAGCTCCTGCAACTCCTCGTAGAATATGGTGTCGGCAAGGGTGGGGTTCGCGTAGATGAGGCACAGCTCCCTCGGGTCCTCCCGATCGCTGAAGGTCCGAAGCATGCTTCGGCAGGGGGTCACGCCCACTCCTCCGGCAATCAGGACGCACCCGATGGAGGAGTCTCGCCTCGGCACGAAATAGCCGAAGGGCCCCTCCAGGAACGCCGAGCTGCCCGGCTCGACCGCTCGCGCCGCCGCCGAGCCGTCTCCCTCCTCCTTGACGGTGAACTCCAGCTGGCGAGGTGCGGCTTCGGCGCTGGATGAGAACGAGTAAGGGTGTTGCTGAAGGGAGAAGGGCGATGCGCCCAGAGTGAGCCATGCGAATTGACCGGGGAGGAACCGCATCCCCTCGTGCCCGTCCGGAACCAGAACCAGGGTTGCGGCGTCCCCACGCTCCTCGCGAACCGACTCGACCCGATAGCGTCGGCCCCGATTTCGCCAGGGCCTGAGAACTCTGGTGTTGAGGAGAAGACCGACCGACCCCGCCCCGATGAGAACGAAGAGGGCGCGCTTCCACGGTTCGGCCACGTAGTGGCCCACCTGGAGTATGTGCGCGACCCCTACCACGATCACGATGCTCGCGAGCACCCCGTGCACCAGCCGCCACCGTTCGTAGCTCAGGTGGAATGCCAGCCGCCAGAGGCTCGTGGCTGTGAGCAGGAGAAGCGCGCCGGTCCCCCCGACCAGCGCCAGGGCTCGCATGAGGTTCACACGTGGATCCAGGTACTCCAGGTATTCGAGGTCGGTCACGAAAAGGACGGCCGGATGCGCCAGGACAAAGAGAACCGCCACCATACCCATCTCTCGGTGGAACTGGAGCATCGAGTCCAACCCGAACGACGTTGCCACCCTCCGATAGCGACCCGTGAGGAGAAACTGGAGCGCGAGAAGTCCCAGACCCACGAAACCGAGGGCGACTCCGATCTCGACGCCAAGACCCCTGGGTGGCGTGGGCCCGATCCATCCCAGGAACATCGGAGCACTGGCCAGGGCGAGAAAGGAGAAGATCCAGACCGCCGCGCGAGCCCAGCCGTACCTCACGGCTCACCCCCGAATCGACCGAGAAGGCGCCGCTTCCGATACTCGAAGATCCGTTCCACGTCCTTCCTCACGAATAACCGTTGTACCAGCACTCCGCCGGGTACGGCATATCGCACCCGGTCGATCACCTCGGTCTGGCCATTCAGCTCCCGGAACCGGTGTTCGTGCACCCAGAGCCGGTAGGGGCCCCGGAGCTGCTCGTCCACGAAACGCCGCGGAGGATCCCACTCGGTGATGCGGGTCCGCCACCGGACCGGGATCCCCCGGATGCGGAGTCGATAGTCGATCATGGTGCCTTCCTCCATCTCGATTGGCAGAGGCGTCAGGATCCGGAAGTCGAGAAAAGTCGGCGTCAGCTCCTGGAGGTTCGCGGCGTCGGCGAAGTACGCGAACACCTCTGGCCGCGCACGCGGCAGTGTCACATGAGTTTCGAGACGGTGAACCTGCATCGATACGGTGTCCGGTCAGATCCGGCTTCGGAGGCCCGAGTCCGTGAGCTCGAGAAGAGCTCGGGGATACGGGGAGAAGAGCCGCTGCTGCTCCAGGTAGGGCTGGCCGTACCGGACGATCCAGGCCCTGAGCACTGCGAGCACCGACGCGAGGGGGGCACGCTCGGCGCGGTACTCCTCCAGAAGCTCGAGGAAGAAGGCGCGCTCCCGGGCGCTGAGCTCGTCGGAGAGATACCCGAAGGCGTGCTGAAAAACATTCACCACGGGCCCGGGGCGGGCGGGAGTCCTCAAAGCCGGGGCCAGGAGCTCCGCATACTCGTCGAAGGTCTGCTCGGGAGGAACGCCCTCCGAACCGCCGACGATCCGGCCGAGTCGACGGAGCGTCTCCTGACCACGAGCCATGAGAAGCAGCTTGTGCTCGGTCTGGAAGCGGACCAACTCCCGGATCGTCCCGTGGGCACGCACGGCTCGGAAGCGTGCCACCGTGAAGAGCGTCTCGAGAAAGTGATGCCGGATCCGGAGGTTGGTGAGGCGACCCTCGTCTTCGATCGCCGCGAGCGGAAAGCGCTCGCCCGCGGCCCGGGCAAAGAGCCCCACCCCTTTCCCTCGAGGCGGCCCGTCCGTTCCAGATGGATAGAGTCGAACGTCCCCTGTTCCGCAGGTGGGAGAGCGACTCTTCAGGATGAAGCCGTCGACGGTTCGGTCCGCGAGGAACTCAGCGGAGTATCGTTCCATGCCTTCGGTCAGGTCGCGCCCCGTCGAAGGTTGGACGAGCCGAACCCGCTCATGCTCGGTCACGAGCCTCACAGGGTCTCGCGGCACCCCCAGACCCACGCCCACCTCAGGGCACACCTGCACGAAGTCGACATGGTCTCTGAGCGCATCCACGAATCTGCTTCTGAGGATCTGCCCGTTGTAGCGCACGGCGGCGAATCCGAGGCATTCGCTCACGACCACAATCGGCCTGGGAAAGCCAGTTCGCTCCGTCACCGCCTCCCCCCCACGCTCCTCAGGTGTCTGCATAGATGTATGCCCTACCCTAGGCGAGCTTCCGCCGCGATCGCATCGAGCATTCCCTTGAAGACGTGACGGTGGAGAGGAAAGAGCGCATACCAGTACGCAAGTCCGGCCAGCCCGAGCGGGTCGAAGCTCGCGGTCTGCCTGATGGTGCTGCCCACCTCGTGATCCTCCACCTCGAACTCCAACCAGGCTCGGCCCGGCACCTTCATTTCGGCGCGGAGCCTCAGCCTCCGCCCCGCTTCGAATTCCTCCACCCGCCAGAAGTCGAGAACGTCGCCTACCCTCAATTCCTCCGGATCCGCGCGTCCCCGTCGTACGCCGACGCCGCCCATCAGGAGATCCAGGAATCCCCGAATACGCCAGAGCCAGTCTGCATGGTACCATCCAACGGTGCCTCCGATCCTCTGGATCGGTCTGAAGGCCACTGCAGGCGCCACGTCCACGTGGATCGTTCGCGAGTCAATCAGGCGTGAGCCGAACCTCAATCCACCCCAGCCGGGGCGCTCGCCGCCCGCCGACAGGGCATCCGACCAGCGCGTCTCAGCCAACTCCAGATCCTCGTTGAAGAGAGCTCTCTCGATCGCGTCTCCCGCTCCCCGGGGCTCGATCGGGAAGGCGGTGCGGGCCGAATCGTCACGCACGACGGTAGGATGGCGGAGGCTGTGGACCAGCTTGCGCCCTACACGGGCATAGATGGGAGTGACCAGCCCCAGCCAGAGGCTCGAGAGGCGGGGCGAGAGCAAGGGGACCGGGATCAGCCACCGGCGCAGTCCGCGGCGGCGAGCGTACTCCTGCATGATCTCCGCGTACGAAACTTGATCGGGACCACCGATCTCGAACACCCGGGACGTCGCCGACTGGAGCTCGATGGCCCCCTCCAGATAGGCCAACACGTCTTCGATTCCGATCGGCTGGGCAACCGTGCGAACCCACACCGGGCAAAGCATGACCGGAAGCCGCTCGACGAGATTGCGCACCAACTCGAAGGAGAGGCTGCCGGAGCCCAGGATGATCGAGGCCCGGAACTCGATGACCTGGACGGTTCCAGCGGCGAGGATACGCCCGGTTTCCTGTCGACTCCGGAGGTGCCGGGAGAGATCCTCCTCCGGGTCGCCGAGCCCTCCCAGGTAAATGATCCTGCGTACCCCGGCAAGCTCCGCTGCCTTCCGAAAGTTCGTCGCCGCGATCCGATCTTGCTCCTCGAACTCACCACCAGACCCCATGGAGTGGATCAAGTAGAAAGCGGTCTCAACTCCCTCGAGGGCGGACAGGAGTGAGTCGCGGTCGAGCACGTCTCCGTAGACGACTTTCGACGAGGGCGCCAAGCGACCCTCGAGGGATTCCGGTCGCCGGCTCATGCAGCGGAGCTCGTAGCCCCGCTCCTCCAGGATGCGCTTCAGCCGACCGCCCACGTAGCCGGTCGCTCCGGTAAGGAGGATCGGGCCTGGCCCGCCGGCCTTCAGGATCATCGCTCCCTCCCGAACGATCCAGCCGGGAAAAGGTGGGAACGGCCAGGGAAACTCGGCCTCCACGCCCGGCGCTCGCAGAGGCCAGGCGTTACGATAGAGTCCCGCCGCCGCGGGAGCAATTGAGAGCGCGATCCCGACCGGCCGGCCCCGCCCCAGGTTTCCCCTGACGCTCCCGATCCGTAGTATGAGAATATTGGTGCAATCCGATTCTCAGTCCGAAAGACCCCCCTTATGTGCGCTGGGCGGCTCCTCAACGACCAAGCAGGTTCGGATACCTTTCGCCGGACCGCTCGAGGCCGGTCGACGCGTAGAGTAAGGCAATCCCGCGTCTCTCGGCTCGACCGGGCCCTTCGACTCCACCGGGAAGGCTGCGTTCGCTCTGCGACCCGCATCCTCAGAGATCGGGATCGAGCGGAAGACATCGTTCAGGATGCGTACACCCGCGTGTGGGTGCGACGTGCCCGCTGGCAGAATGCGAAGCGAATCCGTCCCATCCTGCACCGGGTGGTCCGGAATCGGGCCCTCGACGAAGTCCGGAAGCAGTCCACAGAGCGGAGATGGATGAGGAGGGCGCGAATCGACGGTACGGACGCGTCCCCGGATCCGCTGACACGCGTACAAGAGAGCGAGCTGCGAGCCGCCGCCCGGGACGCCGTCGAGGCATTGCCCCGTCGTCGCCGAGAGATCTTCCGCCTCGTTCGGCAACGGGGGCTGTCTTACCGCGAGGCCGCCGAGACCCTCGGCATCTCCCCGAAGACCGTAGCGAACCAGATGTCGCTCGCGATGAACAACCTCCGCAGCGCTCTGGAACCACACCTTCCCCGATTGGACGCCCGAGAGGCCCCCTCTCCTCGGATCCGCTCGGGTTGACTCCGGCAGTTCGGTCGGCCCGGGCCGCGCCGCTACGGCCCAGCACCGGGAACGCAGCGACCTCGGTCACACGCCCCGGTCACCCCCCCCGGTATAACCCACCCTGCTGATACGTCTTCCTTGGTGAAGACACGCACGAGCTAAGGACCCGAACGGACCGGGGACGGGATGGACGCACACGTCCCCTGCGTTCGATTACCCCCATACGGAGTGGGTCGGCAATTGAACACGATTGATCTCGACGAGTTGCTGGTCCGGTCCCTCCAGGGACGGACCACGGACGCTGAGGAATCTTCCCTCCATCAGTGGCGCGCGCGAAGCCCGGACAACGAGGCTTATTACCGCCAGTTCGCCGCCGTTTGGCGAATGACCGCCGAGGAGCATCGCGCGCAATTGGGCCCGGCTCCACCAGGCAGGGAGGTCCTTGGGGATGCTCGCACTCGGTGGCGGTTGCCCGCCGGAGCCTGGGGGCGGGCGGGCCTCGCCGCGGCCGCATTCGCCGCCCTGTCCCTCGGTTCCTTTGCGACTCAACGCGCGCTCGGACCGAGCGGGCAACATTCCCACACGACCGAGATCACGACGGGGACCGACGAGTTGACGACGATCACGCTCTGGGACGGCACGGCGGTGCGGCTGGGCCCCAACAGCGATCTCCACGTCAGCAGCCCGAATGGAGAGGACATCGTGGCCCGACTGGACGGCCGGGCCTTTTTCGGGGTGACCCCGGACTCGCCCCACTCCTTCACGGTCAAGACCCGCCACGGGGAAGCGGTCGCCCTCGGAACCCGATTCGAGGTGCACACCGAGGAAGAAGAGCTGAAGGTCCTCGTGATACAGGGGCACGTGCGCGTTTCGTCCGCAATGGGTGCCGTCGATGTCCAGGAGGGCATCATGAGCCGGAGTGCTGGTGATGCCCCACCCTCCACCTGGAGGGTCGAGAACATTCTGGAACTCATGGATTGGATGGGTCTCGCGCTCGTGTTCCGCGAGACGCCGCTTCGGCAGGCGCTCTCCGAGATCGAGCACCGCTATGGGGTCACGGTCGAGCTCAACGACCCCGAAGTCGGCGAATGGCCCGTCACGGCGACCTTCGCCGACCAGTCGGTCGATGGGGTGGTCTTCGTGGTCTGCGAAATCGTCGGAGCGGAGTGCACGGTGGAGGATGGCCGATATCGAATCGGGAGTCTCGGCTCGGCCGAGCGGCTCCCGGATGCAGGATAGAAGAGACAGAAACCCAAGAGGCGTTCGAACACCCGGCTCCAATCAGGAGAAACCATGAAGACCTTGCGATCCCGGATTCCCTCGATCCGAGCGCTATCGGTCTGGCTTGCGCTCGCCGCGGTCCCCTTCGTCGGGATTGAGACAGCCGAGGGCCAGGACCAGAGCGAGCTCGCGGAAGTGAGACTGCAGGCGCCAGTCTCCGAGCAGGGGTCGGCGATTCTCGCGAGCCCCGCTCGCCTGGAGATCGAGGACGTCTCCCTGCGGGAGGCCCTCGACGCGCTTCAGCGCAGCTCGGGCGTGGCCGTGGCCTACAGCTCCATAGTCCTTCCGCGCGAGCGCTCGGTCACGTGCTACTGCGCGGAAGCCACCATCGAGGATGCCTTGGCGGAGATCCTCCGGGAGACCAACCTCGAACCCCTCGTCACCGGAGGGCAGGTGGTCGTGCGGGAGCGTCGGACTCCGACGAGTCCACTGGCGCCCCCCAGGGCGATACCTGAAAGCCCGGTGGCCCTCGCGGCGAACTCCCGTTCCCTCGGCAGCACCCTGGTGGCCACCCTCCGGAGAACGGCTTCGGCGCCCCCGCCGCGGGTCCGGCAGGGCACGATCACGGGTACGGTCGTGCAGGCGCAGAACCTGCAACCCCTCGGCTCCGCCCAGGTCCACATACCGGCGCTCGGAGTGGGAACCCTCACAGCCTCGGATGGCAGCTTCACCCTGGCCGACGTCCCGGCGGGCACCCACATGGTGCGAGCCGAGCTCATCGGATTCCGCGCCGCCCAGCAGGAGATCACGGTCGGCGACGGGGAGACGCTCGAGGTGAGCTTCCAGCTCGAGTCCGACGCCCTCGCCCTGGACGAGATCCTCGTAACGGGGACCGTCGGCGGGGCGCAGCGGCGAGCCATCGGAAACGTGGTCGACCAGGTGAACGTTGCGGAGATCCGCGAGATGAGCCCCTCGGCGAACATCGAGCAGCTCCTCGCCAACCGGGCGCCTGGGCTCACCGTGATGCCCGGTGCCGGGATCCCGGGAGCGGACGCCACCCGGATCCGGCTGCGCGGATCCACCAGCACGGCCCTCTCCAACGACCCGATCGTCTATGTGGACGGAATCCGGATCAACAACGACACGCGTTACGCCGGCACGACCGGAGCCCAGTCCAGACTCAACGACATCAATCCGGCGGACATTGAGTCCGTCGAGGTGATCAAGGGCCCCGCGGCCGCCACTCTCTACGGCACGGAAGCATCCGCAGGGGTGATCCAGATCATCACCCGGCGCGGAGCGGCGATGGAGCCGGTGTTCGACGCGAGGGTCGAGCTCGGGGCGAACTACCTCCCCAATCCGGAGCGCCGATTCAACGACAACTGGGCCGTCTCACCCGTCGACGGATCGATCATCTCCCACAACCTGGTGCGCGACCGGGAGGAAGAGGGGATGCCCATCTTCGAGACCGGGCTGCACCAGAACTACGACTTCTCGGTCCGGGGAGGCACCGATCTGATCCGTTACCGGGCGGGTGTAGGCCGAAGCGACCGCGAAGGGACGCAGCGGGCCTTGCAGTGGGACAAGCGCACCTCGGCTCGCGGCAACCTCGGCGTGACCGCGCGAGACAACCTCTCGATCGACGCCGGCGCGAGCTGGTCGAGCTCCGAGAACCGCTTCGGATCGCATTCGGGAGGCATCATCTGGGGCACGCCGGGAACCCGGGCGGCCGTGGGCGGTGCGGACGACCCGAGGCAGGGCTTCAGCGGCCAGCCCCCGGAAATCTCCGCGGTGAGCGGGGAAACGCTCACCTTCATCAACCGGACCGCATGGAACGCGACCGTTGACTGGCAGCCCTTCGAGTGGATGAGCACCCGGAGCACAGTCGGCACCGACTACACGCGGGAGGACCGGACGAGCCTCAGCTTCCGCCGCGGACCGGACATGGACTTCTCCAACGAGGGATCCCGGTCGATCTCGAACCGTGAGACCCAGATCACCACCGTGGACCTGAGCGGGACGGCCGCATTCCGGTTCATGGACGGACGGTTCGGCACGGAGAACTCCATCGGCTTCCAATACTTCAATCGGGAAATCTGGGACCAGTCCGCCTCCGGCTCCAACTTCGCCACCGCCGCGCTCACGACGGTGAGCTCCGCCGCCACGACCGACGGCGGGGAGGACTTCCTGCAGAACGTCACCGTCGGAGCCTTCGGTCAGATCCAGTTGGACTGGGATCAGCGGATGTTCCTGACCGCCGCGGTGCGAGCGGACGACAACAGCGCCTTCGGTGCGGAGTTCGACGCCGCCATCTATCCGAAACTGAGCGGCACCTGGGTGCTCTCGGAGGAGGAGTTCTTCGACGTCTACCAAGTGGACCAGCTCCGGCTGCGTGGAGCTTGGGGGCAAGCCGGACGCCAGCCGGACGTCCTCGACGCCGCGCGACTCTACACTGCGGTAACCGGCCCAGGCGACCAACCCACGATCACCCCCCTCGCCTTCGGCAGTCCCGACCTCGGGCCCGAGGAGGGCTCCGAGCTGGAGCTCGGATTCGACGCGACGTTCTTCGGCGACCGCGTCAACGTGAACTTCACCCGGTGGTGGAAGACCACCACCGACGCGATCGTCTCGCGCCCGCTCGGGCCCTCCATCGGTTTCGCCGGAGCCCAGCTCGTGAACATCGGTGAGATTCGCAATTGGGGCTCCGAGACCGAGGTCGATTTGGAGGTCGTCCGGGCCATGCCGGTGCGCTGGGATCTCGGCCTGAGCTTTGCCCGAATGAAGAACCGGGTGGAAGACCTCGGTGAGGGACTCGAGTCCATGCCGGTCCGGCGCGGCAGGCAGCACCGGGTGGGCTACCCGCTCGCCTCGATCTTCGAGTACGTCGTCCACTCCGCGGATTTCGTGGAAGGGGATAGCGGTCCGGTGACCAACATGATGTGCGACGGCGGCGCCGGTCCGGACGGTCTCAGGGCCGGCGGGGAGCTCGTCCCCTGCGAGGACGCCCCCCGGCTCTACTATGGACACGCGGAGCCCACGTGGGTCGTGAACCTGAACTCAACGGTCACGATCGGTCAGAATCTGCGCATCAACACGATGATCGACGCCCGGGGCGGGCACGCTCAGATCCAGGACGCCTACAACGCCAGGCACACCAGCTTCTCGAACACGGAGTTCGCAGTCCGGGAGAACGACCCGATCGTGCAGTCGTACCGCCAGCTCCGCAGGGACCGCCTCGGCTTTCACAAGGGCGGATTCGCGCGTCTCCGCGAGGTCGGGGTCAATTACACCCTCCCCGCTGAGTGGGTGCATGGGTTCGGGGCCGACCGGGTCTCCCTGAACGTCGCCGGACGGAACGTCGCGACGCCGTGGAGGCAGATGCCCTGGACGGACGTGGGGCCCCAGAGGATCTCGGATCCGGAGACGAACCTCCCCAGCGAGGAGTTCCCGGGTGAATCCACCACGGTCATGCCTCCCATTGCTCAGATCATCTTCAGCATGAACGTCTCGTTCTGACGCCATGAAGCCTCGAGAAATGCCGAACGACACCGACTCACGGGAGATCAAGATGAAGCCGCTTCATTGCCGCGGTACGAGATCGAAATCCACGGCCGAGAGGCTGGGCCGGCGCGCCGCCTCGGCGCTGGCGACGCTCCTCATGATCGTGGTCATAGCAGGCTGCGACAGCCTCCTCGAGGTGACGCTTCCGGGACAACTCGAGGAGCCCGACCTGGATGACCCGGCCCTGGCGGCGACCCTCTCGCTCGGCGCGCAGGGCGACTTCGAGTGCGCATTGAGCGCATGGGCCTGGCAGGACGCGCTCTGGGTCCAGGAGCTCCACTCCACCGACATCATCCGGACCCGTAACCTGGTCGCCGCCCGCCTGCCGGAGGTGAGGTTCCTGGTCGGCACCGACGCAACCTTCGCTCAGTTGGGCTGCACGAGCGAAAACCCGCCGCCGATGTGGTACCCCTTCCACGGATCGCGCTTCGTCGCGGAAGACGCGGCGAGCCGGATCCAGGGGTGGCAGGACGACGGCATCGATATTCCGGACGCCGATTTCCTCACCGGTCAAGCGCTCGCTTACGCCGGATACAGCACGCAGCTCCTTTCCGAAGGCTTCTGCGAGGTGGCCTTCGACCTGGGTCCGGTCCAGAGCCGCGAGGAAGGGATGCAGCGCGCGCTCGACCGCTTCCAGACGGCCCTCGGACACCTGAACCAGGTGACGGGAGCGAGCGCCGACAGGGCCCAGGAGCTCATCCACATGGTCCACGTGGGAATGGCCCGCGCTCACCTCAACCTGGGCAACGATTCCGAGGTGCTCAACTACGCGGGACAGGTGCCCGAGGGGTTCGTTGAGTACGCCGGCCGTTCGAGCTCGGAGGCCCGCCGATGGAACCGGGTCTACAACCTCACCCGTCCTGAGTCCCAGGCGATCTCGGTCGGCGAGGAGAACCTCGAGATCGAGGTCGACGGCGTGCCGGACCCCAGGATCCAAGCGGTGCACACCGGGCTCGGTAGCGACGGGTTCTCCGAGCACTACCAGCCCCTCAAGTATCAGAGTCGAGGAGACGACATCCCCTTCGCGAGCTGGCGAGAGGCCCAGCTCATGATCGCCGAGGTGGAGGGCGGGCAGACCGCCGTCGACGTCATCAACGCGCTTCGGGCCACTTACGACCTCCCCGAGTTCAGCAGCAGCGACGAGGCGGAGATCCGGGAGACCCTTATCGAGGAGCGCCGGAGGGAGCTCTGGCTCACCGGAACCCACCTGGCCGACATCCTGAGGCTGGACCTGCCCCTGCAGACCTCGGGCACGACCCGTCAGGGTGAGCCCTTCGGGGATCTCACGTGCATGCCCATCCCCGAGTTGGAGGTGTTGGGGAACCCGAACCTCTAACCGGAGGTTTATCCATATGAGGCTCGCCGGCTCTCATGCGACCCGACACCCTGCGGACGGCCCGCGTCGCTCGACGCAGGCCGTCCGCACCTCCACGGACCGGGCGAGGCGGGCGGTGAATGCGGCTGGATTGGCTCGCGCGATTCGTCACTTCGATGGCAGAGGTGGTGTGACATGACCAAGTCGAGTCCGTGGACAGAGTCGATGGGGGACCCCCTGGAACGTCCTCCGCCAGCGGGAGAGGTCGCGCCGCTCCGGCCTCCACCTCCGGAGGTCGAGGCCGAGCTCGTGCGACGGCTCAAGAAGGGCGACGAGCACGCCTTCGATCAGGTGCTGAGGATGTATTGGAGCGCCTTCCTCCGGTTCGCCATTCGAATCCTCGGCGACCGCGACCGTGCGGAAGACGTCGTTCAGGAGTCCTTCGTCCGCCTCTGGAACCACCGCAAGAGATGGCTCCGGAAGGACACCTTGCGGCCCGTACTGTACCGCATCGTCCGCAATCGCGCGCTCGACGAAGAACGACGTAGGCGGAGCTCTCGGCGATCCCTCAACAAGCTGGACCCACCTGAACGGGACCCCTCTCCGAGTCCCCTCGCTCAGGCGCAGGGATCTCAGTTGCGCGAGTTCGTCGAGGATGCGATCGGCAGCCTACCCGAACGGAGGCGAGAAATCTTCCTCCTCGTGCGCTACGACCAGATGTCCTATCGCGAGGTGGGAGAGGTGCTGGAGGTTTCGCCTCAGACCGTGGCTAACCAGATGAGCATGGCCATGAGAGACCTCCGGGAAACTCTAGCACCCCACCTCCCCGGGGACGAGCCGCAGGACATTCCCTTCTCTCGCGCCCGCTCGGGCTGATCGCTAAGGCTGAACTCCGGCTGATCGAGAAACTCCAGATTCACCCCGTCCGCAGCGTGCTCAGGAAGGCTTCTCCGTAGCGCTCCAGCTTGGCGGGCCCCACGCCGGAGACCGCCAGCAACTCGTCCCGGTCCGCAGGCTTCCGCTCCACCATCTCCCAGAGGGTCCGGTCCCCGAAGACGACATACGCGGGCACTCCCTGCTCGTCTGCGAGCTCCTTGCGGAGAGCCCTCAACCGCTCGAAAAGCGCCTCCGCCCCGGGCGATGGAGGGCTGCCCGGAGAGCCACCGGGCGTGGATCTGGAAGGGGGTGCCGGCCGACGCGGCGTCGCGCGGGCGGTCCTTGCTTCGACCGACACACCCCGGCACACATCGCAGGAGGCCCCGCAGTCTTCCATCTCCTCGTCGAAGTGGCGCAGGATGGCGCGATGACGGCAAGCTCCTCGATCGACCATCCTGAAGAGCTCGACCGTAGCACGGTGCTTCGAACGGCGAAGGTCCGGATCTGAGATTTCGTCCAGGAAGCGCTCGTGCATCTTTACGTCCGCCCATGAATAGAAGAGCGTGCAGTCGCTCTCGAGCCCATCCCTCCCCGCCCGACCGAACTCCTGGTACCAGGATTCCACGTCCTTGGGCATGTCCTGATGAATCACGAAGCGCACATCCGGCTTGTCGATCCCCATGCCGAAGGCGATCGTGGCCACGATCACGTCCACCTCGTCCTTCTGAAAGAGTTCCTGAGCGCGTGATCGCTCTTCGTCCGGCAGACCGGCGTGGTAGGGGCGCGCCCGGATTCCGTTCGCAGCGAGGTCGGCCGCGGTCCGTTCCACGGTCCGCCGCGAAAGGCAATAGACGATCCCGCTTTCCCCGGGGTGCTCCCGGACGAGGGACAGGATTTCAGCGCGGGTCCGCCCCTTTCCCTTCTTGCGACATCCGAGACGCAGGTTGGACCTGAAGAAAGACCCCTTGAAGCCGGCGGGCTTTCGCATACCGAGCTGACGCAGAACGTCGCGGGCCACCGCGCGGGTCGCGGTGGCCGTGAGCGCGAGTACGGGGACATCCAGTTCCTCGCGAAGTCCGGAGAGCCGGCGATAGGAAGGACGAAAGTCGTGACCCCATTGTGAGATGCAATGCGCCTCGTCCACCACGAGGAGCGAGATCGGACACGAGCGGAGAAAGTCCCTCAGGCTTCCCTCCAGCGCCTCGGGGGCCAGGTACACCAATTCCAGATCTCCCCTCCGAAGGGCGCCCAACCGCCGTCTCCGCTCCTCGGCATCCAACGTCGAATTGATCTCTACAGCTCGAAACCCGTGCGCCTTGAGACCGTCCACCTGATCCTTCATCAGGCTGATGAGGGGAGAGACGACGAGGACGGTTCCAGGTAGAATGCGGGCCGGAAGCTGATAGGTGAGCGACTTGCCTGCCCCCGTCGGCATCACGGCGATGCAGTCGCGGCCCTCGAGTACAGCCTCGACCACTTCCCTCTGTCCGGGCCTGAATTCCCGAAAGCCGAACGATTCCCGCAGCACAGCAACGGGATCCGCGTCATCGTCCGGTTCGGGAGCAGAAAAGGCCAGCGATCGCTGCATTGCGAGTGGAAAGTCGGTGGGCTTGGATGGAGCACCCTTCACGCTAACGTCCGAGGACGGGCCGGGAAATGTCCTGCCTGGTGCCGCGCTAGGAGTTGGGCGAGATTTCGCCCGGTTCCGGCCCCGACCCGACGTCGCCGGCGCCGTTCCCGCTCCCGTACCCCCTCGACCCCAAAAGCCTGTGCCACCAAACTCCCGTCTCAGCGATCACCGGAACCGGATCGCCCTCCTCGCGCTCATCGCCGCCTGCCTGATCGCTCCAGGAGCCGCCGAGTCTCAGAGCGACGAAGCAAGCTGGCTTTTTCATGCCGCCGCCGGAGGCGCGATGGTCCTGGCGGTGGACCTGGTCATCGACCACCCCACCCACGCAGCGCTCGTCTCCATCGGAGTCACCGTCGGCCACGAGGTCGGTCAATTCCGGGAGCGGGAGCGTTGGAGCACCGATTCCACGATGGACATCGTCTCCGGCACCATCGGAGCGGTCGCGATGGCCTGGTGGCGGGCACGGAGGCGAGTCGAACCGGACGGGGCTTCCTCGCGCGAGGCCGCCGATCGCGCCACGACCACTGGACACCGGGCGGACCAGCCGGACCAGGCATTGTCGATCGACCGATCCCCCCTGCCGATCACCGCCAACACGTTCCTCCCCTTGCACGCAGTGACCGAGCTCGAGGACCTGATCAGCGGCGAACCGCCTCCCTCCCCTCGAGGGCGCAACCATCCATGCGACGCTCCCCCCACTCGAGGGTCGCGGTGAAGGGATACCTCGCTCCCGACATGGAATCGGCGCAGCGCTCTTCCCGGATGAGCAGGCTGACCCGATGGGGCTGGGCGCCCTCCGGCGCCTCGGCCTCGTACGTCCATTCACCCTCCGCACGTGCGAGCCATCGTCCCTCGCGATAGGGCACCCCATCCGGCTCCTCCGGACTCGTGACCCGACCACCGTCTCGATCGATCCTGAGAAGCCAGAACGGCTCATTGCCCCGCGCCTCCAGGAGTCCGGGTGGCGGCAAATCCGCACAGCCCGGACCCTCAAGGCCCGCATACCGAACCCCCAGGAGGCGGTCACCTTCCCGGAGGACGAGCGCCGTGATGCGGCCCCCGCTGGAATCCAGCTCCCGGATGATGTGCCGGACATCCTGAGCGGAGGCGTCCTCAACCGCGCTCCCCGTCTCCTCCCCGCACGGCTGAAATTCGAGCACGTCCCCCTGGAGGCTCAGGTGTCCAGCCTCCACCGGATGCTCCGGTGAGACGGCGAAGCGCTCCGGGATCTCTGTGCATCCCGCGAGGCACGCCAGTCCGGCGGCCAGAACCACATCCCGCAGCGAGGATCGGCGGGTACGACCTCTCCACCCAAGACCTGCGATTCCAGGACTCGGACCCCCTTGTCGCCTCGCCGGCTTCCCAGTCATACTCAGTGACCAATTTCCCGAAGAGTCACGGAGGAGGATCATGAGCGCCATAGAAGACTTTCTCACCAACAACCAGAGCTTCGCCGATGGCTTTGATTCCGGCGACTTGCCGATCCCTCCGGCGAAGGAAGTCGCCATCGTCGCCTGCATGGACGCCCGCCTCAAGTTGGGCTCCTTACTGGGGCTGCGACCGGGTGACGCCCACGTCATCCGGAACGCGGGCGGCGTCGTCACCGACGACGTAATCCGCTCGCTGGTGATCTCCCAGCGACTCCTCGGCACACGCGAGATCATGTTGATCCACCACACGGACTGCGGGATGCTCACCTTCACCGACGACTCCCTGAAAGACACGGTGGAAGAGGACACGGGCATTCGCCCGCCCTTCGCGTTCGAAGCCTTCCGGCACCTGGAAGGAAATGTCCGGCAATCGATGGCTCGGATTCGATCGAGTCCCTTCGTACCCCATAAGGACCGAATCCGCGGCTTCGTCTACGAAGTGGAGACCGGCCGGCTCCGCGAAGTGCAATGATCGGTCGGTATCCGGACGCGGGTTCGCGAGGTCGGGACCTCTCCGCCTGCGGTGAAATCGTTCTATCTTTCGGAGAAGAGATCTTCGAGGCCGACGAACTGCGGAGGAACCGAACGAGATGAAGTACAGAACCGACGACACCCGGATCATCGGGATGGAGGAGGTGGACGCGCCCGAGCTGCTGATCCGGGACCGGCCGATCAGCGACAAGGCATCGGAGTTCGTGTTCACCACCCGGTCGGAGATCGCCGACATCGTTCACGGACGGGACGACCGCCTTCTGGTGGTGGTGGGCCCTTGCTCCATCCACGACCCCAAGGCGGCGCTCGAGTACGGAGGTCTCCTCCGGGACGCGGCCGAGCGGTGGAATGACAAGCTCAAGATCATCATGCGGGTCTACTTCGAGAAACCCAGGACCACGATCGGCTGGAAGGGCCTGGTGAATGACCCGCACCTCAACAACTCTTTCAGCATCAACGAAGGGCTGCGCTTGGCCAGGGGCCTCCTGGACGACCTGGTGGACATGGGGCTGGGCACGGGCACCGAGTACCTGGATCCGATCTCGCCGCAGTACTTCGGGGATCTCGTGTGCTGGGGAGCGATCGGCGCGCGCACCACCGAGAGCCAGGTGCACCGGCAGCTCGCCTCCGGGTTGTCCTGCCCGATCGGCTTCAAGAACAGCACTCTGGGATCCGTGCAAGTCGCGGTCGACGCCGTTCGAGCGAGCCGGAGCTCGCACATCTTCCTCTCCGTGACCAAGGAGGGGCACTCCGCGATCTTCTCCACGGCCGGGAACGAGGACTGCCACATCATCCTCCGCGGCGGTCGGGGAGAGCCGAACTACGATGCGGAATCCGTCCGGAACGCTGCGAAGCTCCTCGAACAGTCCGGGCTCCCGCCGCACCTCATGATCGATTTGAGCCACGCGAACAGCGCAAAGAAGTTCAAGAGACAACTCGAGGTGTGTGCCGCCGTCTGCGAGCAGCTTCGGGAGGGCTCCAGGGCGATCATGGGAGTCATGATCGAGAGCAACCTGGTGGAGGGAGCCCAGAAGCCGGGGCCGAGCCAGGATCTGGTCTACGGGCAGAGCATCACCGACGGCTGCATCGGGTGGGAGGACACGGAGCAGTCACTCGCGGAGCTGGCGGCCGCAGTTCAGGCTCGGCGAGAGGGCGGCTAGTCCACCCCGGAGGCCGTCGGCCCCTCCGGACGGGCGTTCTCCTGGAAGGCTATCGGTCTCAATCCGAGAGCCCCGTGACCCGGGCACTCAGTTCGCGGAGAGTTTCGCGGGCGGCAGGGTCGTACGCCTGTGCATCCGCTTCCGCCGGCCGGGTGCCGACAAAGTACTGCCCGGTGCCGAGGTCGGGCGCCGTGACGAGGTGCACAACGGCATCTCTCCCCTCCTCGACCGAGCTCCGGGGCTCCGCCCCACGCGACAGGACCATTCCTGTGTCCATCATCGTGGCCGGATGCAGCGCGTTGACCGAGATTCCCGTGCCCTCGAGCGCATCCGCGAGGTCGTAGGTGAAGAGGACCTGGGCCAATTTGCTCTGCGCGTAGGCTCGCGAGTCGCTGTATCCGCTATCCATCGACGGGTCATCGAAGTCGAGAGGGGTCTGTGCGACGGAGGACACGTTGACGATACGGGCGGGCGCGCTCTCCTCGAGCATGGGCAGAAGCATGTGGGTAAGGAGGAAGGTGGAGAGGTAGTTCACCTGGAGATGCAGCTCGTGTCCGTCCTCGCTCAGAATCCTCTCCTCCTCGTCCAGCCAGATCCCAGCGTTGTTCACCAGGACGTCGAGCCGGTCGTACTCGGCAAGGATCGTTTCAGCGAAGGCTCGAACCTCCTCAAAGGACGCAAGGTCCGCCGCGTGGAAGCTCGCACTCCCCACGCCACCCCTTTCGATCTCCTCGACAACCTCCAGCCCACGCTCCTGGTCACGCCCGTGGACGATGATGTGGGCGCCGGTACCGGCCAACACCATCGCCACCTCCCGACCGAGCCCACCTGTGGATCCAGTGATGAGGATCACCTGGTCCTGCGGTGCGAGCTCCTGGCCCTCGGTGCTCGCGGCCCCCCCCTCGTAGGGAACGGGTGGGTTGGAGCCACCACTCGCCCTCAATGAGAGCGGAAAGAGGACGACCACAGCCGCGACGAGGCAAAACGGGCTCAGGAGTGGAGTGAGTGCAGTGCGTTCGATCATGATCGTCCATGTCCTGCGGGGAGTCGGCCAAGCCGGTCGTCCCTCCAGCCAATCGCGGGTTTCGAGAGGCTCCAGGGCGTCAGGGCCCTCGGGTCCAGAAAAAGACCCTGATCCCGGGACGAAGATCCCAGCACCGCCCCAGGAATGACCCCGTCTGGCATTCGGGCCTACAACCGGAGTCAGCTTCCCGGCTCAGCTCCGACCAGCGTTTCCGGTTTCAGATAGGTCTCCCACCACCGGAGCTCGTGCATCATCCGGTGGACATTGTTCCAGTGCCCCTGGATGGAGTGCGCCATCCCCTCGTAGATGATCAGCTTGGTGGGGATCTCGAGCCGCTTGAAGCAGGTGTAGAGCTGAATCGCGCCTGTAAGGGGCACCCGGTAGTCGACCTCGCCGTGGACGAAGAGGGTCGGTGTACGCGCGTCGCCACAGTTGAGGAAGGGCGACTGTCGAATCATGATCTCCCGGGACCGGGGCTCCCAGGGCGGACCGAAGAACTCGAGGTCCTTCGTCCGAGCCACGTCCGACATCGCATAGTTGCTGGTCCAGTTCGACTCGCCAGCCCCGCTCACGGCGGCTCGGAACCGGTCGGGATAGCGTGTGATCAACCAGTTGGTGAGGATCCCGCCGTACGAGTGTCCGGTGGAGCCCACCCGGGATTCGTCTACCGGATAGCGCTCGATGAGGTAATCCACGCCCGACAACACGTCCTCACCGTCCTTGTCGCCCCACCCTCCCCACGTAGCCCACTTGAAATCGGTACCGTAGCCGGTGGATGCCCGGAAGTTCGGAAGGAAGACGAAGTATCCGTGGGCAGCAAAGAGACGGTTCTTGAAGTTGAAGCCATACCCCGAGGCCGCATGCGGCCCTCCGTGGTTGACGACGATCAGGGGATAGGGCCCGCCTTCCGGGTCGTACCCGTGGGGAAAGAGCAGGAAGCCTTCGATTGGGGTGCCGTCGTAGCTCTCCCAGGTGACTGCGGTCGAGGGATGCGTCGCGACGGCCACAGTCTCCAGGAATTCGCGGTGCACGTCGGAGAGTCGCCGCTCGTCGCCGCCGTCGATTTCGGCAGCCCAGACCTCCGGGGGCCGATCGAATTCTCCGACCGTGTAAGCCATCCTCCGCAGTTCGGCGTCGAACTCCAGGTTCTGGATCCGACGCTCACCCTCCGTGACCTGCTCCACCCCGGACGTCCCGTCCGCGGCCACACGAAAGAGGTGTGTGGCGCCACCGATCGCCGCCGTGAAATAGAGGTGCCGCCCATCCGGCGACCAACGGGGAGATCCGGCATCGAGACCCCACTCCGCGGTGAGGTTCACCGGATCTCCGTCCGGAATCGGCCGAACGAAGAGGTCCCTGGCACCGCCGTGACCGAGGTCCTGCTCGATGATCATGTCGGTGCCGTAGGACCGCACGTATGCGATTCGGTCCCCCTCTGGCGAGAAGTCCGCTCCACTGTAGCTGTACCCGTCGTCCGTGAGCCGGGTCAGCTCCCCCTCCATGGTCACGATGAAGAGATCGGAAGTGCCGTACTCGACCTCGTCCAGGAGGGCCTCGTTGACCGAGAAGAGGAGCGAGCTCCCATCCGGAGCCCAGCGAATCCCGCCGGCCTCGAGACCCAGGTCGGTGAGCTGCCGGGGCGGCTCGGCTCCGTGCACGGGCTCCACGTAAACTTCCCTCGCGGGCTGAGCCCTGGGATCCGGCAGGGGAAAGGCCTCGCCATCTCTCAGGAAGGGGTACCAATCGAAGGCATGTCCCTCGAAACGCTCCTCATGCCTGCGCTCGAAGTCGCTTATCTCCGGTTCGGGCCGGGGCGACCGCTCCGCCTCCGCCGATCGGGCCATCCATGATCCGTCCGGGCTCAGCGTACCCGCAGGCGGTTCGTATCGCTCGGGCTCCTCTCCCGCAGCGCTCGGGCGCACCGCCCAATCCTCCCCTTCGAACCGATAACGCAACCTTCCGTCCTCTAGCCAACCCGGATCGGAGACGTCCGCTCCGTCGTGCAGCACCCTTTCCGGAGAGGCGGAGCCGTCGGATGGCACCAGCCAGACCGCGTCGCGATCGACATTCGTCTCCTCTTCGGGCGTGGAGACCTGGAATGAAACCCACCCGCCGTCGGGAGAGATCCCGACCGAGCCAACCGAACGGAGAAGATAATGATCCTCCAGGTCGAGCGGTCGCCCCTGAGACACGAGCGTTCTCGCATCGGGCTCTGCCTGCCACCAGAAGTCTGTCGCATCCTCGTCCGGCCCCTGAGTCGACTGGGAGGAGACACCCTCGAAGCCGAGGAGAAGCCCCGCAGCCACACCGACGACGAAAACAGGCCTGAGTCGCCCTCTCGAGTCGAGATCCGGACGCCCGCTTCTCATGGCAGCGGCACCCGATCGGAGCGGGGAGTGCCCCCCTTCTCACCATGTACGGTCACCTGGACGGAGCCCCCGGTGGACTCCCGCTCGACCTGGAAGCGAACCGTCCGCTCTCGTTCGCTCACGCCGGGAGAGAAGGGGCTTTCCCCGGCCAGGTGGCCAATTCGGCGCCGATGGTATCCACCCACCACGGTTCCCCCCTCCACATCGAGGACCACAAGGGGCGCCCTGGCGACCTGGTGGCGCACTCGACCGTCCTCCTCCTCGGCCCCTACCAGCCCGCGCTCCGTGATATTGGTGGGCAGAAACCCCGTGTTTCGAACGGTGACCTCCACCTCCAGAAGCTCTCCCCCCTCTCCCTCCTCCGCCACGACGCTGACCACGGGCTCGTCCACCTCGAGCATGGGGGTCTGCTCCGCCATGTAGAGGTACCACGGAATCTGCAGCTCCACCTCCTGCTCCAACAGCTCGTGCGGAGGGTTCTGGCCCCAGTAGAGACTCCACCATCCCCCGATCTCCACCGCAGCAAGCTGCGGATGATCGTAGGGCACCCAGTCGTAGAAGTAGCGCCCCCCGAGCTCCTCGTCGTTGAAGCGGTGCCAGTCGGATTCGTCGACGAATCCTTTCCCATCGTAGTCCGGGACCCACTGGTCCGGCGGCGGCGAGAACTCGGGAACGTACCCCACGATCCCGAAGTCGGAGTAGGCCCACTGGATGAGCGTGCCGTAGCGACGTTCGGTCGGGTGGGTTGAGCTCGGCACGACCGGCCGGCCGGTGTCCTCCGTGTAATACTCCCCGAGATGGATCACCAGCGCCTCGTCATTCTCGTCGAATTCCGCCGGATCCATCGCCGAGGGCAGCCGGTAGATGAAGGCGCCCGACGTGTGGCCGTGGAGGATCACGCTGATGTTGCGATGCCGGTTCAGGAAGTGCGCCACGTGATACGTCTCCGGCTCGGAGAGCGGAAAGTCTCCGGCGCCTCCCTGCAGGTGCCACCGCTCCCAGTTGCGTGGCCAGTTCCGATTCATGTCGATGCCGCCGAGGCCGTCGCTGTTGACCACCCCGTCACCATTGCGGTCGACACCTTCGGTCACGAGGCGGTAGAATGGCCCTTCGTGGTCGTCCGTGCGCTCTCGCATGATTCGGTCGTCGTCCGGATCGATCACGTAACCCCCATCCGGATCGGGCACTCGCATCTGCAGGATCTTCCCGTTTCCGGTCAGGTCTTCCGGGGGATCGCTGTCCGGGATTCCGTCGTCGTTCAGGTCGACGGGTCGCGGCGTGCTCCTCAGAAAGACGTTCTCCGCCAGCACCAGGTCGGAGCCGTCCGGATTGAACTTGGGATGGACGTAGACGGTGCGCCTGTCGAGGAGCTCGGTCACCCGAGGATCGTTCCCGTACCCTTCGAGGAGGTATACCAGCCACCGGAGGGCCACCTGGGAGCTGGTAAGCTCCCGAGCGTGGATACCTCCGTCCACGTAGATCGCGGGTTTCTCGAGGTGGTGGCCCGTGGCCTGATTCGTAACCTTGGCCACGACAAGGTCCTGACCGTAGATGCTCTCCCCGATCTTCTCGAGCTCGACGAGCTCGGGATACCGGTCCTCGAGCTCCCTCATGATCTGGCGGGTCTCGGACGCCGTGTGGAACACGGACCAGTCGACGGCCCCGTCGGCATCCATGAGGGAAGTGCCCACGGGGCCGCTCTCGACGTCTCGGCAGGAGACTACGACGAAGACCACTGCGAGCAGCGTGACCCATCTTGGCATACTTCGGCCCTCCTGCCGCGCTCGACTACTCCGGTCGAACGGGGACCATCATCGGATGGAGTCGGGTGAACTTGACGACCCGGCGCTGGGATACCTCGGCTCCGTAGACGTTCCCTTCATGGTCCACGGCCACGCCTTCGGGTCCGCTGTAGTTCATGACACCCATCTCGGGGGTATTCCAGGTCTCCGGAATGAAGTGCATCACCCACCCGGTGCGGGCGTCTCCGATGCGAATGCCTCGCTCCCAACCCGCATTGCGCTGACCCGTGTAGTTGTTGGGAGCCGGTCCGGACTCCGAGTCCGCGACGTACATGATGTCGTGCTCATCGATGTAGATCCCGCTCGGCCGCCCGAACTGGGTCCAGGCGGCGATGAACTCCCCGTCCTGGTCGAGGATCTGGATCCGGTTGTTGTAGCGGTCCCCGACGAAGAGACGCCCCTGGGAGTCCATCGCGATCGCGTGCGGTTCTAGGAACTGTCCGGGTTCGTACCCGGTTTCCCCGATGGTGGTGATGTAGTTGCCCTCACTGTCGAACTTCACGATTCGATTCGGACTCGTCGGGTTGTGGGAGTCAACAACGAAGATGTCTCCGTTGGGAGCCACGACGACGTCGTTGGGGCGGTTCAGATGGGTCGGGGGGTCGCCAGCCTCTCCAGGCGTGCCCAGCGTCATGAGCAGCTCACCGGTTGGACTGAACTTGAGCACGGTGTGCCCCAATCCTTCCTCCTCGGCCCCGCTCGTCGCGGCGTCGGTGATCCAGACGTTGCCGTTCGACTCCACGAACATGCCATGCGGCCACGAGATCATCCCGGCCCCGAAGCTGTCGAGGACGTTTCCGTCCGGGTCCATGAGAAGAACCGGATCCAGGTCCGAGCCCACGCAGCTATTCTGGCCGCAACGCTCGGCTACCCAGAGGTTCCCGTCCGGAGAGGGATACATCGCGCTCGTCGCACCCCAGACCCGATCATCGGGGAGATTCCCCCACTCGTAGTTGGGCCGGTACGGGTTGTTCGGAACCTGCGCTTGGGCCTCCGCAACGGAAACCGCCATCAGAACGGTCACCGCGAACGCGAGAAGATGTCGGCTTGAGAAGGGCATCACTGCTACCTCCGAATCGGGTCGAAGTGCACAAAGGACCGCGCCACCGGTCCTTCGTCAGGTCAGATATTCAACCATCTGAGGTCGGCCTGACACAAGAAGCACGCGTTGCCCCCCGGCAGGATTCGGTAGGTCGATCGAGTCGACACGCCGAGTGGAGCCCCCCGGGACGCAATCGGCAACGTACGCCGAGCGGTCCGGAAGGACAAGAACGAGATGGCTTGCGGGATGTCAGCGATAATGCCGGTGGAGCCGAGAGCCCTCTTTGCCCTCCCACACCGCCGAGAAGCCCCGTCCGGCAAGCCATTCATCGATCGGCTCCCCTTTGGGCATGCGGTCCGCCTCACCTCTGGGGTGGATCTCGAGGAAGATCTCCCGTAGCCGACCTCCTCCGTCGAGCCAGGGCCCCATCCCCGCCAGGACCCGGCCCTCTCCACCTTCCACATCGATCTTGAGCACGTTCGGCGCTGGCGCCAACTGGTCGACGACTTCGGACACGGTCGAGATCGGCACCCGAATCGACCTGTCCGAGCGCCCGGGGGACACCGTGGAATGACGCCCCTCCCCCGGACCTCCTCGCACGAACAACTCGGCCTCTCCCGCCTCCGAACCAAGAGCCAACCTGTGGGGCACTACCCGGCCCTCGGGGCCATTCAAGCCTATGTTTCGAACGAGGCTCTCGAAGTTCCGGGGCTCGGGCTCGAAGCAATGGACGCTGGCCGAGGGACCGTCGAGATGGGCTGCCACCACGAGGCTCACGAAGCCGATGTTGGCTCCCACATCGTAGACCACGTCCCCCGGTTCGAGATGGTCCACGATCCGCCGGAGCACGGCAAGCTCGGCCGGGCCGGGACGGGCCTGGCGGAGCTCTTCCCACCCCTGGATCGAAAAGCGGGCAGACCGCCCGAAAGGCGCCACCTGGAGCGTCCTCTCGGGATTCATCAATCGAAAGAGCAAGAAGCGGAGTCGATGCATGAGCGAAAGATCGAGCTCTCCCGCACCCGAGGCAAATCCCGGACCCGAGGAAGATGCGGATCCGGATACGGTCGTGGAGGTGGCCCGCTTCCGGCATCGTCACGAAGCCGAGCTTGCCAGCGGCTTCCTGGTGGATGCCTGGAGCCGCGACGCCACAGGCCGGCGGCGGTGGATAGGGGGGAAACAATCGGGACAAAGGGCAGCCGGGATCTCCGGCTGCCCCCTATCCCGATTCGGGAACGCTCAGTCGGTGTGGATCACCGTGAACTCGATCCCGTCCGTCTGGTCCTCCGCGTGGTCGTCGTGCCAGAGGATGAAGACGAGCTCGGTGGTGCCCGCCTCAAGGCCGTAGAGATGCACGTGGTCGCCGTGGAAGATGTCGTCGCGGTCGAGATCCACGATCCCTTCCTCAGCCCCTTCGGCGGTCCAGAAGCGAACGGACCACTCGCCGTCCTCCTCGAGGGTGTGCTCCTGCCCGTCACCGTCGTAGATGCGCGCGCCGAGCGACAGTCGCTCCGCAGCCGCGAGATCGAGCACGGGAAGCTCCCCTTCCCAGCCGCCGTCGTGCGTCCAGGTCGCCACCACCGGCCGTGCGGTCTGGCCCCGATCGATGATCTCGACCGTGCCCAGGGCCTCGTCGTCATCATGGGGCTCATGCACCTCGATCGAGATGGGATCCGTGCTCCCATCCGCGTG